>NZ_JBWKFM010000010.1:47357-57718 GCF_056434285.1 Streptomyces sp. NPDC044063
TCCCCTCCCCCCCCACCCCCCCCCCCCCCCCTCTCCCTCTCCCCCCCCCCCCCCCCCCCCCCCCCCCCCCCCCCCCCCCCCCCCCCCCCCCCCCCCCGGGACCGGTTCAGATCCGCGACAGGATGCCCCCCTCCGTCCGGGGGAGGGGCGGTATCAGCGTCATCGCGGGCCGGGCGGAGAAGGGCGGAGGGGTCGTGTCCGGTCTGTCGGCGTCCAGCAGGCCCGAGCGGGCCGCCGTGATCCCCGCCTGGAAGCGGCTCTCCGCGCGCAGTTCGTCCATGATGCTCGCGATGTGCCGGCGGAAGGTGCGCGGCGACATCCCCAGGCGGCGGGCGACGACCTCGTCCTTCAGGCCCGTGGCCAGCAGCCGCAGGATGGTGCTCTTGAGGGCGTCCAGGGTCTCGCCGTACCGGACGGCGCCCTGGTCGAACTCGACGGCCGCGTGCCAGGCGTGCTCGTGGACGCCGCGCAGCAGGCCCACGACGGTGGGGTCGTAGATCATGGTGCTCTTCGGCTCCGCCTCCTCCGGGTCGCTCGTGGAGGGCAGGACCGCCAGGGCCGCCTTGCCGTCGAGGACGACGAGGTGCCCGAAGAGGTCGTCGCAGGTGCGGGCCGTCGCCCCGGCGGCCGTCGCCTCCTGGACCCGGGCGCGGGCCCGGGCGTCGGTGCGCGCGGTGTGCTGGTGGAGCGTACGGACCCGGACGCCCCGGGCCAGCAGCCGCAGGGCCGTCGGCCAGACGTGGCGGTCGAACAGCCGGGCGCCGCCGTCGCAGCCCCCCGCCTCCATGATCAGCATCTCGGAGGAGCAGTGCCGGGCGGCGTCGGCCAGCCGCAGCCGCAGGTGCTCCTCGTTCTCCGGGATCACGACCGTCTCGTGCCGCATCCGGTCGCGCTGGGCGGAGGTGAAGACGTCGGAGAAGCTCCGGAGCCGCTGGTGGATGGCGGCGAGCCGGTCCTGCCGCTCGTGGATCTGCTCCTCGATGGGCGCGATCAGCTCCACCTGGGCCGCGCTGGGGCTCACCCCGACGAAGACCTCCTTGGACGCGTCGTACCGGACGAGTTTCAGTTCCGTCAGCAGATCGAGGGCCCGTCCGATCTTCTCGCGGGGCAGTCCGAATTCCCGCTCGGCCTCCGGAAGATGTATTTCCGTGCGGTGCAGGGACCAGGCGTAGATCTGAAGTGCCAGCTCATCGGTGTCATCGGCAGCCGGTGCGGTCCGCTCCGGTGCGGTTCGCTTCATCGTGAATTCCCTCGTCATCGGCCGTTCCCGAGATCCGCCATGATTTCCCCGGCCAGTCGGGCGGGACTGTCGGCGAAGAAGAAATGGTCCCCGGGCAATTCCGTCAGCCGGAAGTCGCCCGTGGTGTGTTCCTTCCAGGCCGCCGCGTCCGCCGGGCCCACGTAGGGGTCGGCGGTGGAGAGCAGGAAGGTGACGGGACACGCCAGGGTGTCGTCCGCCGGCCGGTGGTAGGAGGTGTTCGCGCGGTAGTCGGTGCGGACGGAGCCGAGGATCATCCTGCGGAAGGCCGGCTTGTCGAGGAGCCGCGGCGGGGTGCCGCCGAGCCGGCGCAGCTCGGCCACCAGCTCCTCGTCGGAGGCCAGCGTCAGCCGCAGGCCGGCCGAGGGGGAGGGGCGTCCCGAGACGAAGAGCCTGGTCACAGGGGTGCCCCGGCGTTCGAGGGCGCGGGCGGTCTCATAGCCGACGGCGGCGCCCATGCTGTGCCCGAAGACGGCCAGCGGCCGGTCGGACCAGTCGGCGAGCTCGTCGGCGACGCGGCCCGCCAGGCGTACGACGTCGTCGATCGCCGGTTCCGATCGGTTGCCCCGGCGGCCGGGGTACTCGACCGCCAGCGTCTCCACGGAGGGGGGAAGCGCGGCGGACAGGGCGGCGTACGCGGCCGCCGAGGCGCCCACGTACGGACAGCAGACGAGACGCACCAGGGGGTCGGGTGCGGGGTTGAACACCCTGATCCAGCTCTGGGGGGTGGCAGGGGGTTCGATGCTCAACAGGACCTCCAGAGTCACGAGGTCGCCGAATCGCGCGGCAGTATTCGGATCTCCGCGCAGGTGGCGGTTTCCCTCCGTTATAAATATTCGCGGCGCCGCGTGCGGGCGCAGTTGAACGCAGGGTGGGGGTAGTTGTACGCCGAACGCTAGAAGGCGGGTAGTTTACATGTCCAGCTACATTGTTCGGGCAATGTGGGCACAGGCCGCTTATCGCCCTTGCCGGGGCTGAGACGAGTGCCACGTTTAATTCAAATGTGTACTGGACACAGTCTTTTTCGAGGGCGCCTCGCGCGAGAACCGGCCACCTCGTTCGGCACCGACGCGGGAGCGGCGGATGCGAGACTGGAGGACGACGGATCGGTGCCGGAGCGGCTGTGGAGGAAGACAACCATGCGGGTCGGAGTCGCCCAGTGAGGCTGCTGCACACCTCGGACTGGCACCTCGGACGGTCCTTCCACCGCGTGAACCTCCTCGAAGCCCAGCGCGCCTTCCTCGACCACCTCGTGCGCACCGTGCGGGAGCACGGCGTCGACGCCGTGCTCGTCGCCGGCGACGTCTACGACCGCGCCGTGCCGCCGCTCGCCGCCGTCGAGCTCTTCGACGAGGCGCTGCACCGCCTCGCGGAGCTCGGGGTGCCCACCGTCATGATCTCCGGCAACCACGACTCCGCCCGCCGCCTCGGCGTCGGCGCCGGGCTCATCGAGCGCGCCGGCATCCACCTGCGCACCGACCCGGCCTCCTGCGGCACGCCCGTGCTGCTCTCCGACGAGCACGGCGACGTCGCCCTCTACGGCCTGCCCTACCTGGAACCCGCCCTGGTGCGCGACGCGCTGGGCGCCGAGCGGGCCGGGCACGCCGCCGTCCTGGAGGCCGCCATGGAGCGGGTCCGCGCCGACCTCGCCGCCCGGCCCGCCGGCACCCGGTCCGTGGTCCTCGCCCACGCCTTCGTCGCCGGGGGCACCGGCAGCGACAGCGAGCGCGACATCACCGTCGGCGGCGTCGCCTCCGTCCCCACCGAGGTCTTCCGCGGCGTCGACTACGTCGCCCTCGGCCACCTCCACGGCAGCCAGGCCCTCACCGAGCGGATCCGCTACTCCGGCTCCCCCCTCGCCTACTCCTTCTCCGAGGCCACCCACCGCAAGACCATGTGGCTCGTCGACCTCGGCCCCGGCGGCGAGGTGACCGCCGAACGCGTCGACTGCCCCGTCCCGCGCCCGCTCGCCCGCCTCCGCGGCCACCTCGACGACCTGCTCGCCGACCCCGCCCTCGACCGCCACGAGGACGCCTGGGTGGAGGCGACCCTCACCGACCCGGTCCGCCCCGCCGAGCCGATGGCCCGGCTCGCCCGCCGCTTCCCGCACGTCCTCAGCCTCGCCTTCGCGCCCGACCGCGCCCCCGAGGACACCCACTCCTCCTACGCCGGGCGGATCGGCGGCCGCGTCGACCGCGAGATCGCCGAGGACTTCGTGGCCCACGTACGCGGGGGCCTCGGCCCCGACGCGGACGAACGCGCCGTGCTGACCGCGGTCCTGGACTCCGTCCGCGTGACCGACGCCGCCCGCGAGGTGACCCGATGAGGCTCCACCGGCTGGAGATCACCGCCTTCGGGCCCTTCGGCGGCACCCAGCGCGTCGACTTCGACGAACTCTCCGCCGCCGGGCTCTTCCTGCTCCACGGCCCCACCGGCGCCGGCAAGACCTCCGTCCTCGACGCCGTCTGCTACGCCCTCTACGGCGCGGTCCCCGGCGCCCGCCAGGCCGCCGGGCTCACCCTGCGCAGCGACCACGCCGACGCCGGCCTCCCCACCGAGGTCGTCCTCGAACTCACCGCCGGCGGACGGCGCCTGGAGATCACCCGCCGCCCCGAACAGCCACGCCCCAAGAAGCGCGGCACCGGCGTCACCCGCGAGAAGGCCTACGGCGCCCTGCGCGAGCGCACCGCCGGCGGGGAGTGGAAGGCCCTCAGCCGCTCCCTCCAGGAGATGGGCGAGGAGATCACCCAGCTGCTCGGCATGAGCCGCGAGCAGTTCTGCCAGGTCGTCCTGCTGCCGCAGGGGGAGTTCGCGCGCTTCCTGCGCGCCGAGGAGGGCGCCCGCGCGGGCCTGCTCGGCCGCCTCTTCGACACCGGCCGCTTCGCCGCCGTGGAGGACCGCCTCGCGGAACTCCGCCGCACGGCCGAGGCCCGCGTCCGCGCGGGCGACGACCACCTGCTGGCCCTCGGCCACCGCATGCGGCAGGCGGCCGGCGACCCGTCCCTGCCGGAGGTGGGCACGCCGTCCCCGTCCACGGCGTGCGGCCCCACGACGGAGCCGGACGGCCGCCGTACGGCCGGGGCCGCGGTGCGCGGTGCCGTACCGGCGGCGCGGGGTGCGGCGGGGCCCGACCGGACGGGCGCCGTGGGGCGCCTCGCCGGGGAGCCGGGCGGTCCGGCAGGCGCCGGCACGGGTCCGGCCGGGGTTTCGGCGCTCGGCGCGGCGCCGGCGGGCCGGGGCGCGGCCGCTGCGGCCGGCGCTGCGGCGTCCGGCGTCGCCCCGGCGGCGTGGGGTACGTCCGCGTCGGGCCGGCCGCGTGCCGGCGCGGGTCCCGACGAGGCTTCGGCGCGCGGTGCCGCCGCCCGGGGGCGTGCCCGCGGCCCGGTCGCCGTGCCCGCGCAGCGGGCCGGGGAGACCGTGCTCGGGGCCGGGGACGCCGGGTTGGTCGAGGCCGTGTTGGAGTGGGGGGCCCTCGCGCGGGTCAACGCGCGGGAGCGGCGGGACATCGCCGCGGCCGCCGTACGGGCCGCCGAGCACGACCACCGGGCCGCCCAGACGCGGGCCGACGCCGCCCGCGAACGGTACGCCCTGCAGCGGCGCCACGCCGAGGCCGTCCGCCGGTCCGAGGCGCTCGCCGAGCGGCTCCCGGAGATCCGGGCCGTACGCGAGCGGTGGGAGCGGGCCCGGGCCGCCGGCACCGTCGCGCCCGCCCTGGAGCTCCGCGACCGGGCCGAGGAGGAGCACCGCGCCGCGGCCGCCGCCGAGCGGCGGGCCCGCGAGCGGCTCCCCGCCGCGCACCGCGAGGCCGGCGCCGAGCAGCTGGCCGCCCTGGAGCACGCGCTCCGCGAGGAGCTCGGTTCGCTGGCCGCCGCGCGCCGCGCCGAGACCCGGGCGGAGGAGATCGTCGCGGAGACGGCCCGGCTGGAGCGCGCGGCCGCCGCCGACGAGGCGGCGCTCGCCGACGCCACCGAATGGCTGGCCTCCTGGGAGGAGGACCGGCGCGCCCACCGCCGCCGCGTCGACGAGGCCCAGGACGCGGTGGGCCGAGCCGAGCAGCTCGGGGCCCGGCTGGAGGCCGAGCGCCGGCGGCTCGACGCCGCCCGCCGCCGCGACCGCCTCGCCGGCGAGGCCGACGCGGCCGCGGCCGCCCTCCGCGACGCCCGCGACACGGCCGCCGCGGCCCGCGAGCACTGGCTGGACCTCAAGGAACGCCGGCTGCGCGGCATCGCCGCCGAGCTCGCCGCCGAGCTGGTCGGCGGCGCCCCGTGCGCCGTCTGCGGGGCCACCGAGCACCCCGACCCGGCCCGCGCGGGCGCCGGCCAGGTGGACCGCGCGGCCGAGGAGGCGGCCCTCGCCGCCTCGCAGCGCGCCGACGCGGTACGCGACGAGGCCGACCGGGCGCTGCGCCCGCTCCGCGAGGCCCTGGCCGTGGCCACGGCGGACGCCGGCGAGGCCGGCACCGACGAACTCGCGGACCTCGTCGGCGAGCTGGAGCGCTCCCACGCCGGGGCCCGGGCCGCCGCCGCTGCGCTGCACGCGGCCCGCGAGGCCCTGGACGGTGCCGAGCGGGAGTACGAGCGGCGCCGCGCCGGCCAGGAGGAGGCCCGGCTGCGCATCGCCGCCCACGCCACCCGCCGGGACGGCCTCGACAACGAACTGGCCGCGCTCCGGCGGGATCTGGAGCAGGCGCGCGACGGCTCCGGGACCGTGGCCCAGCGCGCCGCGCTGCTGGAGGAGCGGCTCGCCCTCCTCGCCGGCGCCGCCACGGCCGCCCGGGAGGCGGAGCGCACCGCCGGCCGCCGCAAGGACGCCGACGCCCGGCTTGCCGACGCCGCCTACCGCGCCGGGTTCGACACCCCGCACCTGGCCGCCGAGGCGCTGCTCGACGACGCCGGGCAGCGCGCGCTGCGGCAGCGGATCGACGCCTGGGAACACGAGGAGCGCGCCGTCGCGGCGGAGCTGGCCGACGACGGCCTGCGGGCGGCGGCCGCGCTCCCGCCCGCCGACCCGGACGCCGCGCTCGCGGCCGTCGCCGAGGCGACCCGGGTGCTGCGCGGGCTGTCCGCCGAGGACGCGGCGGCGCGTACCCGCTGCGAGGAGCTGGACCGGCTGTCCGCCGAGGCCGTCGCCGACGCGCGGCGGCTGGCGCCGCTGCGCGCCGACCACCACCGGGTGTCCGAGCTGGCCTCGCTCGCCGCGGGCACCTCGGCGCGCAACGAGCGCAAGATGCGCCTGGAGACGTACGTCCTGGCCGCCCGGCTCGAACAGGTGGCGGCGGCCGCCTCCGCCCGCCTGCTGCGCATGTCGTCCGGCCGCTACACGCTGGTGCACTCCGACGCCCGGACCGGCGGCCGCGGCCGCTCCGGCCTCGGACTGCACGTCGTGGACGCGTGGACCGGCAGCGAACGCGACACCGCGACGCTCTCCGGCGGCGAGACGTTCTTCGCCTCGCTCGCGCTCGCCCTCGGCCTGGCCGACGTGGTCACCGAGGAGTCGGGCGGCATCCGGCTGGACACGCTCTTCATCGACGAGGGCTTCGGCAGTCTCGACGAGCAGACCCTGGACGAGGTGCTCGACGTGCTGGACTCGCTGCGCGAGCGGGACCGCACGGTCGGCATCGTCAGCCATGTCGCGGATCTGCGGCAGCGCGTCCCCGCGCAGCTGCGCGTGGTCAAGGAGCGGTCGGGGTCCTCGGTGCGGCTGCTGACGGCGCCGGCCGGCTGAGCGCGCGGTGGGGGCGCCCCGGAGCGCCCCCACCGGCGGTCGTCACAATGCCGACAGCTCCGCCACCAGGTCGTCCAGGCCCAGGGAGCCCTGGGAGAGGGCGGTCATGTGCCAGGCCTTGAGGTCGAAGGCGTCACCGCGGGCCGCGCGGGCCGCCGCACGGCCGGCCAGCCAGGCGCGCTCGCCGAGCTTGTAGCCGATGGCCTGGGCCGGCATGCCCAGGTAGCGCACGAGCTCGCTCTCCAGGTACTCCGCCGGGCGGCCGCTGTGGAGGCCGAAGAACTCCCGCGCCAGCTCCGGCGTCCAGCGCTCGCCCGGGTGGAAGGGGGAGTCCGCCGGGATCTCCAGCTCCAGGTGGAGGCCGATGTCGATGATGACGCGCACGGCCCGCATCATCTGGGCGTCGAGGTAGCCCAGGCGGCGCTCCGGGTCGGTGAGGAAGCCCAGTTCGTCCATGAGCCGCTCCGCGTAGAGCGCCCAGCCCTCGCAGTTGGCGCTGACCATGCCGATGGTGGCCTGGTAGCGGGAGAGCCGGTCGGCGACGTGCGTCCACTGGGCCAGTTGCAGGTGGTGGCCGGGTACGCCCTCGTGGTACCAGGTGGAGACCAGGTCGTAGACGGGGAAGCGGGTCTCGCCCAGGGTGGGCAGCCAGGTGCGGCCCGGGCGGGAGAAGTCCTCCGAGGGCTGGCTGTAGTACGGGGCCGCGGCGCCGCCGGGCGGGGCGATGCGGGACTCCACGCGGCGGACGCGTTCGGCCAGCTCGAAGTGGGTGCCGTCCAGCGCCTCGATCGCCTCGTCCATCAGCTCCTGCAGCCAGACCCGGACCTCCTCGACGCCCTCGATGTGGGCGCCGTGGACGTCGAGGTGGGCCAGCGCCTCCCACGGGGTGCCCGCGCCGGGCAGGACCCTCTCGGCCTCCACCCGCATCTCGTCGAGGAGGCGGTGGAACTCGGACCAGCCGTAGGCGTACGCCTCGTCGAGGTCCAGGTCGGTGCCGTTCCAGTAGCGCGACCAGCGGGCGTAGCGCTCGCGGCCCACGACGTCGGGGGCGCCCTCGACGGCGGGCGCGTAGACGTCGCGCAGCCAGTCGCGCAGCGCGGCCAGGCCCCCGGTGGCGACTCCGGCGGCCTTGTCCAGCTCCGCGCGCAGCTCCTCGGGCCCGGGCGCCGTGAAGTCGCCGAACCAGCCGGTGCCCGTGCCGATCCACTCGTCCAACTGGCCGAGGACCGTGGCGACCTGGAGCGGGCCGCCCTTCAGCCCGCGGTCCAGGCCCTCGGCCAGGGCGGCGCGGTAGCTGTCGAGCGAGGCCGGCACGGCGTGCAGCCGCTCGGCGATCGCCGACCAGTCGTCGGGGGTGTCGGTGGGCATCAGGGTGAAGACCTCGCGCACCGCGTGCAGCGGCGAGTGGAGGTTGCTGACGGTGCACAGGTGCTCGCCCGCGTCGTGCACGGCCAATTCGGCCGTGAGCCGCTCGCGCAGCAGCCGGGCGCAGCGCCGTTCGGCGTCGCTGTCCGCGCCCGGCCGGGTCTCGGCCCGGTCGAGCTCGCGGAGGGTGGAGCGGGCCAGGTCGGCGACGGCCGCCATGCCCCGGGGGGAGAAGTCCGGCAGCCGCCGCGCGGACTCCGCCACTCCCAGATAGGTGCCGGTGATGGGGTCGAGGGCGGTGTACGCGGTCACATGGGCGTCGGCGACCTGGCGGGGCAGGGGGGTGGTTGTCGTGTTCGGCATGCGCTCATCCTCGTACGCGCGGTGCCGCGCCGTCACCGCATTAAGGAGCGTCAGGACGAGGGGACGTCGAGCCGTGCCCGGCCGGATCGCGTCGTGACGTGCCGGGCGTGCTCGGGGGCGAGCCGGGCGGTGATGACGAGGGTGCCCTCCTCGACCTGGTAGTCCAGCGGCAGGTCCAGGGCGCGCATGGCCGCGACCATGGGGGTGTTGGAGGCGGTGGTGACGGCGTAGACGCTCCGGCAGCCGGCCTCGCCGGCCAGGGCCACCAGCCGGCCGAGCAACTCCCCACCGATCCCGCGGTGCTGCCAGGCGTCCTCGACGAGCAGCGCGACCTCGGTCTCGTCGCCGTCCCACAGCAGGTGGCCGAGGGCCACCAGCCGCCCGGATGCGGTGTACGCGGCCAGGGTGCGGCCGAAGCGCGGGCCGAGCAGGTGGCGCAGATAGCGGTCGGCGTCGGCGACCGGGCCGTGGTAGCGGCGCGCGAGGGTGGTCGAGGAGCAGCGGTCGTGCATGGCGCGGGCGGCGTCCAGGTCGCCGGGTCCGGCCCGGCGGACGGTGATCTCGTTGCCCTCGGGCAGCGTCAGCACGTCGCCGTGCGCCGGCAGGCGGGGGCCGAGGCGGGCGTCGAGCTCCACCAGGGCACGGGCGCGCGCGAACTCGGTGGGCGTGAAGGGGAGGTGGGGGCGCTCGATGGTGATCGACCCGCCGGATGGGTCGCGCAGCCGTATCACGGTGTCCTCCCACGTGCCGTCCTCGGGCACCGGCGCGGCGGCCGGGCCGCCGGACCGTGCCGACCGTTCCGGCACCGAGCGGATCGTGCAGCGGCCGAGGAGCCGGCGGAGCGCGAGGGGGAGTTCGGCGGCGTCCAGCGCGGTGCGGGTGGCCAGGCCCAGGATCCGGGTGGGGGCGTCCACGAGGTCGTGGGCGTCGGCGCGCTCCAGCCAGGTGTCGCGTCCGCCGCCGGCGGCGGCGGACGCCGTCAGTTCGGCGGGGGACAGGGCGGCGGGGGAGCGCAGCAGCAGCTCGTCGACGGTGCCGTCGGCCAGCGGGTGGGTCTGGAGGGAGAGGATGTCGACGTGCCGGCCGGCCAGGGCGAGGCACAGCGCGGCCAGGCTGCCCGGCTCGTCGCGTACGGTCGTCCGCATCCGCCACAGCGTCGTGGCGCCCCGCTCGCCCTCGCCGCCGGGCGCGGCGGCCGGCGGCGGGGTGGCCGGGGCCGGCGCGGCGGCCGGCGCCGGGGCGTGGCCGCGGCGCCGGGACCACCAGGTGTGGACGCCGGCCGTGGCGAGCAGGGCGGCCGCCGAGCCGATCAGCAGGGCCGGGCCGTCGGACACGTGTACGACCGTGTCGGCCACCGTGTCGGCGGCCGCGACCGCGGTGAAGAGGGCGGCCAGTTCCACCAGGTCGCGGCGCCAGTGGTGGTGTCGGCGGGGGTGCGGGTGATGGCCGGGGAAGCTCTTCGCGGAGTTCTCGTCGGTCATGGCACCACCCTGGCCGAGCGGTGTTGCGTGATCACGAACGTCCTGTGTCCGGTGGGTAAAGGACGATCGCGGGGGGGGGGGGGGAGGGGGGGGGGTGGGGGGGGGGGGGGGGGGGGGGGGGGGGAGGGGGGGGGGGAGGGGCGGGGACGGGGGGGGTGGGGGGGGGGGGA
>NZ_JBWKFM010000010.1:57728-110007 GCF_056434285.1 Streptomyces sp. NPDC044063
GGGAGTTTTGTGGTGGTTTTTTTTGGTTACCCACACCCCCCTTGGCAGAGTGTTTTTGCAGCACCACACCTCCCCTTTCCCCGGGGGCAAAAACCCCCCCCCCCCCCCCCCCCCCCCCCCCCCCCCCCCGGGCGGTCGCTCAGGAGCGCCGCAGGTCGCGCAGCGCGTCCTCGACACTCCGGTGGAAGGTGGGGTAGGCGAAGATCATGTGTCGCAGCGTGTCGACGGGCACCCGCGCCTGGACGGCCACGGCCAGCCCGTACATCACCTCGCCGCCCGTCGGTCCCGCCGTGGTCGCGCCGACGAGCACGCCCCGGTCCACGTCCTCGACCAGCTTGACCAGGCCCCCGTTGCCGGCCTTGTGGATCCAGCCGCGCGTGGAGTCGGGCACCCGGGACAGGCCGGTGCGCACCCGGAGGCCCTTCTCGCGGGCCTGCTTCTCGGTCAGGCCCACGGCGCCCACCTCGGGGTCGGTGAAGGTCACCCGGGGCAGGGCGCGGTAGTCGGCGTCCGGGCCGGGTTCGCCCAGGACGCCCCGGACGACGATGTCCGCCTCGTACATCGCGACATGGGTGAAGGCCCCGTGCCCGGTGATGTCGCCGGCGCCCCACAGCCCCGGTGCCGCGAGCATCCGGCCGTCGGTCCGCAGCCACCGGGCCGAGGGGTCCAGGCCCACGGTGTCCAGGCCGAGCGGGGCGAGGTCGGCGTGGCGGCCCGTGGCGACCAGCAGCCGCTCGCCGGTCAGCTCCTCGCCGTCCTCCAGCACCAGGGTGAAGGCGTCCCCGGCGTGGCTCGCCCGGGTGACCCGCGCCCCGGTGCGTACGGTCAGCCCCTCGTCCCGCAGCACCCCGGCCACCAGCGCGCCCGCCTCCGGTTCGTCCGCCGGGATCAGCTCGTCGAGCGCCTCCACGATCGTCACCCGGGTGCCGAAACGGGCGTAGACCTGGGCCAGTTCCAGGCCGATCGCGCCCCCGCCGAGCACCAGCAGGGAGCGCGGCGGCTCCTTGGCGGCGATCGCGTCCCGGTTGGTCCAGTACGGCACCCCGTCGAGCCCCGGCACGGGCGGGATCGAGGGGCGGGTGCCGGTGGCGAGGACGACGCCGCGCCGGGCCTCGAAGACCTGGCCGTCCACCTCCACCCGCCCCGGCCCGGCCAGCCGGCCGCGGCCGCGCACCAGCCGGCCGCCCTTGCCGGTGAAGCGCTCGGCGGCGACCCGGTCGTCCCAGTCGTCGGTGGCCTCGTCGCGGACACGGGCCGCCACGGGCGCCCAGTCGGGCGTGACGTGCGCGGTGCCGGCCATGCCGGGCACCCGGCGGCCCTCGGCGAGGAGGTTCCCGGCCCGGATCATCATCTTGCTGGGCACACAGCCCCAGTACGGGCACTCGCCGCCGACCAGCTCGGCCTCCACGCCCACCACGTCCAGACCGGCGTCGGCCAGCTCGCCGGCCACGTGCTCACCGCCCGGGCCCATCCCGATGACGACCACGTCCACCTGCTCGGCCACGGCACGCACCTCTCTCGCGTCGGCTCCGGATGCCCACCATCCCACCGGCGCCGGGGAGCGTCACTGTCCGACGCGCCCCGGTTGGAGCACCTTGGTGAACAGCACCCCGCCGTTCTCGTCGCGCAGCCGCACGGTCAGTTCGCCGCCGTCGCCGTCGATGGCCACCTCGCCGAAGAACTGGCTGTCCCGGCCCGGCGGGACGTTCGCGGTGGCCGGGGCCTTGACGAAGGGCTGCTCGGGGCCGAAGGTCCCGTCCAGCCGCACCGCGGGGAAGCCGCCCGCGTTGAGGGGCCCCGTCACGAACTCCCAGAAGGGGGCGAAGTCCTTGAACGCCGCCCGGGCGGGGTCGTAGTGCTGGGCCGAGGTGTAGTGGACGTCGGCGGTCAGCCACACGGTGCCGGTGATCCGCCGGTGCTTGATGTGCCGCAGCAGCTCGGCGATCTGGAGCTCCCGGCCCAGCGGCGCCCCGGGGTCGCCCTGGGCGACCGCCTCGATGTTCACCGGGCCGTCCTGGACGACGAGCCCCAGCGGCATGTCGGCGGCGATCACCTTCCACACCGCCCGCGACCGCGACAGCTCCCGCTTGAGCCAGCGCAGCTGCTCGGCGCCGAGGATGCCCTGGGTGTCGTCGGGGCGGCGGCCGGGGGAGTTGGCGTCGCGGTAGGTGCGCATGTCGAGCACGAAGAGGTCGAGCAGCGGGCCGTGGCGCAGTACGCGGTAGACACGTCCGGAGCCGTCCGGGCGCTGGGTGGACAGCGGGACGTACTCGGAGAAGGCCCGGCGCGCGCGGGCCGCCAGCACGTCGACGTTCTTCTCGGTGTAGCGGGCGTCGTCCAGGATCTGGCCCGGGTACCAGTTGTTGCGCACCTCGTGGTCGTCCCACTGGATGACGGACGGCACTTCGGCGTTGAAGTCGCGGAGGTTGGAATCGAGGAGGTTGTAGCGGAAGGCACCGCGGAACTCGGCGAGGGTCTCGGCGACCTTCGACTTCTCCTCGGTGGTGACGTTCCGCCAGGTGCCGCCACCGGGCAGCGCGACGGTGGGCTGGATGGGGCCGTCGGCGTAGATGTTGTCGCCGCTGCACAGGAAGAAGTCGGGGTTCAGGCGGCGCATGTGCGTGAAGACGCGGTAGCCGCCGAGGTCGGGGTTGATGCCCCAGCCCTGCCCCGCCAGGTCGCCCGACCAGACGAAGCGCACGTCCTCGCGGCGCGCGGGCGCGGTGCGGAACGAGCCGTGCACCGGGCGGCCGGTGCGCCGGGGGTCGTCGGGGTCGGCGAGCAGGACGCGGTAGTGGATCCGCTCGCCCGGCGGCAGGCCGTGGAGGGCGGTACGGCCGGTGAGGTCGGTGCCGGGGCCGATCACCGGTCCCGTCCAGCGGTGGACGCGACGGAACGACTCGGTCGCCGAGGTCTCGACGATCATCCGCGCCGGACGGTCCGCGCGCGCCCAGACCAGGCCCGAGGAGCTCGTGACGTCCCCCACCTGCACGCCCCAGCGGGCCTCCGGCCGGCCAGGGAGCGCCAGCGCCGGGGCGCCCCCGGAGAACGCCGGGAGCGCGGCCGCCCCCGCGGCGACCGCCGTCCCCCGCAGCAGCGCCCGCCGCCCGATGCCGTCCCGCCCCGAACCGTGACTCATGAACAACTCCTCCTGTGCGTCCGGCCCCGTGGTTCCGTCCGGCCGGTGCCCCGATTCCTACCGGGGCCGGGTGCCCGGCGATCGAACACACCGTGAACACCGGGCACGGCCGCCCCGGCCGCCCCCCGGCCCCGGCTCAGCGCGAGGTGTCGAGGATGACCCGGGCGACGCGTGCCGGGTCGTCGTTCATGGGGCAGTGGCCGCAGCCGGGCAGCCGCACCAGCCGGGCGCCGGGGATGACGTGCTTGGCCCGGACGCCCTGGCGGCGCGGCAGGATGCGGTCGCCGGTGCCCCAGGCGATGGTGACCGGCAGGTGCGGCAGGTCGTGGGTGAAGCGGACGGTCCGGCCCGCGGCGAGGACGGCCTCGAAGCCGGTGGCCTCGCGCATCGCCCGGGTCTCGGCGACCACCGCGTCGGGCGAACGCCTGCCGGGGCGCGCGTAGATGGCGCTGGTGAGCGCGGCGCGGCCGGCCGCGGTGCGGGCCAGCCGGGTCACCGCCCCCTCGGGCAGCCGCAGCGCCGCGTGGCGCATCCCCAGCAGCATCGTGACGGCGTAGAGGCGCTCGGCCTCGGTCCAGAACCCGGCGGGGGAGAGGGCGGTGACGGACCGTACGAGCTTCTCGTGGCCCAGCTGGAGGGCGATCAGGCCGCCGAGGGAGTTGCCCGCGACGTGCGGCCGGTCCAGGCCCAGCGCCTCGAAGAGGGCACGCAGCACCGGGATCACGCCCGCCAGGTCGTAGGTGACGCCGTCGGGCAGGGCCGGGGAGAGGCCGAAGCCCGGCAGGTCCACGGCGATCACGTCGCGCTCGGCGGCCAGGACGCCCACCACCGGGTCCCAGACCTGGAGGTGGTGGCCTATGCCGTGGAGCAGGACCAGCGGCTCCCCGCCGCCGACCCGTTCGTAGACCACCTGGGCCGTCCGGCGCCCGCCGGGGTCGACGGGGAAGGAGATCGTCTCGGCCATGGGAGCTCCTCGTCATCGGTGGGGCGGCGTACCGAGACAGGATGTCAGCAACGGTTACCACTGGGTAGACCTCGTGGGCCGGACGGCGCCGGGCCCTTCGGGTGACGACAGCGGCCGCCCGTGGCCGGATGAGGACGGCATTGGTCTTGACCAAGTCCGCGCACCGTCCTATGGTCGCAGGCATACTGCAACAACCTTTAATAAAGAAGCGCGCGAAATCCTTGCGGAGGATCAGGGTGGGGACCACGCAGCTGGAATCGGTACCGGAACCGAAGTACTGGCACCTGAAGACCGTCCTCAGCGACGCACTCGACTCCGAGTTCGCCGTGGGCGAGATCCTGCCCAACGAACGTGAGCTCGCGGCCCGGTTCGGCGTCGCCAGGGCCACGCTCCGCCAGGCCCTGGAACAACTGGAGCTCGAAGGCCGCCTGCAGCGCCGCCGGGGCGTGGGCACCACCGTCGCGCCGCCGCGCATGGGTGTGGCCGTCGCCGACGCGGCGCACACGTGGCCCGGCGCGGCCGACGACGCCTGGGAGACCCTCGACGGCACCGAGGAGGCCCCGCCCGCCGCCGTCGCCCGGCTGCTGGACCTCGCGCCCGACGGCACCGCGCACGCGGTCCGCCGCCACCGCAGGACCCACGGCCAGCCCGTCGCCGCCGAGACGCTCTACGTCCCCGCCGCCAGCGTCCCGGGCCTCGCCGCCATCGACGACGCCGCCGGGGCCGCCCGCGCCCGCGCCGTCCTGCGGGAGCTCCAGCGCCTGCGCCTCGACGGCCAGGAGCGGTCCGTCGAGCTCGGCTCGGCCCGCGCCGACGAGGCCAAGCAGCTCGACCGGCTGCCCGGCGCCCCGGTGCTCGTGGTCACCACCCGCTACGTCGCCCAGGGCCGCACCGCCGCCGTCGCCGTGGCCACCTACCGGGCCGACACCTGCCGGCTGACCTTCGGCGACCCGGCCGGCGCCGGCGTCCAGCTGCTGGCCGGCTGACAGGACGTCATACGTCGCGCCGCGCCGTGACGGTGCTCTCGACCGCGAAGAGCCGTTCCTCCACGTGGTCGAGGGCCAGTCGCAGCGCGCCCGTCGCCACCGCCGCCTCGCCCAGCAGCGACTGCGCCACCACCGGCGGCCGCAGGCAGTAGCGGGCCAGCTCCGTCCGCAGCGGCTCCAGCACCCCGGCCGGACCGGCCGCCCAGCCGCCCACCACGACCAGCTCCGGGTCCAGCGCCAGCACCAGTGCCGCCACGTCGTGCACCAGCCGGCGCAGATACCGGTCCACGGCGGCCCGGGCCCGCTCGTCGCCCTGCCCGGCCAGCGCGAACACCCGCGCCACTTGCGCCTCGTCCAGGGGGTGCAGCGGCTCCCCGGTGGTGGACAGCACCTCCTCCGGGGTGGCCTCGCGGCCCAGCAGGTGCAGCGCGCCGATCTCCCCGGCCGCGCCCCCGAACCCCCGGTGCAGCCGCCCGCCGATCAGCGAGCCGGCGCCCGGGCTCAGCCCCGCCTGGACGTACACCACGTCGTCCGAGCCGACGGCGGCGCCCTTCCAGTGCTCCGCCACGGCGGCGGCGTTCGCGTCGTTCTCCACCAGCACCGGGCAGCGGAACGAGCGCCGCAACCGCTCCCCGAGCGGCAGTCCGGTCCACTGGGGCAGGGCCGTGCCCAGCCGGACGGTCCCGTCCGCCTCCACGATGCCGGGTGTGGCCACCCCGACGGCCCGCAGCGCGCCGCGCGCGACGCCGGAACGCCTGAGCAGATCGGAGACGGTGAGCCGGACCTGCTCCAGCCGCTCGTCGGCCGGGGCGGTCGCGGAGACCTCCGCGTGCGCGGAACCCGTCACGCGCCCGCCGAGGTCGGCCAGCAGCGCGGCGACGCGGTGCGGCCCGATCTCGATGCCCAGCAGATGCCCCGCCTCCACCCGGAACCGGAACCGCCGGGCGGGCCGCCCCTGGCGGCGCGCGGCACCCTCGTCGGCGGCGGCCTCCACCACGAGGCCCGAGGCCATCAGCCCCTCGACCACGCCCTCGACGGTCGGCCGGGACAGCCCCGTCACCTTGACCAGGTCGGTGAGCGTGGGGGCCGCGGCGGCACGCAGCGCGTGCAGCACCACGGCCGAATTGATCCGCCGCAGCAGGGACGGGTCCCCACCGGTGAGCCGCCCCAACGTGCCGCCTCCTTGCTTTGCGCGCCCTTTGCCCGCACGGATCGTATCCGCTGGAACGGCACCCGGCGAGCCTCGCGGACCTAGCCGGGTGTGACGAACCCCGACTCGTAGGCGGCGATCACCGCCTGCGTCCGGTCCCGCGCCCCCAGCTTCGCCAGCACGGCGCTGACGTGCGACTTCACCGTCTCGGTGCCCAGCAGCAGACTCCGCGCGATCTCCGGGTTGGACATCCCCCGGGCCATCAGCCGCAGCACGTCCGCCTCACGCGGGGTCAGCGCGGCCCGCTCCATGGCGGCGCGCGCGTCGTCGTTGCCGCGCGCGGCCGCCAGCCGGCGCAGCGCGGCCGGGAACAGCAGCGAGTCCCCGGTGGCCACGGTCCGCACGGCCTGCACGATCTCGGCCGGCGCCGAGCGCTTGAGGAGGAATCCGTCGGCGCCGGCGCGCAGCGCGTCGTAGACGTAGTCGTCATTCTCGAAGGTGGTCACCACGAGGATCTTCGGCGGCTCCGGCACCGTGCGCAGCACGGCCCGGGTGGCCTCGATGCCGTCCAGCAGCGGCATCCGTACGTCCATCGCCACCACGTCGGGGCGCAGCGAGCGGACCAGCGGCAGGACGGCCGCGCCGTCCGCCGCCTCTCCCGCGACCCCGATGTCGGGCTGGGCCTCGAGGATGGCGCGCAGACCGGCGCGCACGAGGGGCTCGTCGTCGACGAGCAGAACGGATATCGGCACGGCGTCACCCTAGTCGGCCGGCCGGGACCGCCAGCGGGAGCCGTACCCGTACCCGCCAGGCGCCCTCGTGCTCGCCCGTCTCGGCGTGCCCGCCCAGCAGCGCGGCGCGTTCGCGGATACCGCGCAGCCCGCTGCCGCTCCCGGTGACCGCCGCCGCGCCGCCGGGCCGCGCGGCGGGGGCCTCCAGGGTGTTGCGGACGTCCAGTTCCAGCGCGTCCGCGCCGACCGTCATCCGTACGGACACGTCCACGGCACCGGCGTGGCGCACCACGTTGGTGAGCGCCTCCTGCACGATGCGGTAGCCCTCGCGCGAGACCGGGCCCGGCACGTCCGCCAGCGTGCCGGTCACCTCGGCCGTGACCCGGGCGCCGGAGGCGCGGGCCGCGGACAGCAGCCGCTCGGCGTCCGCCAGTGAGGGCCGCCCGGACGGGTCGGGGGCGTCCTCCCGCAGCAGCCGCAGCACCCGTTCGAGGTCCTCCAGGGCGTGCCGGCCCGTCTCCTCGATCGCCGCCAGCGCCTGCCGGGTGAACTCCGGCGAGCCGGCGGCGCGCGCCGCGCCCGCCTGGACGACGGCCACCGTCAGCGCGTGCCCCACCGAGTCGTGCAACTCCCGTGCCAGCCGGTTGTGTTCCAGTAGCCGCTCGGTGCGCTCCTCCAGCGCGGCCAGCCGCGCCGCCGCCGACGGGCCGAGCAGCGCGCGGGCGGCGCGGGCGGTCAGCCCGCCCGCCACGACGACGAACGCCGCGAACAGCGCGGCGACCGCCGGGGCCAGCGGCGCGTACCACCAGTGGGACGCGTGGGAGGTGTGCGTCAGGGGAATGCGCAGCGGCACGCCGCCGTCGGCCGACCGCAGCAGCCTCACCACCAGCGTCGGCACATGGACGCTCAGGAAGGCCGTCACCGTGCCCAGTTCGTACCGCAGCACCAGCCACAGGGCCGTGCGCCACCGGTCCTGCCCGGAGGCCGAGGGCGCGGGTACGAGGGCCGGCTCCCCCTCCGTCCCGCGGGGCAGGAGCAGCAACTGCGCCTGCATCCCCTCCGAGAGCCGCACCCCGGGGACCATCGCGAGCCCGGCCAGCAGCGGTAGCGGCACCACCAGCAGCCATACGGCGGCGGGGGTGTCCATCCTCCCCAGCCCCGGGGAGACGAAGGCGCAGACCGTCGCCAGGACGATCGCCATCACCAGGTGGAACCAGCGGGTCCAGGTGAGCGCGCGGGTCAGCGGGCGCAACGCGGTGATCATGAGGCAATCCTCCCAGCGTCCCCCGCCCCTGCCCTCCCCCACGCGGGGGAGGAGCGGCCCACCCGCGGGGGATCACCGGCCCCGGTCCCGGACGGCAGCCTGGTGCCATGACCTCGATCGACATCCGCGAACTCACCAAACGCTACGGCCCGGTGCACGCCCTGGACCGGCTCACCGTCACCGTCCGCCCCGGCCGGGTCACCGGCTTCCTGGGCCCCAACGGCGCCGGCAAGTCCACCACCCTGCGCGTCGTCCTCGGCCTCGACCGGCCCACCTCCGGCACGGCCCTGGTCGGCGGCAGGCCGTACGCGTCGTACGCCGAACCCCTGCGGCAGGTCGGCGCCGTGCTCGACGCGGCCGCCGCCCACCCCGCCCGGACCGCCCGCGACCACCTGCTCACCCTGGCCCTCAGCAACCGCATCCCCGCCCGCCGGGTCGAGGAGGTCCTGGAGGAGACCGGACTGGCCTCCGCCGCCGGGCGCCGCGTGCGCACCTTCTCCCTCGGCATGCGCCAGCGCCTGGGCCTGGCCGCCGCGCTGCTCGGCGACCCGCCCGTGCTGATGCTCGACGAGCCCACCAACGGACTCGACCCCGAGGGCATCGTCCAGCTGCGGCGGCTCACCCGCCGGCTGGCCGACGAGGGGCGCACGGTCCTGATCTCCAGTCATCTGATGAACGAGATGGCGCGGACCGCCGACCACCTGGTGATCCTCGGCCGCGGCCGGCTGCTGGCCGACGCCTCCCTCCAGGACGTCGTCGGCGACCACGCCTCCCTCGAGGACGCCTACTTCCGCCTCACCTCCGCATCCGCCGAATACACCGCTACGGAAGGCCGGCCGTGAACACGCTCACCCCCGTCCTGCGCTCCGAATGGATCAAGATCCGTTCCGTCCGGTCGCTGCTCGTCACCCTGTCCGCCGTCTTCGTCGCCACGGTCGGTGTCACCGTCCTGGTGCACGCGATGGTCGGCCGGGCCGAGGCCGACAACCCCGACTTCGAACCGGTCGGCGGCTCCTACTTCGGCCTCAACTTCGGCCACATCGCCGCCGTCTGCCTCGGCGTGCTGGCGGTGGCGGGGGAGTACGGCACCGGCGGCCAGATCCGGCTGTCGCTCGCGGCCGTCCCCCGGCGGGGCCTCTTCTGGACCGCCAAGCTGGCCGTGCTGGCCGCCCTCGCGCTGCCCGTCGGCCTGGCCACCGGCATCGGCTGCTTCGCCGGGGCGCAGGTGCTGCTCGGCGAGTACGGCGTGGGTCCCGGCGCGCCCGGCGCGCTGCGCTCGATGATCGGCTGCGGGCTCTACCTGACGCTGCTCACCCTCTTCTCGGCCGGGGTGGCGGCGGTGGTGCGCAGTCAGGTCGGGGCGCTCTCCCTGCTCACCCCGGTGGTCTTCCTGATCTCCCCGATCCTGTCCGGCGTCTCCGTGATCGGGGACGCGGTGGCCTTCCTCCCGGACCGGGCGGGCCAGCAGATCCTCCACCCCCACCCCGAGGGCCCGCTCGGGGCGTGGGACGGGATGGGCGTGATGGCCCTGTGGGCGGCCCTGGCCGTGGCCGCCGGATGGTGGGTGCTGCGCCGCCGCGACGCGTGACCGGCCGCGGCGGCGCCCGGTCAGGCGGTGGTGTCGTCGGCGGCGTCGGCGGCCGTGCGCAGCCGGCCGAACTCCTCCGCCATCCTCGGCAGCGTCCAGGAGGCGTTGAGGCCGCTGGGGTTGGGCAGGGCCCAGATCCGGGTGGTGCCGATCGTCCGCTCCTGCGGGCCGATCGCGGCGCGCCGGTCGCCGAAGGCGGTGCGGTAGGCGGTCACCCCGGCTATCGCCAGCCAGCGGGGCCGCAGCAGCTCCACCTTCTCCACGAGCAGCCGGCCGCCCTCGCGGAACTCGTCGTCGGTCAGCTCGTCGGCGCGCGCGGTGGCCCGCGCCACCACGTTGGTGATCCCGAGGCCGTAGGAGAGCAGCTCCTCCTGCTCGGCCGGGGCCAGCCGGCGCGGGGTGAAGCCCGAGGCGTGCAGCACGGGCCAGAAGCGGTTGCCCGGGCGGGCGAAGTGGTGGCCGGTGGCCGCCGACATCAGGCCGGGGTTGATGCCGCAGAACAGGACGCGGAGGCCGCCCGCGGTCACGTCGGGGACGACGCGGTCGCGGGCGGCCTCCAGCTCCTCGGGTGTGAAGCCCACGTCAGAGGATGGAGCCCGGCGCGTAGGCGGCGGCCTCGGGGTACCGCTTGGCGATCTCCTCGATACGGGAGACCACGGTGGCGACCTGGTCGCTCGCGGCGCCGGTGAACGACAGCTTGTCGGCCATCAGGGCGTCGAGGGCCGCACGGTCCAGCGGGATGCGCTCGTCGGCGGCGAGCTTGTCCAGCAGCTCGTTGCGCTCGGCACCCCGCTCCCGCATGGCCAGCGCGGAGGCCACCGCGTGCTCCTTGATGACCTCGTGCGCGACCTCGCGGCCGACGCCCGCGCGCACCGCGCCCATCAGCACCTTGGTGGTGGCGAGGAACGGCAGGTAGCGGTCGAGCTCACGGGCGACGACGGCCGGGAAGGCGCCGAACTCGTCGAGCACGGTCAGGAAGGTCTCCAGCAGGCCGTCCAGCGCGAAGAACGCGTCCGGCAGCGCGACGCGGCGCACCACCGAGCAGGAGACGTCGCCCTCGTTCCACTGGTCGCCGGCCAGCTCGCCGGTCATCGAGGCGTAGCCGCGCAGGATGACCATCAGACCGTTGACGCGCTCGCAGGAGCGGGTGTTCATCTTGTGCGGCATGGCGGACGAGCCGACCTGGCCGGGCTTGAAGCCCTCGGTGACCAGCTCGTGGCCCGCCATCAGCCGGATCGTCTTGGCGAGCGAGGACGGCGCGGCGGCCAGCTGCACGAGCGCGGTGACCACGTCGTAGTCGAGCGAGCGCGGGTAGACCTGGCCCACGGAGGTGAAGGCGTGGCCGAAGCCGAGGTGCTCGGCGATCCGCCGCTCCAGCTCCGCCAGCTTGCCGGCGTCGCCGCCGAGCAGGTCGAGCATGTCCTGGGCGGTGCCGACCGGGCCCTTGATGCCGCGCAGCGGGTAGCGGGCGAGCAGCTCCTCGGTACGGGCGAAGGCGACGAGCAGCTCGTCGGCGGTGGTCGCGAAGCGCTTGCCGAGGGTGGTGGCCTGGGCGGCGACGTTGTGCGAGCGGCCCGCCATGACGAGCTCGGCCTGCTCGGCGGCCAGCTTCCCGAGGCGGCCCAGGACGGCGACGACGCGGTCGCGCACCAGCTCCAGGGAGAGCCGGATCTGGAGCTGCTCGACGTTCTCCGTCAGGTCGCGGGAGGTCATGCCCTTGTGCACGTGCTCGTGGCCGGCGAGGGCGTTGAACTCCTCGATGCGGGCCTTCACGTCGTGCCGGGTGACCTTCTCGCGCTCGGCGATGGAGGCCAGGTCGACCTGGTCGAGGACCCGCTCGTAGTCGGCGAGCGCGGTGTCCGGCACCTCGATCCCCAGGTCCTTCTGCGCGCGGAGCACGGCGAGCCAGAGCTTCCGCTCCAGCGTCACCTTGTACTCGGGGGACCAGAGCACGGCGAGCTCGGGGGAGGCGTAGCGGCCGGCCAGGACATTGGGGATGCGGGGCTTTGCAGTCACGTGACCGAAGTCTACTGGCGTATCGCTCAGGTCGTGGCCCCGCCCCGGTTCGTGCGTTGCTACGAGAGCCGGCCGGGTTCCCGTACGGAGCGCCGGCCGGCGACCGGGGTCACGACGCCGGCACGTCGTACGGCAGGAGTTCGGCGCGCTTGGGCGGCCGGCCGTCCCCCGAGGAGCGGCCGGTGAGCCGGCGGCCGATCCAGGGGACCAGGTGCTCCCGGGCGAAGCGCAGGTCGGAGCCGCGCCGGGCGCCCCAGCCGGGGCGCGCCGCAGGCGGCAGCGGCGTGTTCCAGTCGGCCTCCGCCGGGTGGCCGAGCGCCTGCCAGACGGCCTCGGCCACCCGGCGGTGGCCCTCGGCGTTGAGGTGCAGCCGGTCCTCGGCCCACATCCGCGGGTCGCCCAGCGCCTCGGAGGAGAAGAGGTCGACGACCACCGCGCCGTGCCGCTCGCCCAGCTCGTCGATGAAGTCGAACAACTCCTCCATGCGCGGCCGGACGCGCTCCAGCACCGGACCCCGCCGGCCCGGGCTGCGCATGAGCACCAGCTGCCGGCAGGAGGGGGCCAGCCGCTCGACGGCCTCGGCGAGCCGGGCGCACACCAGCCCCACGTCGCACGAGGGCCGCAGCACGTCGTTGAGCCCGCCGACGAGCGTGACCAGGTCGGCGTCCAGGGACGCGGCGGCCACCGACTGCTCGTCCACGATCTGCCCGATCAGCTTGCCCCGCACGGCGAGGTTCGCGTAGCGGAAGCCGGGGGCGCGGGCGGCCAGCCGGGCGGCGAGCAGGTCCGCCCAGCCGCGGTACGAGCCGTCCGGCAGCTCGTCCGACATGCCCTCGGTGAAGGAGTCGCCCAGGGCGACGAAGCTGGTGTGGGGGTGCGCGGAGGTCATCGGCATGGCGCCGTGATCCTATCGCCCGGCCGTCGCCCCCGGCTCCCGGCCGGTCCCGACCAGCTGGCGCAGGACGTCCTCCAGCGTCACCAGGCCGGCGAGCCGGTTCTCCTCGCCGATGACCGCGGCGAGGTGCGCGCCGGTGGCGCTCATCGCCGTGATCACGTCGTCCAGCGGGGTGGCGGCGCGGACCCGGGCGATCGGGCGCATCCGGCGCAGCGGGAAGGGCAGGTCGCGCGGCCGGGTGTCCAGCGCGTCCTTGACGTGGAGATAGCCCAGGATGCGGCCGGAGTCGTCGACGACGGGGAAGCGGGAGTAGCCGGACAGCGCGGAGAGCCGTTCCAGCTCCTCGGGGGTGACCCCGAAGCGGGCGCAGACCACCTTCTCCAGCGGCAGCACCACGTCCTCCACCGAGCGCTTGCCCAGCTCCAGGGCGTCGCGCAGGCGGGCGGTGGCCCGCTGGTCCAGCAGCCCGGCCTCGCTGGCGTCGGCGACCATC
Organism: Streptomyces sp. NPDC044063; assembly: GCF_056434285.1. Taxonomy (NCBI): domain Bacteria; kingdom Bacillati; phylum Actinomycetota; class Actinomycetes; order Kitasatosporales; family Streptomycetaceae; genus Streptomyces; species Streptomyces sp. NPDC044063. The sequence continues at coordinate 70,955 of NZ_JBWKFM010000010.1, forward strand.
CGGGCCAGCTGGTCGTCCGAGAAGACGGCCGCGACCTCGTCCTTGGGCTCGACCCGCAGCAGCTTCAGGAGGCCGTTGGCCAGCCGGTTGATGGCGAAGACGAAGGGGCGCAGGGCGCGCGCCAGCGTCACCAGCGGCGGGCCGAGCAGCAGGGCGGTGCGCACCGGCTCGGCGAGCGCGATGTTCTTCGGCACCATCTCGCCGAACAGCATGTGGAGATAGGTGGCCACCGCCAGCGCGATGACGAACGACACCGGGTGGATCATCCCCTCCGGCAGTCCGACCGCGTGGAAGACCGGCTCCGCGAGATGGGCGATGGCCGGTTCGGCGACGACGCCGAGCACCAGGGTGCACAGCGTGATGCCCAGCTGGGCCGCCGCCATCAGGGCGGAGATGTGCCGCAGGCCCCACAGCACGCTGCGGGCGCGCCGGTCGCCGCGCTCGGCGCGGGGCTCGATCTGACCGCGGCGCACGGAGATCATGGCGAACTCGGCGCCGACGAAGAAGGCGTTGGCGACCAGCGTCGCCAGGCCGATGAGGAGCTGGAGCAGGGTCATCGGTCCGTCTCCCCGCGGCGGTCGCCGGGCGTGTCCGCGCCGGGCGGGGGAGCGGTCAGGCGGACCCGGGCCGCCCGGCGCCCCGAGGCGTCGGTGACCTCGATGAGCCAGCCGCCGGCCTCCACCGTGTCGCCCCGGACCGGGATGCGGCCGAGCTCGGTGGCGACCAGACCGGCCAGGGTCTCGTACGGACCCTCGGGGGCCCGCAGCCCGATGTGCTCCAGCTGGTCGGTACGGGCCGCGCCGTCGGCGTCGTAGAGCTTGCGGCCCTCGGGCGTCTCGCCGGCCGGGGCCAGGTCGGGCAGCTCGTGCGGGTCGTGCTCGTCGCGGACCTCGCCGACGACCTCCTCGATGATGTCCTCCAGGGTGACGACGCCGGCGGTGCCGCCGTACTCGTCGATGACGACGGCCATGCTGCGCCGGCCGGAGAGCCGGTCCAGCAGCCGGTCCACGGTCAGCGACTCCGGCACCAGCAGCGGCTCGCGCACCAGGGAGGTGACCGGCCGGTGCGGGCGCTCGTCGGCGGGGACGGCGAGGACGTCCTTGATGTGGGCGGTGCCGATGACGGTGTCCAGGGTCTCCCGGTAGACGGGGAAGCGGGACAGGCCGGTGGCCAGGGTGGCGTTGGCGACGTCCTCGGCGGTGGCGCGCGCGTCCAGCGCGATGACCTGGACCCGGGGGGTCATCACGTTCTCCGTGGTCAGGTCGGCGAGGTTGAGGGTGCGGACGAAGAGCTCGGCGGTGTCCTTCTCCAGCGCGCCCTCCTTGGCGGAGTGGCGGGCGAGGGCGATGAGCTCCTGCGGGCCGCGGGCGGTGGCCAGCTCCTCGGAGGGCTCCAGGCCCATGCGCCGTACGACGTGGTTGGCGGTGTTGTTGAGGTGCCGGATGAGCGGGCGGAAGGCGGCGCTGAAGGCGCGCTGCGGCCCGGCGACCGTACGGGCCACGGGCAGCGGCCGGGAGATCGCCCAGTTCTTCGGCACCAGCTCGCCGACCACCATCAGCACCACCGTGGAGAGCACGGTGCCCAGCACCAGGGCGGCCTGGGAGGCCACGGAGGCGGGCAGGCCCAGCGCCTCGACGGGGCCGGTGAGCAGGGCGGCGATGGACGGCTTGGAGATCATGCCGATGATCAGGCCGGTGACCGTGATGCCGAGCTGGGCGCCGGAGAGCTGGAAGGTCAGGCCGCGCACGGCCTTCAGGGCGGTCTCCGCGCGGCGGTCGCCGCGCTCGGCGGCCCGCTCCAGCTCGGCGCGCTCGACGGTGGTGAGCGAGAACTCCGCCGCGACGAAGACCGCGCAGGCCAGCGTCAGCAGCAGGGCGAGCACCAGGAGGAGCACTTCGGTCATCGGTTCACCTCCGTCCCATGGTCGTGCAGGGGCGGAGGGGTCGCGCGACGTCGACTCCCGGGACTACTGGGGGGCTCGCCCATGGGCGGACGCTCACACCTTTCGATCGGATTCCGGCCGGATCGCGGCCGGAGGGGAAAAACCGGTGGTCACCATCATCATGACGCGACGGTGACCACCAATGGTAAAGGACGGGCAAAGCGAGTGCCGTGGGTCAGTGCCTGAGCTCCGCCATCACCGGGGCGAACGCCTCCATGTGGGGCTCCAGGACCGTGAAGTAGGTGAAACCGTAGCGCTCGCGGTGGGCCCGGACCCGGTCGGCGATCTCCGTCACCGAACCGGCCAGCAGGGCGGGGTGCTCCAGCAGCTCGTCCACCGTGAAGTCCTCGGTGTGGCCCTTCATGAGGGCGAGCAGCTCGCGGGCCTTCGCCCGCGGGTCGCCGCCGACCGCCACGGCCTGGACCAGGTAGTTGAGCTCGGCCGGGGTCTCGCGGCCGGCCGCGAACGCCTTGTATCTGGCCACGCGCTCCTCCAGGGCGGCGGGGGCGATGAGGCGCAGGGTGCCCTCGGCGTCGGCGGTCGCGCCGGTGAACGCCGCGATGTCGGCGTGCCGGGCGGCCAGCCGGAGCATCCGGTCGCCGTTCCCGCCCAGCAGCAGCGGCGGCCGGGGCGCCTGGGCCGCGGCCGGGACGTGCCCGGGATCGTCCAGCAGCCGCCCGAGCTCGGTGACGGTGCGCTCCAGGTGGTCGACCCGCTCGCGCGGCGAGCCGAACGGCAGGCCCGCGCTGTCGTGCTCGGCCTTCACATAGCCCGTGCCGAGCCCCAGCTCCAGCCGGCCGCCGGTGAGCTGGTCGGTGGACGCCACCTCGCGGGCCAGCAGGGACGGGTTCCAGAAGCCCGCGTTGAGGACGAAGGTGCCGACCCGGGGCCGCTCGGTCACCTCGGCGGCCGCCACCAGCGACGGGAAGGGCGCGGGCATCCCCAGGTGGTCGGGGACCAGGACGACGTCGTAGCCCAGCTCCTCCGCGGCCCGGCACTTGGCGCGCCACTCGGCGCCCGTGCCGGGGCTGAGCATGTTGACGGCGAAACGGAACGGTCGTGACATGAGTACCCCCAGGTGCGTCGATGACGGTCATCAACGTACCGGAGGCTCTCTCCGTTTGTCTTCCGCTACGACCGGCCGTCCGTCCGGCCGTCCACCGGCGCGGGGGGCCGTACCGCCACGCCCAGCACGCACGGGGTGACGGGCAGCGCGGAACCGATCGCCCCCGACCGGAGCCGCCGGTACGCCCCGAGCTCGAACCCGGCCGCCGCGATCGCCCCCAGCGGATCCCGGGCCGTGTGGCACCCCCCGAACAGCAGCGGCCAGACCGTGCGGTCCAGCACCCGCTGTGCCAGGGCCACCGCCGGCCGCTCGGCCCGCCCATGCTCCAGGAAGCGCAGCTCGCCGCCCGGCTTGAGCACCCGGCGCAGCTCCGCCAGCGACCGCCGCACGTCACGCACCGAACACAGCGTCAGGGACAGCACCGCCGCGTCGAACGCCTCGCTCTTCACCGGCAGCGCCTCCGCGGCGCCCGGCACCACGTCCACCGGCACCCCGGACCGGACGGCGGCGTCCACCGCCAGCCGGCGCAGCAGCCGCTCGGGCTCGATCGCCACCACCTCGGAGACGGTGCCCGGATAGTGGGCGAAGTTCAGGCCGTTGCCCGCACCGATCTCGATCACCCGCCCGGACAGCCCGGCCAGCAGCTCCCGGCGGTACGCGGCCACCCCCGCCCGCGCGTCGACGACCGGGCTCACCCGGGCGTAGAACCGGGCGAACAGCGGATGGTGCACGGCGTCGTGCGGCGTTCCGGTGCTGCGCGGCATGAGCACCCCTTCCACGGGGACGGCGAGGGGATTTTTCCCCTCCCCGCCCCGCTCGAACCGGACTCCGCGCCCGGTCACGCCCCAGGAGTGCCTCAGGACCCCGGCGGGCGCCCGCGCCCCAGGGCCTCGGCGGTCTCAGGGCCTCGGCGGTCTCAGGGCCTCGGCGGTCTCAGGACCTCGGCGGCCTCAGGACCTCGGCGGCCTCAGGGCCGGTGCCGCGCCGTGAAGCGGGCCGCGTCCCAGGTGCCGTCCAGCGCCGGCGCCAGCCAGTCCGCCGCCACGGCACGGAAGTCGGCCGGGGGCAGCGCGGCCGCGCCCTCGGGCACCGCGCCCAGCAGGGGGGCGCCCGCCACCTCCGGCAGATCGGTGACGTTGCAGCGCATCGCCAGACCGGGGTCCGCCGGCCAGCTGCCGATGACCACGCCGGCGCAGGTCAGACCGCGGGCGCGGAGCGCCTCGCCGGTCAGCGCCGTGGTGTTGAGGGTGCCCAGCCCGGCCTGCGCCACGACCAGGACGGGCGCGTCGAGCAGTCCGGCCGCGTCCGCGAGCGTGGCACCCGTGTCGTCCAGCCGCACCAGCAGCCCGCCGGCGCCCTCGACGAGCACCAGGTCGTGGGAGGCGGCCAGTTCGCGCGCCGCCCGCTCGATCGCGGCCGGCCCCACGGGCGCCAGCCCGGCACGGCGGGCCGCGGTGTCCGGGGCCAGCGGCTCCGGGAAGCGGGCGAGTTCGGCGCCGGTCACCGGGCCGGCCAGCCGCCGCACCTCCGCGACGTCGCCCGGCTCGTCCGCGGCCACCCCGGTCTGCGTCGGCTTGAGCACGGCGACCGTGCGGCCCGCGGCCAGCGCCGCGGCGGCGACGGCCGCCGTCACCACGGTCTTGCCGACCTCCGTGCCCGTTCCCGTGACCACCAGCACCGACATGCGCCCACGCACCCCTTTTTCTCTTCCGTCGTTCCCTGTTGGTTCCGGTCGTTCCGGTCGTCCCGGTCGTCGCGTCAGGCCTCGCGGGCCACCGCGCGCACCGCCGCGCAGATCCGCTCCACGTCCGCGTCCTCGGTGACGTAGGGCGGCATCGTGTAGATCAGATCGCGGAACGGGCGCAGCCACACGCCCTCGCGCACCGCCGCCCGGGTCGCCGCCGCCATGTCCGCCTCGTGGTCGAGCTGGACCACGCCGATGGCACCGAGCACCCGGACGTCCCGGACGCCCGGCAGCGCGGCCGCGCCGGCCAGGCCGTCCCGCAGTCCCGCCTCGATCCGCTTCACGTCGCCCTGCCAGTCGCCCGACAGCAGGAGGTCGATGGAGGCGCCCGCGACGGCGCAGGCCAGTGGGTTGCCCATGAACGTCGGGCCGTGCGCGAGCACCGGCACCTCGCCCGAGCTGATGCCGTCCGCCACCCGCGGGGTGCACAGGGTCGCCGCCAGGGTCAGATAGCCGCCGGTCAGCGCCTTGCCCAGGCACATCACATCAGGGGTGATCCCCGCGTGCTCCGCCGCGAAGAGCCGGCCGGTCCGGCCGAAGCCGGTGGCGATCTCATCGAGGACCAGCAGCACGTCGTGCTCGTCGCACGCCTCCCGCAGCACCCGCAGGTACGCGGGGTCGTGGAAGCGCATGCCGCCCGCGCCCTGCACCACCGGCTCCACGATCACCGCGGCCAGCTCGTCGGCGTGGCGCGCGATCGTCTCGCGCAGGTGCGCCGAGTACGCCGGCACGGCGTCCGTCTCCCGGGCGTGCGGCGGGACGTCGGCGAAGACCTGCGGCTGCAGGGCGCCCGACCACAGGTGGTGCATCCCGCCGTCCGGGTCGCACACCGACATGGGCTGCCAGGTGTCGCCGTGGTAGCCGCCGCGCCAGGTCATCAGCCGCCGCTTCGCCGGCCGCCCGACCGAGCGCCAGTACTGGAGGCACATCTTCACGGCCACCTCGACCGACACCGAGCCGGAGTCGGCGAGGAAGACGTGCTCGAGCCCCTCGGGGGTGATCTCCACCAGCCGGGCGGCCAGCCGTACGGCGGGCTCGTGGGTGAGCCCGCCGAACATCACATGGCTCATGCGCTCCAGCTGCGCCCGCGCGGCCTCGTTGAGGACCGGGTGGTTGTAGCCGTGGACGGCCGACCACCAGGACGCCATGCCGTCCACCAGCTCGTGGGCGCCGTGGGCCGGTTCGGCCAGCCGCAGCCGGACCCCGGCGGCCGACTCGACCACCAGCGGATCCTGCCGGCCCGGCATCGGGCCGTACGGGTGCCACACGTGCTGCCGGTCGAGCGCGATCAGCCGGCCGGGATCCATCGGCTCAGGCATTGGGCGGCAGGTCCGTTCCCGCGCCGCGGCGGCGCACGGCCACCAGGTCGGTACGGGCGTCGCCGGTCCCGGCCGGGGCGGCGGCCGCCACCGGCTCCTCCGCCGCGCCGCCACCGCACGGACCGCAGCCGCCACCGGCGTGCCCGCCGCAGCCGGCGGCCTCGTGCGAGCCGCAGCCGCTCGCCTCGTGCGAGCCGCAGCCGGCCGCCGCGAGGGCGTCGGCGCGGTGCTCGGGCAGGGTCGTGGTGCCCGCGCCCTCCACCTCGAAGCCCGCGTCCGCGATCATCGCCAGGTCGGCCTTGCCCTCCTGGCCCTCACTCGTGAGGTAGTCGCCCAGGAAGATCGAGTTGGCGATCTCCAGCGCCAGCGGCTGGAGCGTGCGCAGGTGCACCTCGCGGCCGCCCGCCAGCCGGACCTCCACGTCCGGGCAGACGAAGCGGACCATGGCCAGGATGCGCAGGCAGCGCTGGGGGGAGAGGTTCCACTCCTTGGCCAGCGGCGTGCCCTCGAAGGGGATGAGGAAGTTGACCGGCACCGAGTCGGGGTCCAGCTCACGCAGCGAGAAGACCACGTCCACCAGGTCGGCGTCGGCCTCGCCCATGCCCGCGATCAGGCCCGAGCAGGCCGACATGCCCGCCTCGTGGGCCTGCCGCACCGTCTCGACGCGGTCGGCGTAGGTGTGGGTGGTGGTGATGTCCCCGTAGGTGGCCTCGGAGGTGTTCAGGTTGTGGTTGTACGCGTCGGCACCGGCCTCGCGCAGCCGCTCCGCCTGGCCGTCGGAGAGCAGGCCGAGGCAGGCGCACACCTCGATGCCCTCGTTCTGCTCCTTGATCGTCTCGATGGTCTTCGAGACCCGGTCGACGTCCCGGTCGGTCGGACCGCGGCCGCTGGCCACCAGGCACACCCGCTTCGCGCCACCGGCGACGCCCGCAGCGGCCGCCTTCGAGGCATCCTCCGGCTTCAGCCAGGTGTACTTGAGGATCTCCGCCTTGGAGCCCAGCCGCTGCGAGCAGTACGAGCAGTCCTCCGGGCAGAGCCCGGACTTCAGGTTGACCAGATAGTTGAGCTTCACTCGTCGCCCGAACCACTTGCGGCGTACCTTGCCCGCCGCGGCGACCACGTCGAGCAGCTCGTCGTCGGAGGTCGCCAGAACGGCGAGAGCCTCTTCACGGGTCGGCAGCTCGCGCCGCAACCCCTTGTCCACCAGCGTGTTCAGCAGGTCCATGGCGCCGATCCTTGCCTACGGCACCCTCGTCGGCCAAGGAGAGATCGCACAACAGCCGTCGAATCAGGTGTGTGTATTGCCACACCCTGACCGGGCGCGCGGACGGCTAGGTTTTATGCAAACCCAACAGAACCACTTCGGGGGACGGCCCATGCCCAAGGATCCGTTCGACTGGATCGAAGCACAGCGCGAACGGCTCCACGCCGCCGGACTGGTGCGCACCCTGCGCCCCCGGCCGGCCGACAGCGCCCTGGTGGACCTGGCCGGAAACGACTACCTGGGGCTGACCCGCCACCCCGAGGTCACCGCCGCCGCGGCCGCCGCCGCCCACCGCTGGGGCGCCGGTGCCACCGGCTCCCGCCTCGTCACCGGAAGCACCGAGCTCCACGCCCGGCTGGAGCGGGAGCTCGCCGCCTTCTGCGGTTTCGAGGCGGCGCTCGTCTTCTCCTCCGGCTACACCGCCAACCTCGCGGCGGTCACCGCGCTGTCGGGCCCCGCCGGCGACGACACGCTGCTGGTCTGCGACGAGGCCAACCACGCCTCGCTCATCGACGGCTGCCGGCTGGCGCGCGCCGAGCGGACGATCGTCCCGCACGCCGACCCCGAGGCCGTCGCCAAGGCGCTGGCCGCCCACGAGGGCCGGGCGCTGGCCGTGACCGACTCCGTCTTCTCCGTGGACGGCGACGCCGCCCCGCTGCGCGCGCTCGCCGAGGTGTGCCGGGCGGGCGGCGCGGCGCTGCTGGTGGACGACGCCCACGGGCTGGGCGTCCTCGGGGACGGCGGCCGGGGGGCCCCGTACGCGGCCGGGCTGGCCGGCGACCCCGGCGTCGTCGCCACGGTCACCCTCTCCAAGTCGCTCGGCAGCCAGGGCGGCGCGGTGCTCGGGCCGGCCCGGGTGATCGAACATCTGGTGAGCACGGCACGCAGCTTCATCTTCGACACCGGCCTGGCCCCCGCGGCCGCCGCCGGCGCCCTGGCGGCCCTGGAGGTGCTGCGGCGCGAGCCGGAACGGGCGGCCGGGGTCCGGGCCGTGGCCGGCGAGCTCCACCGCCGGGTCACCGCGGCCGGCCTGGTGGCGGTGCGCCCCGACGCGGCGGTGGTCTCGGTGCGGGCCCCCTCCCCGGAGGCCGCGGTGCGGTGGGCGGCCGACTGCCGTACGGCCGGGCTCGCGGTCGGCTGCTTCCGGCCGCCGTCCGTGCCCGACGGCGTCTCCCGGCTGCGGCTGACCGCGCGCGCGGACCTCACGGACGCGCAGGTGGCCCGGGCGGCCGACGTGATCGTACGGACCGCGCCGGCCGCCTGAGCTCACCACCACCCGCGGCCGGCCCGGGCGGCCCTCCGGCGGGCCGAGCCGCACGGCGCGTGGCACAGGTCGGTGGTGAAAGCGGACCAGGAGCCCGGGGAGAAGAGCAGCACAGGGCCCGGGGTGCGCTTGGAGTCGCGCACGGCGAGCAGCCCGGGCGGCAGCACGGTCGCTTCGACGCAGTTGTTCATCCCCGTGCTGTAGCTGCTCCGGCGCCATCCCGCGCGATGGGGTGCGCGGTGGCGGCACCGGGCCGTGCGGTGAGCCGATCGAGAGGGAACGTACCGAGGCATTGCAGACATGTTGCCTCCTTACGCGCCGTCGCTGATCCCGGCGATGAATTCCAACGATTTCTCGTGCGAGAGGGCGTGCGCACGCAGCGTGGTGAATGCCGAGCCGTAGGCCAGGAGGTCCTCTTTCTGCTCCAGGTAGAGGCTACTCGTCAAATGGTCGAGAACAACCACGTCCAGATCGGCGATGCGCGGGAACGAGAAAATGACGAAAGGGCCCGTGATGCCGATGTGGTTGCCCCGGGTGAACGGCAGCACGTGCAGCCGCACATGCGGCGAGCACCCCCGGTCCAGCAGGTGCCGCAGCTGCTCCGTCATCACGTCGCGCCCGCCGACCTCGTGCCGCAGCACCGCCTCGTCGAGCACCGCGCAGAGCTCCAGCGGGCGGTCGCGGGTCAGCACCGACTGCCGGGCCATGCGCACCCGTACGAGCTCGTCGACCAGCTCCTCCGGCGGGTCGCACAGCGCGGCGCGGGTCACGGCGCGGGCGTACGCCGGCGTCTGCAGCAGACCGGGCACCACCGTGGTTTCCAGCGTCCGGGAGCGGGAGGCCTCCGACTCCAGGCTGATGAAGTCGAGGTACGCCGCCGGCAGCAGATCGCGGTAGGCGTACCACCAGCCGCGCCGCGATCCCTCCGACCCCTTCGACCCGGCCCCGCACAACGCCCCCAGCAATGCCCGCAACTCGGGGTCGGAGACCCGGTAGACGTCGAGCAGCCGGGTCACGTCGGCGGGTTTCACGCCACTGCTGCCCGTCTCGATCCTGCTCACCTTCGATTGGTGCCAGCCCACCGCGCAGGCGGCCTCCCGGCTTGTCATTCCGGTCAGTTCGCGCTGGCGCCGCAGTTCCGCGCCGAGTTTTCGGCGGCGCACCGCGGGTCCGTTCCGCATCAGCTCTCCCTCCCCGCCGCTGGGATCCAGCCGCTGAATCGCACATGTTCGGAGTCGACGTGTTCACCGTCGACGTCAGAGTCAATAGACCACCCCGGGGTCCCCGTCCGGTCGCTCGGAGAACGGTTCACCGCTTCGAGCGACAGATATATCCACAATCCGGTGGATCGCGCCCATGACCACCCTTATCAGTGGCACGCTGGCCCGACAGAGCCGCCGGGTGCCGCTCCCGACTTCCACCGCACTGCCGCGCATCGCGTCGGAGTCCGGTCCCGGTGGGAAAGGGACAGCGCCATGGCGGACCACCAGGAAGCAACCGTCACCCTGCCGAGCGCCCCGGCCTCGGTCTCCACCGCGCGCCGCTACGTCACGGACGTCCTGTCCGCCTGGGGTCTGCCCGGCGACGCGGAGGACACCGACACCGTCCGGCTGATCGTCTCCGAACTGGCCACCAACGCCGTGCAGCACACCCGCGGCCAGTCGCCCACCTTCACGGTGGACCTGCGGCTGGACCGGGAGGAGCAGCTGCGGATCGGGGTCACGGACAGCCACCCGTGCCACCCCCGGCGGCTGCCGGCCGCCGTCCAGCAGGACAACGGGCGGGGCCTGGTGATCATCCGCGGCCTGACCGCGGAACGCGGCGGCAGGGTCTGTGTGACCCCGACCGCGGAGGGCGGCAAGACGGTGTGGATCCGCCTGCCGTTGACGGCGCGACCGCCGGACGACCGCTGACCGGCGTCGCGAAGGGGCCGGGCGGAGGTGTCCGCCCGGCCCGGCGCTCTCGTGGAGCGCGCGCACGGGAACCGGTGGGTTCACAGGTGGCGCGGGTGCCGGTTTGGGGCACCGGAAGGCAGCAGGGTCAGCTGCCATGGAAAGGGTCGCGCGGGGCGTTACGGCGATGTCGCGTGACGGCGGGACCGCGCGCGGTCAGCCGTTGACGCGTCCGTAGGAGACGCTGCGGCTCCAGATCCTTTCGAGGCGGACGACCGAGCCGGTCTTCGGGGCGTGCCAGATCTGGTTGTTCCCGGCGTAGATGCCCACGTGGTAGACGCCGCCCCGGCCGTGGAAGAACACCAGGTCCCCGCTCCGGCGGGAGACGCCGGGGATCTGCCGGGTGTGGTTGTACTGGTCCTGCGCGGTGCGCGGCAGGCGTTTGCCCACCTGCTTGAAGGAGTACTGGGTCAGCCCCGAGCAGTCGAAGCGGTACGGACCCGTCGCCCCCCACTGGTAGGGGGAGCCGGCCTTGGAGGCCGCGATCCGCAGGGCGTTGGTGGAGAGCGTCGCCGCGTGCGCGTCGGTCGCGGCGCCGGGTGCCAGCACAGTGGCACCGACGGCCGCCAGGGTGAGGGCGGATTTCACGGTCAGAGGTACGGTCCCGGCCTTGGAGAGCGGTGAGGGACGTTTGTGAGCGCCCATTGCCAAACCCTTCGTCAGCCGCCTGTGAAGGATGACCTGTCGGGTTCGGGCAGGCGAAGAATGCCCGGCCGCTCAACGCGGCTTCACCCCAAGGGCCGACCGGCCGTGTCGCCGGTGCCGGTCGTCCCGCCGTGCCTGGGTCCTCCATCCCTGCCGGTGCATTCGTGTCGACCCGTCGGCCCCGGGCGGCGGCAGGGTTCGGCGTCCGCCCGGACCGCCCCGCCGTGGTGGCGGGGGCTGTCGTCGGGGAGGATCTTGGCGCAGCGACGACGGCCCGGCCGAGAGGAACCGGCGTTATGTGAGCCTCGTCACCTCTGGGCAATTCGGGTGGACGCGGGGCGGTTCGACGGTCACGGCCTTCGCCTGGTGAGTCCGCCACCTGCGGTGAAGCGATCTCCCCCGGCGCGCAATGAGCGGACCGCCCGAGGTGATCGCCGCGAGCCGTCTACGATCCCATCCGACGTCTGAAGGAGATCGGGGGAAGAATGTTTCCGCTCCTCAGTTCGCCGCCGCGGGTGGCAACATCACCCGGCTCGCCCGCCGTTCGCCGTCCAGGACCCGCATCGCCCGTGCCAGCGTGCTCGTATACACCTCGCGTTCGCCGCGTTCGTGCATGGCCGTGAGCGCGTCGCGCAGCCCCGCGGCCGCGATCGCGAGCGTCTGCGCGGCTCGTAGCGCGCTGTACGTGTCGTGCGTGCGAGCCGGGTTGATCCGTCCGAGGAGATCCAGTACTTCCAGATAACGGTCCACCAGCTCGCCCTCGGCACGGGTCAGGGCGGGCAGCGGGGGAAGGGGCGGCGGCCACATCCCGCTCACCTCGCCCCGGCCGGCGCGGCCGGCGTCCGGCGTGCGGTGACGACCCGGTCGGCCAGCCCGTAGGCGACCGCCTCCGGGGCGTCGAGGATCATCTCCCGCTCGGTGTCGCGCCGTACGCGCTCCTCGTCGTTCCCCGTGCACCGCGCGAGCATCCCGGTCATCACCCCGCTCACCCGCAGCATTTCCCCGGCCTCGCGGACCAGGTCGTCGCGCCGGCCGTGCACCGGTGCGCTCAGGGCGGGCCGGCGGATCGTCACCCGGGCGTGCGGCAGCACGGCCCGCTTGCCCGGCGCGCCGGCGGCCAGCAGCACGGCCGCGGCGCCGGACGCGCGCCCGAGGCAGACCGTCTCGATGTCGCAGGCCAGATGGCGCATCGTGTCGTGGACGGCGCACAGGGCGGAGAAGGAACCGCCCGGTGAGTTGAGGTACAGGGCGATGTCCCGGTCGGGCGCCTCGTGCTCCAGGAGCACCAGTTGGGCGACCAGCGCCTCGGCCGCCGCGTCGTCGAGCGGTGTCCCGAGGATGATCACCCGCCCGGCCAGGAGGGTCGTATACGGATCGGAATGTTCCATGACGTGCGCCTCTCGTCGGCCGTGTTCTGTACAGAACGTACAGTACGTACGTCCCGATAGAATAGGGCCCGATTCTGGTGATCAAGTCAAATGCCCAGGTCAGAGGGGCTTTTTTGCTCCTCTTTGGGGCTCGCATCTCACATTGCTGTCACCGTTCGACGGGGGCGTCCATGGCTACCCCGGTCCGCGCGCTTGTCGCGACTACGGCCGAGCGCCCGGTGGACCCATCCGGCTCCGCGCCAGCGTGCGGGGTCCAGGGTGCCGCGTCCGTCGATGACCTTGGCCTGAGCGACGCGGGTCGCGAGTCGTTCGGGGCTGATGCCGGTGAACTCGGGCCATTCGGTCAGGTGCAGCAGAAGGTCGGCGCGTTCTGCGGCGTCGAAGGCGTTGTTCGCGTAGTCGAGCTCGGGGTGGCCTTGCGGGCGTTGTCGAGGGCCTTGGGGTCATAGACGGTGACCTCGGCGCCGAGCCGGTGCAGCTTGGCGGCGACGGCGAGGGCGGGTGAGTCGCGGATGTCGTCGGTGTCGGGCTTGAAGGCCGCGCCCCAGACGGCGACGCGCTTGCCCTTGACGGTGCCGCCGAGCTGTTCGCGGGCGAGGTCGACCATGCGCTCGCGGCGGCGGTTGTTGATCGCGTCGACTTCGCGGAGGAAGCCGAGGGCCTGGTCGGCACCGAGCTCGTCGGCGCGGGCCATGAAGCCGCGGAGGTCCTTGGGCAGGCAGCCGCCGCCGAAGCCGAGCCCGGGACGCAGGCCGCGCGGGCCGATGCGGGCATCGTGGCCGAGGGCTTCGGCGAGCTGGTGGACGTCGGCGCCGGCTGCTTCGCAGACCTCGGCGATGGCGTTGATGAAGGAGGCCTTCGTGGCGAGGAAGGCGTTCGCCGAGCCCTTGACCAGCTCGGCGGTAGCCAGGCTGGTGGTGATCGTCGGCGTCCCGGCCTCGATGATCTTGCCGAAGCACTGCCGCAGCACCGACTCGGCATGGGTGTCCTCACCGGCGAAGCCGAGGACGAGCCGGTCAGGGTGGAGGGTGTCCTCGACGGCGAAGGACTCGCGCAGGAACTCCGGGTTCCAGGCGACCTCGGCCTGCTCGCCCGCCGGGGCCTTGTCGCGGAGGATGCCGGCGACGCGCGGGGCGGTGCCGACCGGGACGGTGGACTTGCCGACCACGACGGCGGGGCGGTGGATGTGGGGGGCGAGGCGGCGGACGGAGGCGAAGAGGTCGCTGAGGTCGTAGGCGTTGTCCCCGGTCCGCTGAGGGGTGCCGACGCCGAGGAAGTGCAGATCAGCGAAGGAGGCGGCCTCGGCGTAGGAGGCGGTGAACTTCAGGCGTCCGGTGGCGGTGTGCTTGGCCAGGAGGTCGTCCAGGCCGCGTTCGAAGAAGGGGGCCTTCCCCGCGCCGAGGGCGAGGATCTTGTCGCGGTCGGTGTCCATGCCGAGGACTTCGTGGCCAAGTTCGGCCATGCAGGCGGCGTGGGTGGCGCCGAGGTAGCCGCAGCCGATGACGGTGAGCTTCACGGGGCTCGTCCTTCCGAAAGGGAGGGGGTGGGGCCGCCCGGCCCCACCCCCCGTTGCTCCTGTCCGGAAGGGCGGGGTGTCAGGCGGGCCGGGCGGCCAGATAGCGGGTGATCCCGTCCCGGATGAACGGCGGGATCGTGAGGATCTGGAGGTGTTCGGGGGCGAAGAACTGGAGCTTGACGCCCTCGGCCAGGGGGAGGGTCTTCTCATCGCCGTCCCAGGTGGCGGCGAAGAAGGTGATGAGCTGGCCGGAGCCGTCCTCGTCACGGACCTCGAACAGCTCGGTCAGGCCGTTGACGGTGAGGCCGGCTTCTTCGTCGAGTTCGCGGACGATCGCCTCGGCCTGACTCTCGCCGGGGTCGCTGCCCCCGCCGAGAAGGCTCCAATGAGCGGGCCAGGCGATGGCGGGGAGGTCGTCGCGCAGGTGCATCAGCACTTCGCCCCTGCGGTTGGTGATGATCGCGACGGCCCCGCGGGCGGTGGACGGGCCCTTGGCGGTGGTGGTGTCGGAGTGCATCCCGACACCGTAGTGACGTGAGAGACCGTCATGCGGCAGCCTTCACCGTCTGATCCGAAAACCAGGCAGCTGCCATCAAGGCCTGCATGCGGGAGCGGTCGAACTGTCCGCCGGCTTCCAGGCCGCGTTTCAGCAGCGGCCGCAGCGTCGCGGGGGCGTCGTCGAGGGCGGTGCGGATCTGGGCGTCGGCCCACTGGGCGAGCGGGCCGGTCAGCCAGGCGGGGACCGGGGAAGCGAAGCCGAGCTTGTCCCGGCTGGCCCAGACCTCGCGCGGCAGGCCCAGGGCCTTTGCGGCGTCCCGCAGGATGCGCTTGCCAGCCGCCGGGGCGGTGATCTTGTGCTTGGCCGGGAGCCGGTAGGACAGTTCCACGAGGTCGCGGGCGAGGAACGGCGAGCGTCGCTCCAGGGCGAAGGCGAGGCGAGCTTGTCGCTGGTCATCACCAGCGGCCGCCAGGCCGTCGCCAGCTCGGCGAGCGTCAGCGCGCGGGCCGCATCGCCGCCCGACCGGGTGAACGCGTCGGCCACCAGCTCGCGGACCCGGCCATCAGGATCGGGGCCGCGAAGGATCAGCCGGGCGGCGGCCTCCGCCGGGTCCAGGGGCTCCCCGGCGGTGTGCAGGAGTTTGCCCGCGAGCGGCCGGTATGCCTCCAGGCCAGCGTCCAGGACGGCGTCGGGGCCGAAGAGGACCAGGGCATGGCGGACGTAGCCCATCAGGAACTCGTCCGGCCCGAGCCCGCCGACGACGACCTTGATGCCCCGGTCGGCGACGGCCCGGTAGGCCATGTATTCGGAGAAGACGGCCGCGTTGCCCATCGGGTAGTCCAGCGCGTTGCTCATGTGCGGCAGGACGGTGGTGAAGTCGGCCGTGTCCGGCTCGACCACCACCAGCTCGGCGCCGATGTCCCGGGCGATGGCGGCGGCGATCCGGGACTCATCCAGGCGGTCCTGGCCCCGGTAGCGGACGGTGACGCAGACCGGCGGCCGCATCAGATAGGCCAGGACCGAGGAGTCCAGGCCGCCCGACAGCAGCAGCGCGAAGTCGCCCGAGGGGGCTCGCAGCGGGACCTGCTCGGCCAGGACGACGGAGAAGCGGGCCAAGGCCGGCTCGTAGTCGGTCTCCCAGGGCTCGCGGTCCTCCAGACGCCACCACGTGGTGTGCTCCAGCGATCCGGAGGCGAGGTCGAAGGACAGCAGGCTCGCCGGGGCCAGCAGCTGGACGCCCTGGAACGGGGTCTCGACGCCGACGGGTGTTTCGATGGCCAGCATCTCGGGGCGGACGACGAGCGGGGCCTGGCCGTAGCCGGTCAGGGTGGTGACCTCGGAGGCGAACGCGAGCCGGCGGCCGTCGAGCCGCCAGTAGAGCGGCTTCTCCCCGAGCCGGTCGCGGGCCAGGAACAGCCGTCCGGCCACCCCGGCGTGCGGGTCGTAGAGGGCGAGCGCGAACATGCCGTCCAGCCCGTCCAGACAGGCAGCCCCGAGCTTGGACCAGGCCCGCAGAACCAGGTGGGCGTCCGTCTCGTGAGGGGCGAGCGGGATGCCCCAGGCGGCGGCCTGCTGCAGGAAGTTGTAGATCTCGCCGTTGAAGGCCAGCAGCAGCCCACTGGCGGCGTCCAGGTAGGGGCCGGGCTGGGCTGCCGGATCGACGATCAGCAGGGTGTTCATGGCCAACACCGCCCGCCCGTCCGCCCAACGCGGACCTGGCCCGGCTCATCGAAGCCAGCGGCGCGAGTCACAAAGCCCTCGCCCACCGCATTAACCAGCTCGCCCAGGCCGCCGGGATAGAGACCGACTACTCGCATACTTCCATCGCGAACTGGTGCCGCCGGGGCATGACCCCGAAGTGGCCGTCCCCCGAATGCTGGCCCAGGCCGTCGGTGAACGGCTCGGCCGCCCAGTCTCGTTAGCGGAGATCGGGATGGGCGAGGCCGAGACACCGGATGCGGATCTGGGGTTGGATTTCCCCAGGGAACCCGTTGATGCCGTCCGCGTCGCCACTTCGTTCTGGAGCAGTGTGAACCGCCGCGACTTCCTGACCGGATCGAGCTTCGCGCTCTCCGCGTTCACCACCCCCGTCACCCGCTGGCTCGTCACCCCCGCCGACGACACCGCCCATCACCGGGGCGGGACGCAGGTCGGGCGCCTGGACCTGGACGAACTGCGGGACGCTGCCGATGAGGCTCGTCGCTGGAACTCCAAATACGGGGGCGGGAACTGGCGGGCGAACTCCGTCACCACCTGCTTGGAACAACAGGCCGTTCCGCTGTTGCAGGGCTCGTTCTCCGACGGGGTCGGCCGCGAGCTGTTCTCCGTCACCTCCGAGCTCTCCCGCCTCGCCGGCTGGACGGCCTTCGACGTCGGGCAGCACGAGGTCGCCCAAAGGCACTTCATCCAGGCCCTCCGCCTCGCCCGCGCCGGCGGGGACGTCCAGCTCGGCTGCTACGTCCTGACGACCATGGCCATGCAGGCCCTCATGCGGGGCTTCGCCGAGGAAGCCATCGACATGGCTCAGGGTGCCTTCGAAGACGCGCCAAGCACGACGCGGTGCCCCGGGTGCTGGCCTTCACCAAGCTCATCGAGGCCCGCGCTCACACGCGGACCGGAGACGAGCGGGCCGCCTCCCGGGCCCTGGCTGCCTCCGAAAGCCTCCTCGATCGAACCCGCGAGGACAGCGGCGACGAGCCGGGCTGGATCGACTTCTATCACCACGCGCGACTGTCCGCCGACGCTGCCGAGGTCTTCCGCGACCTGAAGAATCCCCTGGCCGCCCTGGCCTGGAACCAGCAGGCAGCCGCCATGCAGCCCGGAGTCTTCACCCGATCCGTCGGCATGCGGCTCGCCATCGTCGGAACCGCCCACCTCCAGGCCCGCGACCTCGACCACGGCCTGGAGCTGGGCAACCGCTCCGTCGACATCCTCGCCCGCGTGAAGTCGACCCGCGCTCTGGACTACGTCCGCGAGTTCAACGCCGCCCTCGCCCCCTGGCGGCGCGAGCCGGCTGTCCGGGAGTTCATCCACCGCACCCGCAAAGACCTCGGGATCGCCGCCTAGCACGACAGCACTGTGCCAGCAGCCTGCTGCCTCGCCTCGCCGGTGGACGATCAGCGCTGAGATCGTAAGACCTCGGTGATTGAGGTGCGGCGAGGAGGTTTCCCGCAGGCCCGACCCGCTCCACCTCGCCGAGGTGTTCGGCCTCGACGAGAAGACTGCGATGCGCTACGCGAACTCCGCACGCGCCCTGCTGCACCAGGCCGCTGAACAGCCACTTCAATGACGTCTGCTGACCAGTCCACGCCTGATAACGACACGTCACCTCCCCGAGAGATGTGAGCCCACTCTGCACAGAGGTTTCCGGTTCCGGTGTCGTTCCTTCTGCTCTCATGACTCCTACGGTGTCAGCACCGTTTTCAGGGAAGGCACCCAGGGGTGGGCCCGCTCGGCACCCACCCCGTGTGTTCGCCTGAACCCGGGGCACGAACCCACGAGAACACGACCGTCCGCCCTCGGGTTCCCACGGAAAGTCCTTCAGTTTCCGTGAACTCGCGGGCCTCTCCAGGGTTAGGGAACATCGGTACAGCCATTAACGCTAAGCACTTGAGCATGGTCGGCGACGACCCCACCGGTTGAAGTAGTAGGTCATCACGCGGGACGGGGACGTCCGGGCCTCTACCGTCCGCCGACAGGATCGGCGATCCACTCGGGATCGAAGGTCCGGATGGCCTGTAGACACAGCCGACACGGACCATCGGTGTTGAGGTGGCTCTCGTGTCCGCACCGACGGCACGGACCCGGATCCGGGTGCATCCCAGTTGCGCAACGCGGCCTCACGCCCGCCGGGCTCGCCGGTCGCCACGATCGCTCGGATGCCCATGTTCGTGCCCAGGGCGAACAGCGTGAGCAGCAGGCGGCGCTGGAGTGCGCCGCGCTCGATGCGCTCGCTCCCGGTCTGACCCGACCGTCAGGGCGTCGCGTGCACACCGGCTTCGGTCAGTGCCGGATAGTCCGTGTAGCCGCGGTGGTCGCCGCGGTAGAAGGTCGCCTGGTCGGCCGGGGCGACGGCGCCGCCGGTGCGGAGCCGTCGCACCAGGTCGGGGTTGGAGATGTACAGGGTGCCGAAGGCCAGGATGTCGGCCAGGCCGTCTTCGATCAGGTGCAGGTCGCCCGGCCCAGCGGGCCAGGATTCGGGGGTCTCGTGCGGGTTGAGCATGAAGACCGACGGCCAGGCGGCGCGCAGGCGCCTGGTGAGCGCCCGGTGACCGGGGAACTCGAAGATGTGGAGGTAGGCCAGGTCACCCCGCAGCTCGGACACCAGGGCCGGGTACAGGTCATCGACGTCGGTCTCGGTGAGGCCGAAGGCGGGGCAGCCGGGTGAGATCCGCAGGGCCAGGCGTCGCGGACCGATCCGGGCGGCCACGGCGTCCACCAGCTCCAGCACGAAGCGGATACGGCCCGCGATGGAGCCGCCGTAGCGGTCGGTGCGGTGGTTGGCGTTGTCGGAGAGGAACTGCTGGATCAAGTAGCCATAGGCGCCGTGCAGTTCCACCCCGTCGAAGCCGGCCCGGATGGCGTTGTGCGCGGCCTGCGCGAAGTCTTCGATCGTCTCCCGCACCTCCGTGATGCTCAGTTCGTGCGGTGCGGGGTAGGGCTTGCGGACGGCGGGCTCGGCGCCGCTGATGCGCACCATCCCCTCGGCCGCCACGGGGGAGGGGGCGACGGGGTGCAGCCCGTCGCCGAGCAGTTCGGGGTGGCTGTTGCGCCCGGCGTGCATCAGCTGGGCGTAGATCCGGCCGCCCGCCGCGTGTACCGCGTCGGTGACCGGGCGCCAGGACCTCACCTGCCGCTCGTCGTGCAGGCCGGGGGTGTCGGTGTATCCCTGGCCCACGCGGCTGGGCTGGAGCGCCTCGGCGATGATCAGGCCCGCCGTGCTGCGCTGCACGTAGTACTCGGTCATCAGCGCCGTGGCGGACAGCCCCTCGCCGTAGGCGCGGCGGCGGGTCAGTGGCGCCATGGCGATGCGGTTGGGCAGCGTCAGCGAGCCCAGGGCGATGGGGGCGAAGGCGGTGGTCATGAGGTGCGGTTCCTTTACGGGTGGCAGAGCCGGTGCGGCAGTCGCCAACCCTGACAACCGGCCCGCTCCACGACCAGTCGGCCCGGGAGTTCTGGCGATATCCGATGACAGCGCGTCCGACCGCAGCGTTTTCTTCCTCGCCTTCATGGGGGATCACCGAGATAGGCCCAAAATGGGCCACGGGATGATCTTGAAGCCCTGAAGGTCTTCGGGCTGCGAACCTGGAGTGGCGGTGCTCGTTGGGCTGGCCATGACCATGCGGCGTGACCGTCCCATCTGCGTCGGCTACGCCCTGGTGGAAGCCGACGTGACAGCGAACGAAGCCGAGGCCGGCGCTGCCTTCGATGATCAGTACGAGACGGACTCCCAGCTCTGCCCCCAGGGGCAAAGTAGCTCTCTGTGATGCTCAGGCCGTTGGACGCGCTCAACAACACCGGCGACTTCGACAGGACCGAGATGACCGATGCGGTACCGACTCCGTTGAAGCCCTGCAAGGACATCTACGAGTGGTCGCTATCAGGTCATCCGCCAGTGACGATGGCGAGCTCAAGCGGTCAGCGCATCACCGCTGTTCAGGAGGTCAGCGTAGACCTCTGCCGGAGTGCGGTGGCCATGGGCCTTGCGCGGACGATGGTTGAGCTCGTGGGCGATGGCTTCCAGGTCGGCCTGGCTGAAGGTGCGGAGGTCCGCGCCCTTGGGGAGGCACTGCCGAAGCAGCCGGTTGGTGTTCTCGTTGGTCCCGCGCTGCCATGGGCTTCGCGGCTTGCAGAGGTAGACCGGCATCCCGGTCTCGGCCGTGATGGCCTGGTGCTCAGCCATCTCCCGGCCCCGGTCCCAGGTGAGCGTCCGCCGCAGTTGAGGCGGGATACCGAGGAGGCTCCTGGTGAGGTGCGGAGTGACCTGTTCGGCCTTGATGCCGTCCGGCAGCGCAACGATGGCCGTATAGCGGCTGGTGCGCTCGACGAGCGTGGCGACCGCCGAGGGCCGGGTGCCCATCACGAGGTCGCCCTCCCAATGACCCGGGACCTAGCGGTCCTCGACTTCGGCGGGGCGGGCAGTGATGGACACCATTCCGCGGATGATGCCTCGCCCAGTGGGGCGGCGGGCGATCTTCGGGCGGCGCATGGGCCTGGCTGACCGCAGCCGCTGGGTGAGGCTGCGGTCGATCGCCTGCCGTCGGCGCGGGTCATAGAGCGAGAGGTAGATCGCTTCATGTGAGATCTGCATGGAGGCGTCACCGGGGAACTGGCGTCGCAGCCATCCTGCGATCTGCTCGGGAGACCAGCACAGAGCCAGCTTGGCCTCCACCAGCGCGCGCAGAGTGGGCCGTTGGGCGAGCTTGGCCTGCTTGGGCCGGCGCCCACGCGCGTAGGCGACCGCATCGGCAGACGCGGCACGGTAGCGGTCCCGACCGCCGTTGCGGGCGATCTCGCGGGAGACGGTCGAAGGCGACCTGCCCAGCCGCCTGGCCAACTGCCGGGCGGACTCTCCAGCGGCGATGCCACGGGATATCTCTTCGCGCTCGCCGCTGGTCAGGTGCCGCGCTGCTCGCTGCTGCGGGGTGAGGCGGACGCCGCCGCTCTGGTACAGGAACTGGCGGACGTGATGCATCGGCGCCCCGAGCGCCCGCCCGATCAAGCTGAACGACTGCCCTTCGCGCCAGCGTCTCCAAATCTCGTCCTGCTGAGCTGGCGAAACCCGTAGTCACGCACCTGTGCCTCCACGATCACATGATCATCCGTGAGTGGTGCGTTGTTCACTTGAGGGTGCCATCGTTTGCAGACAGGCTGGAACCCCCTTCGGATGTCAGCTCGAATCCGGTTCCTTTGTGCGGCCTGCGGGGAGGCCACTGTCAGTGCCTGTTGCGATGCTCTGCGCACACGATTCAGGTGAAGTGAGAGGAGTTGCCCGGTTTTGGGCGATCTGCTCCTAGTGGGGTTCGACCTGGAGACGCAGCGTGAGGTGCACATCGGTGACCGGCCCCTGGAGCAGTGGCGGGCGCTGGGCTACGGGCGGCGGGAGACGGTGGTGTGCTTCTACTGCTGGCACGGCATCGACGCGTCCGTGGGCACCAAGGTGCCGCTGCTGGCCCGCGGCCGGATCGGCGGCCTGGTCCGGCCGCACTTTGCGCACCCGGCTGGCACCGCACCGCCGCGGGGGCGCAGCGGCGAGACGGTCTGGCACGTCAATGCCAAGCACCGGCTCGCACGCTGGGCCGCCGTCCTGCCCAACGTCACCTGGGTGCGGCTCCGGACCGCGACCGGCGCGCGGACGTGCATGTCGTCCTCGACGACGGCGCCCGCCTGGCGCTGGAAGCCCAGCCCGAGCTGATCACCGACGAGCGGTGGCAGGCCCGGCACCGGGACTACGCCGCCGCAGGTGTGCGGGACGTGTGGTTCATGCGCCCGGACACCCGTTTCCCCCTCGCCGAACTGGGCCTGGACGCCGACGGTGTGACGTTCCCGCCCGTGATGACCGAGCGCCTGGCCGAACAGGCAGCCCGCGTACGGCGGGCCGCCGACCAGGCCCAGCGTGCTCACGAACAGGCTCAGCGCTGGCGGCGCGAAGCCGCTCCCCGGCAGACGAGGCGCCCCTGGGTGTCCACCCCGCTGCCACCCGTACGGCCAGTTCCCCGGCCGGCGAACGGGGAACCGGTCTGCGATGTCTGCCACCGCCGGCTCGCCGAGCCCCTGGTGTGCTACGGGCGCCACGTCCTGTGCTGATCGTCCGGGTCAGGAGCGGTCGTCGCCCAGGCGGTCGAGGACCGCGCCGACCGGATGCGCGGCGCGGTGGGGTTCGAGTTCCGTAGGCGACCAGCGCCGACCTCTACCAGCGCGGGAGCAAGGCCGTGGCACGTTTCGCTCGTATTCCGGCCCCACCCCTACGAAACCCGGCCCGAACACTCCGAAGCGATGCTCACCCTCGCCACCATCACGCTCATGACCAGGCGCCTCACCCGTCAGGCCGCCTATCCGACCGCAGCGACACCACGGCCGACAAAAACAGCTCAGGCAGCGTGATCACAGACCCTTACGCTTGGACCAGACCTGCCCGCTCCTCCATGCGGCAAAGAAATAGCAGCGGCAAGGCTGCTTCGCCAGAAGATGAGCCGGGAACCATGAATTGCGTATAAGGGAGCCCCGGGTTCCTTGCCGCGGCTCCCTCGGCCCTACGACCTGCAGGTGCCCTGGTTTCGGCCAGCAGCGGTGATAGCGGCGGAGATGTCGTTCATCGAGATGCGGCCGTCGGCCCTCCCACCCTGCGCCGCAGTGTCGAGCTCATCGAGCCGATTTGGGTGGTTTACCAAGTAGGCCGCAGCATTCCGTAAAGCAGGGCTCGGATGAGTGCCGTTTGCTGGACGTCCGTTGGCAACCGCAATCAGGTCGTTGCGTGAGATGAAACCGTCCCTTCCGCCTCCATGGGCGGCATTGTCGTAGTCCCCGAAAGTCCGCTGGATCTGAATTAGTGACGCGGTACAATTGGAATCTGCCGCATAGGCATTCATTGAGTCTACGCCGGTCAATGCACCCGATGCAGCAACTATCGCAGTCACAGTTGCCACCCTCTTGTATATCTTCCGCACAGCCCTCTCCTTTGCTTCCTCTTGCCCTTGCGGACCGTATGAGGAGAAAAAAACCTAGGAGGTTTCTCGTCAGCCGCGTGAAGTAAGTCACATCCTGGCCTGATGCTCCCCCGGATCCGCCGGGCGCCGAAACCGGGAGTCCATACCGCTGCTTTCCTGGCTATCCCTACCGATCTTTAGTCTTTTCGACATATCTGGCCTATTGCGACAGTAGGTATGCGTCCTTAAGTTGAAAGACAGGTTCTATGCGTCCTCGCCAAGGTTCCTGCGCAAGTCCTCGGCGAGGAGGTCTCCGATCCTGGCGTCGAGCTGGTCAATCTCGGCCAGGATCCCAGCCACCTGCGCTCCTGCGCCTCTTTGAACCGGGCAGGGGCGGCGTGGTGCCGGTGGCGCTCCGCGCGGAACTCGGTGAGGGCCTTGCGGAACTCAGCGCCCGGGGCTGCACATCCGCTTTCACATGCGACGTGGAGATCTCCCTGCCTCATCACACCGGCTACCGGCGGGGGCTGCCCCTCCCCGAGCATGATCACCGGGGACGGTGGGCCGGTCCACTGCTGATCGAACGGGGCCGGGTCGACGACGGCGCGGCCGTGCTCGTCGAACACCAGGTGCCACAGGGCGATCCCCTCGGGCCAGTCCCACTCATCCATCGGTGTGCCGGTGGTGGTGTGGCCGACGGCGTACAGGTGCAGGACCTCGTGGCCCACGCCGCCTTCGTCGACGTGGTCCCGCTCGGCGTAGTAGAGGCGGCGGCCCGTGCGTGCGGCGCCGGACATAGCGGAGTCCTTCGTCATTCAGGCGCCCTGACCGAAGCCGACGGCGGTATGGTCCGGTTCGCGCAGCGGGGTGAAGTCGACGTCGAGTTTCGGGTCGTACGCCTCGGGCTCGATGCCGAGTTCGTGCGTGCTGTACTCGCGGAACCGCTTGATGTGCTCGGTCAGGTACGGCGAGACGTAGGCCAGGTCCTCGGGGTCGATCTCCCATCCCTCGTCCAGGAGCTGGCGGACGATCTCGGCGATGTCCAGGGCGTTGTGGAAAATCACGGCGTTCGTGAGCAGCGCCTTGAACTTCATCGCCTTCTCCTGCTCGACGGGGTCGTTGTCGGCGATCACGCCGCGGTTGCCGAAGCCGACCCACTGGGAGAATCGGTTGAACGACTCGACCTTGTTCGTCGCCGCCGTCACCCACCGGCGAAGCGGCGCGTCCGTCAGGTACCGGAGCAATTGCACGGTACGGATCACACCGGCCACCTCGCGGAACGCGGTGTACGTGGCGTTCTTGTGCGACCCGGAGCGCAGCCGCTTCAGCAAAGTGGACGAGGAGATGACGCCCTCACGGACGGAAACGGCCACCCGCATCAGATGCCGGAACTGGGACTCGATCAGGTCCCAGTCGATGACGTTCTTCCCGGCCTCGCCGAAAGCGCATGGATGTGCACGTACTCGGTCTGCTTGGACGGTCGGTGGAAGGTCAGGCCCTTCCAGTTCCTGATCCTGGGCATCAGGTCGAAGCCCAGCAGGTGGGCGCGGGTGAAGACAGGCAGCGACTGGCCCTGCGTATCCGCGTGCACGGTGGTGGGCTTGACCTCGGAGGCGTTCTTGAGCAGGCCCTCGATGATGTAGACGGCCTCCCATACCCCACACGGAATGAAATGAGTGAAAAGCGCAATATAGGTGTCTGAGATGTGGTGGTACGCGTTGCCGCCCGGCTTCCCGTACCGGACGGACGTCTCGACGAGCAGGTTGTCGAGGTAGGTGTCCATGTGCGTGCCTTCGGCGGCCACGGCGGTCCCGTCGCCCCACGCCTGCGAGATGTCCGGGCGCGCGTGCGCGTTGACCAGGTCGGCAATCGCCTCGTTCAGCAGCACGAGGGAGAAGTGCCGGTTCGCCACGTACGCCAGCTCGTGCCCGCTCACGCCGGGGATGTGGCGGGCGGCCTCGTACGGGCCCATGTTGGTGCCCTTCACGAAGGTGGTCAGCACGTACCGGCCGAACGGGTCGGCAAGTTTCGGGTCGTTGCCTGATGGCGGGCCGAAGCGGCGCCACCACTCCACCCAGTACGCGGTTCGCGCGCAGATCCCGATCAGCGTGCGCTCCGGCATCCGCGCCTTGATCTCCTGCTCCAGCCGCTTTGCCGAGGGGCGTTGCCCCTCGGATCGGTGCTGCCTGAGCGAGGGGAGGATGCCGGTGGCGGGGTCGATGACCAGGCTCTCGTTGTCCGGGTATCCGGCGTCGGCCGCCGCGGCGACGGCCCGCAGCCGGTCCTCCAGCTGACGGCGGAAGGACGCGGCGTCGAAGGCGGCGGCCTCGTCCTCGGTCTCGGCCAGCCCGATCTCGACCAGGTAGGCGGGCAGCTTCTCCTCGACGGCCTCCCATGCGAGCAGCTGCTTGGACCAGTCGCCGTACTCCTCGGAGCCGGCCACCGCCACGTCCCCGGTGCGCAGTTCCTCGGCGAGGTAGGTGAACACCATCGCCTCGAAGTGCCGGCGCACGAACTGCCCCGGCCGTGTCCGGTCGGCCACCGCCTTCTGCCAGTTCTGCGTGGCGAAGGAGATGTCGACAACCCGGCCGTCCTCACCGACGGCGCTGATGTACTCGCCGCGAGCCGCCTGGCCGGCGGGCGTGCGCGAGCGCGTCCAGTACCGTCCGGTCCTCCGACGTCGCGGCGAACTCCAGCTTCCCGGCCAGGTCGAACATCAGCGCCCGGTCCCGGCCGATCTGCCCGTACAGCAGCACTTCCCAGAAGTTGCCGTGGTGGGCGGAGACCTATCTCGATCTGCTCGTACTGCTGGGCAAAGCCGCCGAACCCCTCCACGGCCCTGGTCACCGTGGCACCGCTGGGGAGACCTTCCCCTCCAGCCGCCGGGCGACCTTCTCCGCCAGCGCCTGTTCGTCCAGGCCCTGAAGGCCCCCGCCGCTTCGGCGGTCATCGCGACGGCCTTCGCCAGCGCCTCCTGCGCCGGGCCGCCTCGTCCAGGTGCTTGAGCACCGTGCGGTAGTTGCCGATCAGCGCCTCGGTCATCTCCCGCTCGGCGAGCCGGAGCGCCTCCAGCTCCTCCTTCGCCTTCCTCGTCTTCGCCCCGACCCGCTTGCAGAACATCAGCGCCAGCTCATCCCGCACCCGCATCCGGGCCTTGTGCGCCAGGCACGCCACCAGCGCGACCCGCTTCACCCGACACGTACGCCTTCAGCTCGGCCGCGTCCGCCGCGTCCGCCTCCCAGCGAAGTCCGTAACCTTCCGCGGTGCGACCCCGTCCGTCCACGCCCCGGTGTCACCCAGGGCATCCAGCCATTCCAGCTGCGCGATCAGCCGCTTGAAGTGTGACCAGGTCGGGCTCTGTGCGAACTTCTTCAGCCGGTTGTACTGCGTGGTGCCGTCCTCGTGGCGCTCCTCCAGCAACCGCAGCAGCCCCGCCCGCTCCAGCGCGCTCATGCGGTCGTGGATGCCCGCGCAGATCGACGCGTTCACCTTCTTGCGGACGGTCGAAGCCATCGCGTCCAG
Organism: Streptomyces sp. NPDC044063; assembly: GCF_056434285.1. Lineage (NCBI taxonomy): Bacteria > Bacillati > Actinomycetota > Actinomycetes > Kitasatosporales > Streptomycetaceae > Streptomyces > Streptomyces sp. NPDC044063. The sequence continues at coordinate 97,721 of NZ_JBWKFM010000010.1, forward strand.
GGTGGAGAACGCCGGCAGCTCCAGTCCGGCCCCCACAACCTTCTCCAGCGCGATGTTGATCAGATCCGCCGGGCGGTTCTTCGCGGCGGCCTCCTGCCGGATCGACGCCTCGGCGATCCTCCGCGCCTCGGCCTGGTCGTAGACCACACCGACCCGCTGCCGTACCAGGCCCCCGGTGGTTCTTCGCGGTCTTCACCGCCCGGTACAGCGGCAGCGTGCCCTCCGGCAGCTCCACCGCCCGCCGAACGAAGTCCACCACCATCTCCGGGACGTCCTCCAGCCTCGGGAAACACCCCATCCGCTGGTAGGACTTCAGCATCAGCAGCAGGGCCAGCAGATGCCCGTCGCAGTCCGTGGCCTCCGACGCCCACGCGACCTCATCGCGTGTCGGCGAGAAGAACAGATGCAACTCACGCGCGGTGATCAGCCGCTTGAACCGCGGGTACGCGGTCCGCTCGATCGAGGTCACAATCCCGCCCCGGCCCCAGACGACAAGCCCAACATCACATCAACGAAGCCGAGGCGAACGGGTGACGGGCCGGACGCTCAGGGCTCCAAGATCATCCCGTGGCCCCTTTTGGGCTTACCTCGGCGATCCCTCTTCATGGAACGGTTCGTCACGGAGGCAGGGCGGGGCAGGGGACACGAGGTCTGACACACCGACGAGCAGGGTGTCGGAGGTTCACGGCAGGCTGTTTCAGGCGATCGGCCGACTCAGGGCCGCTGCCGTGGCGGGCGCCGGGCGGGACCGCCCTCCTGCGGGCGGCCGACCTGCTTGACGGTGCGTGTCGCCGGTGCGGTCTCCACCGACCGGATGCCCGGGAGCTGTGCCACCGGGCCGGTCAGGTAGGCGTAGAGCGCCTTGGTGTCGCGGCACTGCACACTGGCGTACAGGTTGGCCGGGCCGGTCGTCGCGGCGGCGAAACTCACTTCCGGATGGGCGGCCAGTGCCTCCCCGGCAGCGGACAGCGCGCCCGGTTCCACCGTCAGCCACAACGAGGCCAGCGACCGCAGACCAAGCATCGCGGCATCGAAGTCGATGTCGAAGTACACCACCGAGGTACGGCGCAGTTCGGCGAGCCGACGTCGCACCGAGGTCTGCGACCAGCCCGTGACGGCTGCCAGGGCCCGGTAGCCGGCGCGGCCGTCCTCGGCCAGCGCGTCCAGCAGCGCCTGATCCTGGTCCGACAACACCGCGCGGTCGCGGTCCGGGGCCGTGGCGGGCGGCCGCAGCACGGCGCACTGCGCGGTGGTGAGCGGGCCGTGCTTGACCAGCGGGCTGACGGTGCCCCCGCAGAACGTGTACAGGACGCAGTGGGCACTGATGCCCGTCAGCCGGGGTGTGCGCGGTAGCTGGGCGAGGGCCGTGGAGGCCGGGCCGATCCGCAGCATGCTCAGGATCTCGGCGCCTCCGGACATCTCCAGCACCCAGGAGGTATCCGGTCGTCGGGCCAGAGAGCGCGACAGCGCTCCGGCCGCCTCCGGAGCACACTGCACGCGCACCAACCACACCTCTTGGCCGACCGCTTCGGGCCACGTCGTGCCCCGTACGTGCACCGCACCGCCCGCGCGCAGCGCGCGGTAGCGGCGGGCGACCGTCTGGTCCGACACTCCGAGGATCTCCGCGACGGCGCTGAATGCCACCCGCCCGTCGATCTGGAGCGCCTGCAGCAGCCCCCGGTCGATCTCGTCCAGCCCTACCCCACTCATCACGAACCGCCGTCCAAGAAATCTTCCGGGTTGGGCAGCTGTCCCGGAGCGTTGGGTTGCCAGTTGCTTGAACGGGGCTGTCGTCGGGTGGCCGCCCCGCTCATCGGAGTTCAAAGACGTGTGGCCACGCGGATCAGGTCAGCGACTGTGCGAAGGCGGCTGTGCGGCGGCCAGGCGATGACCGTCGTCACGGGCGGAGCGTCCAGGACCGGCACGGCGGCGAGGTCCTGGCGCAGGTCGCCGCCGGCCGACTCGGGAAGGACCACGGTGGTACGGCCGAGCGCGATCAGCTGGAAGACCTGTGTCAGGTTCCGTACCTCTGGGCCCGGCCCTTCCGGGTAGCTGCCGCCGGGACCGGGCCAGCGGGCTATCGGGAGCGTTGGCAGTGAGGCGACGTCGGCCATCCGGACCTGGGAGCGGCCGGCGAGCGGGTGTGAGGCCGGCAGGATCGCGACCTGTCCCTCGGTGTGCAGGGTTTCGGTGTCGAGCCCGGCTGCTGAGTCGAAGGGCAGGTGCAGTAGGGCCACGTCGGCCTGCCCGTCCTGCAGCAGCTGCTGGTGCTGGTGTGCCTCGCAGAGCAGCAGATCAACGGTGGCTGCGCCGGGTTCGGCGGCGTAGGCGTCGAGCAGTTTCGTCAGCAGCTCGCCTGCGGTGCCGGATTTGACGGCGAGGACGAGGCTGGGATGTGTAGTTGCGGCCCGTTGGGTACGCCGCTCAGCCGCGGTCACCGCGCTGAGGATCGCGCGCGCTTCGTCCAGCAGTACGGCCCCGGCCTCGGTGAGCGTGACCTTGCGGCTGGTGCGTTCCAGCAGCGCGATGCCGAGCCGCCGCTCAAGCCGGGAAATCGTGCGGGACAGCGGCGGCTGAGCTATCCCGAGGCGCTGGGCGGCCTTGCCGAAGTGCAGTTCCTCGGCGACGGCGACGAAGTACCTCAGCTCGCGTATCTCCATGAGCCCAGGCTAGTGACGGCAGCCGGCAGATCAATACCGTTCGGGTATCGCCGCACTACCGAGAGGGAGTTGGTGCCCGGCGGCGGCGCGGGCATGCTCGCTGTCATGAGCGAGAACACGAGCGAGAGCATGGTCGCGCTGGTCACTGGCGCGAACAAGGGGATCGGATATGCGATCGCGGCCGGTCTTGGCGCGCGGGGCTGGAGCGTCGGTGTCGGCGCCCGGGACGGGCAGCGCAGGGAGGACGCCGTGGCGAAGCTGCGCGCCGCTGGTGCCGATGCGTTCGGCGTACCCCTGGACGTCACCGACGACGGGAGCGTGAGCGCCGCGGTCCAACTGATCGAGGAGCGGGCGGGACGCCTCGACGTACTGGTCAACAACGCCGGCGTGGCCGGCGGCTGGCCGGACGAACCCACGACCGTCGACCTGGAGACCGTGCGGCGGCTGGTGGAGACCAACGTCATCGGCGTCATCAGGGTCACCAACGCGATGCTCCCGTTGCTGCACCGCTCCGAGCACCCGCGGATCGTCAACCAGTCCAGCCACGTCGGCTCCCTGACCCTGCAGACCACGCCCGGCGTCGACCTCGGAGGGATCAGCGGGGGCTACGCGCCGACCAAGACCTACCTCAACGCCCTCACCATCCAGTACGCCAAGGAGCTGAGCGGCACCGGCATCCTGATCAACAACGCCTGCCCCGGCTACGTGGCCACCGACCTCAACGGATTCAACGGGACCCACACCCCCGAGCAGGGCGCGGCGATCGCCATCCGTCTTGCGACCCTCCCGGACGACGGCCCGACCGGCCGGCAGTTCGACGACAACGGGGTCGTCCCCTGGTGAGCTGACCTTCGGATACCGAACGACAACGACCCGCCGCCTCAGCCCCCGCGCACGAGGGCGGGGGTCATGGTCCGTGTTCCTCGGCGACGGCGAGCGGGACGAGGGCGGTGTAGCAGGAGTACGGAGTCACTCACCGGCCGGCTCCCGCCGGCGGGGCAGGCAGCATCGCCTGCGGGATGGAGGGGATGCTGTGGGTCACGCGGGCAGCCTTCCGGATCTCGGCTGCGCCCGGGCGCCGGGTTCGTTGCGTTGATTCGGTCGACCGCCCGGGCACCGGGGTCGGCGTTGCGTCCGACCACGGTGACCGAGAACCCGGCGCCGGCCGGCTCAACGAACCGGCGCCCCCGGGGCAACGGGCGACCTGACCAACCGTGGACAAGCAGCGCGCTACCTTGCGGCTGGGGTCAGAGGTAGGACTCCGGGGCCGTCATCGACGGCCCCGGCGCGCAGGCACGAGAGCAGAACTGTGCTGGAAAGGGAACCTCGACGTAGGCGAACGGGAAGTCACCTCCGCAGCCAGTGCAGACCCCGGCCTTCTGCCGGATACGGCGGGTCTCCGCCGCGGCAACACGGTGCAGCCGCAGCTCCTCACGGGCCAGTGCGTGCCGCATGGCCAGGGCTGCCTCATCGTCGTATACCTCGTCGATCAGGTCAGGGTCCTCGAAGCACGCGTACGCGAAGGACCTGATCACCTGCTCGACTGCACCGGTAGCCACGGCCGCCTTGACGAGGAGGTCGGCCTCCGGTCCCGGCTTGAAGCTCACCGGGTCGTCACGGTCGAGGTCCTCGAAGAGGGCGTAGCCCCAGCACCTGGCCTGGTCGACCAGCTCGACGGGATCCGATTCCGCCAGGTGCCGCGCACAACGCACGATGGCCCCGTTGACCATCGGCAGCTTGCAGCGGGCAGTGCGGCACAGCTCCTCGATCCGGCCCTGCGTAAGCGTCAGCTCGAACCGGCGATGCCCAGTGCAGGCGACCACCACTTCATGCGGAGGGCTCACAGACTCCAGCGTCAGAGACGTCCCTCGGCCTTCCTGCGCGAGGGCGCCGGCCAGTTCCAGGACTGTGCCGAACGGCACCGCACACCCCAGCAGCCGAGACTCGAACCTTTCCGTCGGCAGGTCGTATTCGCCGTCCCACCAGCCAGCGGGCACCGATGAGCTGGTGATGCACTCAGCAAGCAGCTCCTGCAACAGGAATGTGCTGCCGACCCGGCCCTGGGCGACCGCCAGCTCGCGCGCGGCCTGGGTATAACGATGTCCCGTCAGCTCCACAGCCGCCCGGATCTCCTGCTTGCGCTTCTTGTCTCTCACGACGGTTCCCTCGCGCGACACGCCCACGCCCGTGCCAGAGCAAGGTCGTCATGATCAGATGAGAAGGCGCGCGAGTCGGTGACCCTTGTCCGCGAACCGCTGGCGTGGGTGCTCGACGGTCGGGAGTCTGGCAGGCGCGTGCTGCCGCAGGCAGCACAGTAGCCCGCCCATCGCCCCCACCACCATCTGACACCAGAGCATCACGCTCAGCTACTTGTCACTTGGTTCGCCGCTCGTTAAAGGCACCCCGACGGGTCAGTCACCCGGTCGGCCGGAGCTCCGTGCGGGGCCGGTGGAGCGGGGCGTTCCGCCGCACCGGAGACCTGCCAGGATTCAGTGCGACCAGATAGCTCTCCGTCTCACCTCGTCTCACACATTTCTCACAGACGAGAGCGCAAGGGAGCGGCGAGAACCTCTGACCTGGACATTCGTCGTTGCCACGGACCACGGCGGACCAGGTGGACATTGCATAGGCTGGGGGGATGGCCTACGAGATTCCCGTGACGCAAGCCCGAGCCGAGCTGGCGGACCTGATCAACCGCGTCGTCTACGGCGGCGAGCGGGTCGTCGTCACCCGCCACGGCAAACCGCTGGTCGCCCTGGTGTCCGCCGAGGACCTGCGGCGGCTGGAGGAGAGCCTGGCGGCGGAGGAGGAGACGGGGGACGACGCGGCGGCCGGCGAGGAGCATGTGATCGGCACGGTCTCCGCGACGGTGCTCGGCACGACGCCGCACGCCCCCGACGCGCCCCATCGCTTCGGCATCGCCGCCGAGCACCGCGCCCCCGGCGGCGGCATCGCCCCGGCGTGACCGGTGTGCCCGGCGTGATCGATGACGACCGGCGTGACCGGTGTGCCCCCGTCCGGCCCGGCCGGACGGGGGTCACGGCCATGACAACGCAAAGAGCCGGTCAGCACGGTTAACGCGTTGGAAAAGCTTGCGTCCTAATCTGCGGTCAGCGGCCATGGGGAGAAGTACCCCAGGTCAACACTGTGTTGAGGTGGGACGCATGCAACTGACCCCGCACGAGCAGGAACGGCTGCTCCTCCACGTGGCCGCCGACGTCGCCGAACGGCGCCGGGCCCGCGGGCTGCGCCTGAACCACCCCGAAGCGGTGGCCCTCATCACGGCGCACGTCCTGGAGGGCGCCCGGGACGGCCGCACCGTGGCCGAACTGATGGTGTCCGGCCGGTCGGTGCTCACCCGCGACGAGGTCATGGACGGCATCCCGGAGATGATCCGCGACGTCCAGGTCGAGGCCACCTTCCCGGACGGGACCAAGCTCGTCACCGTCCACGAACCCATCGCGTGACGGGGGGAGAAGGATGATTCCCGGAGAGATCCTGTACGCCGACGGGCCCGTACGGCTCAACGAGGGGCTGCGCCGCACCCGGCTGACCGTCCTCAACGCCGCCGACCGGCCGGTGCAGGTCGGCTCGCACTACCACTTCGCCGAGGCCAACCCCGGACTGGACTTCGACCGCGCCGCCGCGCACGGCATGCGGCTGGACATCCCGGCCGGGACGGCCGTGCGCTTCGAGCCCGGCATCCCCGTGGAGGTCGGCCTCGTCCCCCTCGCCGGCAAGCGGATCGTGGCGGGCCTGCGCGGCGAGTGCGGGGGACCCCTCGATGTCTGAACTCTCCCGCGCCGCCTACGCGGACCTCTACGGTCCGACCGCCGGCGACCGGGTCCGGCTCGCCGACACCGACCTTCTCGTCGAGATCGAGGAGGACCGCTGCGGCGGCCCCGGCCGGGCCGGGGACGAGGCGGTCTTCGGCGGCGGCAAGGTGATCCGCGAGTCGATGGGCCAGTCCCGCGTCACGCGCGCCGAGGGCGCCCCCGACACCGTGATCACGGGCGCGGTCGTCCTCGACCACTGGGGCGTCGTCAAGGCGGACATCGGCGTGCGCGACGGTCGGATCACCGGCATCGGCAAGGCCGGAAACCCCGACACCATGGACGGCGTCCACCCCGACCTGGTCATCGGGCCCGAGACCGAGATCATCGCCGGCAACGGGAAGATCCTCACCGCCGGCGCCATCGACGCCCACGTCCACTTCATCTGTCCGCAACTGGCCGACGAGGCCCTCGCCTCCGGCATCACCACCCTGCTGGGCGGCGGTACGGGCCCCGCCGAGGGCAGCAAGGCCACCACCATCACCCCCGGCTCCTGGCACCTCGCCCGGATGTTCGAGGCGATGGAGGACGTCCCCCTCAACATCGGGCTCCTCGGCAAGGGCAACACCGTCGCCCACGACGCGCTGCGCGCCCAGCTGCGGGCCGGCGCCGTCGGCTTCAAGATCCACGAGGACTGGGGGGCCACCCCGGCCGCCATCGACGCCTGCCTGACCGTCTGCGAGGAGAGCGGTGCCCAGCTCGCCCTCCACACCGACACCCTCAACGAGGCCGGCTTCGTCGGCGACACCCTCGCCGCGATAGCCGGGCGCTCGATCCACGCCTACCACACCGAGGGGGCCGGCGGCGGGCACGCGCCCGACATCATCACCGTCGTCTCCGAGGCCAACATCCTCCCCAGCTCCACCAACCCCACCCGCCCCCACACCGTCAACACCGTCGAGGAACACCTCGACATGCTGATGGTCTGCCACCACCTCAACCCGGCCGTGCCCGAGGACCTCGCCTTCGCCGAGTCCCGCATCCGCCCCTCGACCATCGCGGCCGAGGACGTCCTCCACGACCTCGGCGCGATCTCGATCATCTCCTCCGACTCCCAGGCCATGGGCCGCGTCGGCGAGGTCGTCCTGCGCACCTGGCAGACCGCCCACGTGATGAAGCGCCGCCGGGGCGCCCTGCCGGGCGACGGCCCGGCCGACAACGCCCGCGCCCGCCGCTACGTCGCCAAATACACCATCAACCCCGCCGTCGCCCAGGGCCTCGACCACGAGATCGGCTCCGTCGAGACCGGCAAGCTCGCCGACCTCGTCCTGTGGGACCCCGCCTTCTTCGGGGTACGGCCACAGCTCGTCCTCAAGGGCGGCCAGATCGCCTACGCGCAGATGGGCGACGCCAACGCCTCCATCCCCACCCCCCAGCCCGTCCTGCCCCGCCCCATGTTCGGCGCCCGCGGCCGCGCCCCCGCCGCCAACTCCCTCAACTTCGTCACCGGGTGGGCGCTGGACGACGGCCTGCCCGAACGACTCGGCCTGGGCAAGCGCTTCGTCCCCATCCGCGACACCCGCCGCGTCACCAAGGCGGACATGCGCCAGAACGACGCCCGCCCCCGGGTGGAGGTCGACCCGGACACCTTCACGGTCACCATCGAGGGCGAACCGGTGGAACCGCGCCCCGCCGTGGAACTCCCCATGGCCCAGCGGTACTTCCTCTTCTGACGGCCGACGATGAACACCCTGTCCGCCGCCCTCCTCGTCCTGGCCGACGGCCGCTTCCCCGCCGGGGGCCACGCCCACTCCGGCGGCGCCGAGGCGGCCGTCCGCGCCGGGCGGATCACGGACGGCGCCTCACTGGAGACGTTCTGCCGGGGACGGCTCCACACCGCCGGGCTGACCGCGGCGGGACTCGCCGCCGCCGCGGCCGCCGGGGCCGACCCGCTCGACCTCGACGCCGCCGCCGACGCCCGCACCCCCTCACCCGCCCTCCGCGCCGCCGCGCGCCGGCTCGGCCGCCAGCTGACCCGCGCCGCGCGGGCCGTCTGGCCCTCACCCGAACTCGACGCCCTCACGGCGGCCCTGCCGCGCGGCGCCCACCAGCCCGTCGTCCTCGGCCTGGTCGCACGGACCGCCGGGCTCGACCCGCTCGCCGCCGCGTACGCCGCCGCGTACGAGGCGGTGAGCGGACCGGCGACGGCGGTGGTGCGGCTGCTCGGGCTCGACCCGTTCGAGGCGACGGCGGTGCTGGTGCGGCTGGGGCCGGAGGTGGACGACGTCGCCGCGCGCGCGGCGGAGGCGGCGGGGCGGGCGCTTGTCCAGGGGCCTGACTCCCTGCCGGCGCCGGCGGCGCCGCTGCTCGACATCACGGCGGAGCTGCATGCGGCGTGGCCGGTGCGGCTGTTCGCCACCTAGCCGTTGCCTTCCGGGGGCTCCGCCCCCGAACCCCCGCTCCTCAAACGCCGGAGAGGCTGACTTCTCGGAGGAACCGTGCACTTGGACCACCCCACCACCTACCCCCACCGCCACACCTACACCCCCGCCACCCCCACCCGCCCCGACGGATCCCGCCGTGCCCTCCGTATCGGCCTCGGTGGGCCCGTCGGGTCCGGGAAGACGGCTACGGTGGCCGCGTTGTGCCGGTCGCTGCGGGACGAGTTGTCGCTCGCCGTCGTCACCAACGACATCTATACGCGCGAGGACGCCGAGTTCCTGCTGCGCGAGGCCGTGCTGCCGCCCGAGCGCATCACCGCCGTCGAGACCGGTGCCTGCCCGCACACCGCCATCCGGGACGACATCTCCGCCAACCTCGAGGCCGTCGAGGACCTGGAGGACGCGGTGGGTCCGCTGGACCTCGTCCTCGTCGAGTCCGGCGGGGACAATCTCACCGCCACCTTCTCCAGGGGCCTCGTCGACGCGCAGATCTTCGTCATCGACGTCGCCGGGGGAGACGACATCCCGCGCAAGGGCGGGCCCGGCGTCACCACCGCCGACCTCCTGGTCGTCAACAAGACCGACCTCGCCCCCTACGTCGGCGCCGACCTGGCCGGCATGGCCCGGGACGCCCGGGCCCAGCGGGGCGAGCTGCCCGTGGTCTTCACGGCGCTGACCGCCGAGGACGGCGTCGCACCGGTGCGCGCCTGGGTGCGCGAACGGCTCGCCGCCTGGGTGGCGGCGTGACGATCACCGATGCGGCGCCGGTCGCCGGGGTGCGGGCCGCCGCCCGCCTCGTCGCCGTGCCCGACGGCAGGGGCGGCACCGCCCTGCCCGTGCTGGAGGGCGCGGGCCCCTTCGCGCTGCGGCGGTTGCGCCCGGACGGGCCCGTGGCCCGGGTGGCGCTCGTGGGCGCGATGAGCGCGCCGCTCGGCGGGGACCGGCTCGCCCTGAGCGCGGACGTCCGGCAGGGGGCCGCGCTGTGCTTCACCACCACGGCGGCCACGATCGCCCTGCCCGGCCGTACGGGCGCCCCGGCGACGTACGACACCGTGCTGACCGGCGGCGAGGGCGCCGTGCTGCGCTGGCTGCCCGAGCCGCTGATCTCGGCCCGGGGCAGCGACCTGCGCCAGCGGACCCGTGTCGAGCTCGCCTCCACCGCCTGCCTGGTGCTGCGAGAGGAGCAGGTGCTCGGGCGGTCCGGCGAGCCGCCCGGCCGGCTGACGGCCCGGCTGACGGTGCGGCGGGCGGGCCGTTCGCTGCTGGACCAGGAGCTGGCGTACGGGCCGGGGGCCCCGGGCGGCTGGGACGGCGGGGCCGTGCTCGGCGGCCACCGGGCCGTGGGCCAACTCCTCGTCGTGCACCCCGCCTTCGAGCGTAGCCCCGTGGCACCCCGGGTCCTGGGGTCGGCCGCCGTGCTGGCGCCGCTGGCCGGTCCGGGGGTGCTGGTGAGCGCGCTCGCGCCGGACGCGCTGGAGCTGCGCAGGGTGCTGGATTCGGTACTAACTCAAATGAATGCCGTAATCCGGGCGTTCTGAGGGGAGTTGGGGCGAACGCCGCGACATGTTGCGTTCCATGTTTCGTCGTGTTTACGGATGAGTAAAGAACGCCCCTGAGGGCTGTCCTTTGTGGCAGGGGAGGCGAAAGGATTCCCCCCTGCAGACCGCGTGATCTTCGCCGTTTCCGGCGACACACCAAGCAGGGGGATTCCACGTGAGACCACACGCGATATTCGGGGCTGCCGGCACGGCCATGGCCGGCGCCCTCGTCGCGGGCTTCCTGGCGGCTCCGTCCGCCGGGGCGGCGGAGGCCGTTCCGGGCGGCGCCGCCGAGGCCAAGGGCGTGAAGATAGCCGCAGAGCGGGCGGCCAAGTCCGGCGTCAAGTGGCAGGACTGTCCGGCCGACTGGGGCCTGGAGAAGCCGATCCAGTGCGGCTTCGTGACGGTTCCCGTCGACTACGCCAAGCCCAACGGCCGCACGATCAAGATCGCGGTGGACCGTGCCAAGTCCACCGGCACCGCCGCCGAGCGCCAGGGCTCGCTGGTCTACAACCCGGGCGGCCCGGGCGGTTCCGGCATGCGCTTCCCGAAGCGGATCACCGCCAAGAGCCCGCTGTGGGCCAAGACCGCCAAGGCCTACGACTTCGTCGGCTTCGACCCGCGCGGCGTCGGCCACTCGGCCCCGATCTCCTGCATCGACCCCCAGGCGTTCGTGAAGGCCCCCAAGGCCGACCCGGTGCCCGGCAGCGAGGCCGACAAGCGCGCCCAGCGCAAGCTGGCCAAGGAGTACGCCGACGGCTGCGCCGAGCGCAGCGGCGACCTCCTGCCGTACCTCACCACGGCGAACACCGCCCGTGACGTCGACGTCGTCCGTGCCGCCCTCGGTGACAAGAAGCTGAACTACCTCGGCGTCTCCTACGGCACCTACCTGGGCGCCGTCTACGGCACGCTCTTCCCGAACCACGTCCGCCGCCTGGTCGTCGACAGCGTCGTCAACCCGGCCCAGGACAACATCTGGTACAAGGCCAACCTCGAGCAGGACGTCGCCTTCGAGGGCCGCTTCAAGGACTGGGAGAGCTGGGTCGCCAAGTACGACTCCGTCTTCCACATCGGCGACAGCCGTGACAAGGTCCAGAAGGAGTGGGAGAAGCTCCGCGCCGCCGCCAAGAAGCAGCCGATCGGCGGCGTCGTCGGCCCGGCCGAGCTGATCAACTTCTTCCAGGGTGCCGCGTACTACGACTCCTCCTGGGTCCCGGTCGCCGAGACCTGGAAGAAGTACCGCGCGGGCGACACCAAGGCGCTCGTCGAGGCCGCCGGCCCGAACCTGGCCGACAAGGCGGGCAACATCGCCTCGGAGAACAGCAACGCCGTCTACACCGCGGTGGAGTGCGCCGACGCCAAGTGGCCCACCAGCTGGGCCAAGTGGGACCGCGACAACACCCGCATCCACCGTCAGGCCCCCTTCATGACCTGGGCCAACGCCTGGATGAACCTCCCCTGCGCCACCTGGAAGGCCCCGCAGGGGACGCCGATCGAGGTCGCCACGCACAAGGGCCTGCCCAAGACCCTCATCGTGCAGTCCGACCGTGACGCCGCCACCCCGTTCGTGGGCGCGGTCGAGCTCCACAAGCGCTTCCGCGGCTCGCAGCTGATCATCGAGAAGGGCGCCGGTTCGCACGGTGTCACGGGTCTGACCAACCCGTGCATCAACGACCGCGTCGACAGCTACCTGCTCACCGGCAAGACCGACGGCAAGGACGTGACGTGCGCCCCGCACGCCACCCCGGTGCCGTCGACCAAGTAGGACCCGCCGCTCCCGGCACACGGGAGCACGGCCCGGGGGGGGGGGGGGGGGGGGGGGGGGGGGGGGGGGGGGGGGGGGTCGGGAGTGGGGGGGGTCTTCCCACCCTCAAA
>NZ_JBWKFM010000010.1:110017-169465 GCF_056434285.1 Streptomyces sp. NPDC044063
CTTATCCCCCCACCGCAACCTCGTTTCCTCAGACAGAGAAGACCCCCCTGTTCCCGGCAAGAGGGAGCGCGCCACGCGCCCCCGTCCCGGATCTCCCGGGCCGGGGGCGCGGCGCTGTCCGGGTGGCGGTGGTCCCCCACACGGGCGACGGCGGCGGTGCGGCCCCTTGCCGGAGCGGGCCCCGCGCGGTGCCCTGGGCCGCACCGTTCCCAGGAGGCCCACCATGTCCGTACGTACCGGCACGGCCGCGGCGGCGACCGCGACCGCGCTGCTCGCCCTGCCCCTGGCCCCGGCCCAGGCCACCACCCACGAGGCGGACGAGGGACGGCTCTTCCTCACCCTCTCCGGGGCCCAGAACACCTGGATCCGCGGCGTCCAGCTGCCCTGCCCGGGCCCGGGCGGCCACCATCCGCACGCCGCCGAGGCCTGCCGCCACCTGGGTCAGGGAGGCGGCCGGCCCGACGGGGTGCCGCCCGGCGCCAACCGGACCTGCGCCGACGAGGACGACCCGGTCACCGCGACCGCCGACGGCCACTGGCGGGGCGGGCAGGTCACCTGGCGGCGGACCTACCCCAACCTGTGCGTCCTGGAGGCCGCGACAGGCCCCGTCTTCCGCTTCTGACCGGCTACGGCCGCCCGGCCCGGGCTCAGGTCCCGCGCGCCGCCAGCGTCCCGATGGCCGTCAGCCCCAGCACCACCCAGGTGAACCACAGCCAGCCGTCGGTGCCGATGGTGACGGTGTAGGCGGTCACCAGCACCAGGGCGCCGGCCGTCAGGGCCGCCATCGTCTTCGCGGATCCGGGCATCCCGCACCTCCTCAACAGCGGCCCGGCGCGAAAACGCGCGGACCGCGGCCAGGAGACCATGGTCTCCCCGCCGCGGTCCGCACCGCCATACCGCGCGACCGTCCCGGTCAACGCGTTCCGGTCACCGTTCCCGCGTGCTGAGCGACGCCAGGTAGGCGTTGTAGGCCGCCAGCTCCTTGTCGCCGTCCCGGTCCGCGGCCCGGTCGCTGCGCTTGGCCTGCCGCTGCTCCGATCGGTACCACTGGTAGACGAGCGCCAGCAGCACCAGCACGGACGGGATCTCGCTGAACGCCCACGCGATGCCGCCGCCGGCCTTCTGGTCGTCCAGCGCGTCGATGCCCAGCGAGGCCGGCGGGTGCATATAGGTGCCGATCATCGGCTCCGAGGCCATCATCAGCGCGATGCCGAAGAACGCGTGGAACGGCATGCCGGCGAACAGCTCCAGCATCCGCATCACATAGCCCGGCCGGTGCGGGCCCGGGTCCACGCCCATGATCGGCCAGAAGAAGACCAGGCCCACCGCGAGGAAGTGGACCATCATCGCGATGTGGCCCGTCCTCGTCTCCATGAGGAAGTCGAAGATCGGCGTGAAGTACAGGGCGTAGAGGCTCGCGATGAACATCGGGATCGTGAAGCCCGGGTGCGTGATCACCCGCATGTAGCGGCTGTGCAGCAGCGCCACCAGCAGCTCGCGGGGCCCCTTGCGGCCGCGCCCCGCCGCCGGAAGTGCCCGCAGCGTCAGCGTCACCGGGGCGCCCAGCAGGATCAGGATGGGGGAGAGCATGCTGATGACCATGTGCTGCACCATGTGGACGCTGAACATGACCATGCCGTAGTCGTTGAGCTTGGTGCACATCACCAGCGCGATGCTCAGCACGCCGAGGACGAAGGCCACGACCCGGCCCCACGGCCACGCGTCCCCGCGCCGCCGCAGCCGCACCACGGCCCAGCCGTACAGGCCCAGGCCCAGCAGGCAGCCGATCATGAAGAACGGTTCACCGCTGAACTGCAGACCCCGCTCCAGCGTGAACGGCGGCATGTCCATGTGCATCATGCCGTGCCCGCTGTGATCCATCCGCTCTCTCCCATTTCGCACCAATGCGCCGGGACCAGAGTAGAGCCGCCCCCGGGCCGCTCCACGGCCGGGGGCGTCGTCCCCGGCGGGCGGGGGCGGCCGGGATCACAGCACGCAGTCGACCTCGGCGTAGCGCTCGGCGGGCACGGTCTTCAGCCGCTCGACGGCCTCGGCCAGCGGGACCAGGGTGATGTCCGTGCCGCGCAGCGCCGTCATCATCCCGAAGGCGCCCTGGTGGGCCGCCTCCACCGCGTGCCAGCCGAAGCGCGTGGCCAGCACCCGGTCGTACGCGGTGGGGGTGCCGCCCCGCTGGACGTGCCCCAGGATCACCGGCCGCGCCTCCTTGCCCAGGCGCCGCTCCAGCTCGACGGCGAGCTGCCGGGCCACGCCCGCGAACCGCTCGTGGCCGTAGACGTCCGTGCCGCCGGTCTCGAAGTCCATGGTGCCGGGGCGCGGCTTGGCGCCCTCAGCGACCACCACGATCGCGAAGCGCTTGCCCGCGGCGAAGCGCGCGCCGACCACGGCGGTGAGTTCGTCGATGCGGAAGGGCCGCTCCGGCACCACGATCGCGTGGGCGCCGGCCGCCGTGCCGGCCTGGAGGGCGATCCAGCCGGTGTGCCGGCCCATGACCTCGACGATCAGGACGCGCTGGTGCGACTCGGCGGTGGTCTTCAGCCGGTCCAGGGCCTCGGTGGCGACACCCACCGCGGTGTCGAAGCCGAAGGTCACGTCGGTCGCCGCGATGTCGTTGTCGATGGTCTTGGGCACGCCGACGATCGGCAGCCCCGCGTCGGAGAGCAGCCGTGCCGCCTTGAGGGTGCCCTCGCCGCCGATCGGGATCACGGCGTCCAGGCCGAGCGTCGCGACGTTGTCCAGGGCCCGCCCCACGCCGTCGCGCAGCTGCTCGGGCCGGACCCGGGAGGAGCCGAGGATCGTACCGCCGGTGGCCAGGACGCCGGCCACGGCGTCGAGGTCGAGCTTGCGGTGGTCCGACTCCAGCAGACCGCGCCAGCCGTCGTGGAAGCCGATCACGTCGTCGCCGTGGTCGACGACCGCGCGGTGCACCACCGAGCGGATGACGGCGTTGAGGCCGGGGCAGTCGCCCCCGGAAGTGAGGACGCCGATGCGCATGACAGGGAACCTTCGCGCTCAGGGCCGGATGCGGCCGTAGACCGGACCGGACCCCGTCGTCCGGAGGAATCCCCGCCACCCTAGCCGTAGTGGGTGACGGGGATCGTGACCGTCCGCTATGCGGGCTGCGTCGCCGCCGCGATGCGCTCGGCGCGCAGCGCCTCGTACCAGCGGTCGTCGACCGGCGGCAGGGCGTTGACGTCCAGCGCCAGCTTGATCAGCAGGTCCGCGATGTGCGGGTTGCGGGCCATGACCGGGCCGTGCATGTAGGTGCCGAAGACGGTGTCGTTGAACGCGCCCTCGGTGCCGTCGCCCGTGCCGTTGCCGTTGCCGAACCGGACCCGGGCGAACGGGCGGGCCGTCGGGCCCAGGTGGGTGACGCCCTGGTGGTTCTCGAAGCCCGTCAGCGGCGGCAGGCCGAGCTGGGGGTCGATGTCGGCGAGCACGTCGCCGACGCAGCGCTCGCCCTCGCCACGGGTGCTGATGACGTCCAGCAGCCCCAGGCCCTGCTCGCGCTGGCCCAGGTCGTTGATGAACTCGTGGCCCAGGATCTGGTAGCCGGCGCAGACCGAGAAGACGATCGCGCCGTTGGCCACGGCCCGGTTCAGGCCGCCGTCGCGGCGCAGCCGCTCGGCCGCCAGCCGCTGCGGACGGTCCTCACCGCCGCCGATCAGGTAGATGTCCCCGGAGGTGGGGATCTGCTGGTCGGAGCGGACGTCCACGCGCTGGACGTCCAGGCGGCGCTGGTGGGCGCGCCGCTCCAGGACCAGGACGTTGCCCTGGTCCCCGTAGGTGCTGAGCAGGTCGGGGTAGACCCACACCACACGCAGACTGTTCTGGCTCATGCTCACAATCCTTCGGTGCTGTCCGTGGGTCGTCAGTTGCCGACGCGGCGGCGGATGTCCTGGAACGCCGTGTAGTTGGCGATGACCTCGATCTTGCCGGGCGGGGCCATCTGCACGGCCTCGTCCACGGTCTCGCAGACCCGGAAGTCCACGCCCGCGACCTCCAGGCGGACCGCGAGGTCCAGCTTGCGGTCGCCGATGACCATGATCGGGTGCCCGGCGAGCCGGGTGTAGTCGACGTCCCACAGCCAGGAGGTGTCGGTGCCGTCCGCGCCGCGGGCGTTCACCGAGAGGATCACCGGCGCCGGCGGCCCGTCGATCAGCGAGAAGGTCTCCAGCCAGCCGGCCGGGTTCTTCGCCAGCAGCAGTCGCACCTCACGGCCGAGGAACTCCACCACGTCGTAGCGGCCGGCCACGGCCTGCACCTGGTACATCCGCTCCAGCGCCACCTGCGGCGGCACGCCGAAGGTCGCGGCCACGGCGGCCGAGGTGGTGGCGTTGGCCTTGTTGGCCCGGCCCGGCAGCTGGAGGTGGATCGGCCACGCGGAGCCGTGCGGGTCGAGGACGTAGTCGCCCGACAGCGCCCAGCTCGGCGTGGGCCGGCGGAAGCCGCACTCGCCGCAGAACCAGTCGTCGCCCGGGCGCTGCATCACACCACCGCAGGAGGGGCACGACCAGGCGTCGTCCTTCCACTCCTGGCCGGCGGCCACCCACACCACGTTCTGCGACGAGGACGCCGCCCATACGATCAGCGGGTCGTCCGCGTTGGCGATCACCACGGCCTTGGTGCCGGCCAGGCCCTCGCGCCACTTCTCGGCCAGCATGCGGGTCTCCGCGGCGCGGTCCAGCTGGTCGCGCGAGAGGTTCAGCAGCGCTATGGCCTTGGGCGAGGTGTCGCGCGCGACACCCGCCAGGTACTTCTCGTCCACCTCGATCACGCCGTAGCGCGCGTCCGAGCCGCCCGCGAGGGCGGAGGTGATGCCCGCGGGCATGTTCGCGCCCAGCGCGTTCGACACCACCGGCCCGCTGGCCCGCAGCGCCTCGGCGATCAGTCGTGTCGTGGTCGTCTTGCCGTTGGTGGCCGACACCAGGATCACGTCCAGGTGGGTTGCCAGCCGGGCCAGCAGGTCGGGGTCGAGCTTGAGTGCGACCTTGCCGCCGATCACCGACCCGCTGCCACGGCCCGCGGCCCGCGACACCGCCGCAGCCGCCTTGCCCGCCGTCACGGCCAGCTTGGCCCGCGGCGACAGCGGCCCCGAGTTGCCTGCCATCGTCCTAGATCCTCCATTGCTTCCGGCGCCGCGCCTGTGTACCTGGTCAGCCGGGTGGGACGCCCCCTCCGTGCCGTACCGCCGCCAGGAGGCTACGGTCGGGGATCAGCCTATCGAGATCCGGCCGTGGGCCCGAACCCACCATCAGCTGAACGTACCCTTGGGCCATGCGAAGAGGCACGATTCCCGGCAGTTCAGGACAGGTGCGGCCCATGCGGCTGCTCGGCGACCCGGGCCTCGCCGCACCCTGCGAGGCGGTCACGGAATTCGACGGCGCGCTGGCGGAGCTCGTCGAGGACATGTTCGCCACGATGTACGCGGCGGGCGGGGTGGGACTCGCCGCCAACCAGATCGGGGTGCCGCTGCGGGTCTTCGTCTACGACTGCCCGGACGACGAGGACCGCCGCCACCTCGGCCACCTGGTCAACCCCCGTCTGGTGGCCGCGGAGGGCATCACGGTCCGCGGCCCCGAGGGATGCCTCTCCGTGCCGGGCCTCGAGGCGGGCACGGAGCGGTTCGACGAGGCGGTCGTCGAGGGCTTCACCGTCACGGGCGAGTCCGTCCGGGTCCACGGCACCGGCTTCTTCGCCCGCTGCCTCCAGCACGAGTGCGACCACCTGGACGGCGGCCTCTATCTCGACCGCCTCACCGGGCTGCGCCGCCGGCGGGCCCTGCGGGCCGTGCGGCGTGCGCCGTGGGCGGCGGAGCGGACGGGCTGAGCTCAGCCCGTCCGGAGGGCCACCTCCCAGCAGGTGGCTGGAGGAGGTCGGCCGGGGTTCTTCAGAAGCCCGGCCCGCCCGGCAGGTCGCCCGAGGTGGCCAGCCGTCCCCACAGCAGGTCCGTCAGATGGCGGACCAGCGGTCCGCGGTCGTAGGGGCGCTCACGCAGCCACCAGTCCCCGGCCGCGTGCATCATTCCGACGATGCCGTGGCCCCACGCCCGCGCCAGGTCCGAGCCGTCCGGGCCGAGGTCGACCCGCTCGGCTATGACCTGGGCCAGCTCCTCTCCCATGCGGCGCAGCAGGGGGGTGGAGTGACGGCCGACGTCGAAGCCGTGCTCGGCGGGCGTGCCCTCGTCGGCCGGGTGCATCAGGAAGCGGTAGACCTGCGGCCGCGCCTCGATGGCCGCGAGATAGGTGTCCAGGGTCGTCTCGACCCGCTCGCGCCGCGCGGTGGGCGCGTCGAGCGCCGCGCGCAGTCCGTTCAGCAGGGCGTCGGTGTGGCGCACGGCCAGCGCCCGGTAGAGCCCGCCCTTGTCGCCGAAGTGCCGGTAGAGGATGGGCTTGGTGATCCCCGCCTCGGCCGCGATCGCGTTCATCGACGCCTGCGGCCCGTCCCGCAGCACCACCCGGTCCGCGGCCTCCAACAGCTCCTTGCGCCGCTGCTCCGCAGCCCGCTGCTGATCGTCCCGCTGACTGGTCTCCATTGATGTGCCTCCCCGCCCGATGGTTCAAAACGCCTGCGCAACGTAACACCCCGTCCACGGAGCGGATTCGGAGGGCAGGGGAGTTGACACTACTACTGGCGAGTAACAGACTCATGTTACCTCAGGTAAGTCACGCCGAGAGGGGACCGGGGGATCATGGGGGACTTCGCCTTCGAGCTGAACGACGATCAGAGGACCGTGCGGGACTGGATCCACGGCTTCGCCGCCGAGGTCATGCGTCCGGCCGCCGCGGAATGGGACGAACGCGAGGAATTCCCCTGGCCCGTGGTGCGCGAGGCGGCCAGGATCGGGCTGTACTCGCTGGACTTCTACGCGCAGCAGTTCTTCGACCCCACCGGGCTCGGGGTGCCCCTCACCCTGGAGGAGCTGTTCTGGGGCGACGCGGGCCTCGGCCTGGCCATCGCCGGCACCGGCCTCGCCGCGATCAGCGTCTTCACCAACGGCACCGACGAACAGATCGGCACCTGGGTGCCCGAGATGTACGGCGACGCCGACGACGTACGGATCGCCGCCTTCTGCTCCTCCGAGCCGGACGCGGGCTCCGACGTCGCCGCCATGCGCACCCGCGCCGTTCACGACGGGGCGAAGGACGAGTGGGTGCTCGACGGGGTGAAGACCTGGGCGACCAACGGCGGTATCGCCGACGTCCATGTGGTCGTCGCCGTGGTCGACCCGGAGCTCGGTGCCCGCGGCCACGCCTCCTTCGTCGTCCCGCCCGGCACCCCCGGGCTGGAGCAGGGCCAGAAGTTCCGCAAGCACGGCATCCGGGCCTCCCACACCGCCGAGGTCGTCCTGCGCGGCGTCCGGGTGCCCGGCCACTGCCTGCTGGGGGGCAAGGAGAAGCTCGACGAGCGCCTGGCGCGTGCCCGGGAGAGGGCCGCCGGCGGTGGCGCGCGGGGTGGCAACGCCGCGATGGCCACCTTCGAGGCGTCCCGCCCGGCGGTGGGCGCCCAGGCCGTTGGCATCGCCCGCGCCGCGTACGAGGTCGCCCTCGACTACGCGCGGACCCGGGTGCAGTTCGGGCGGCCGATCATCGACAACCAGGGCGTCGCCTTCCAGCTCGCCGACATGCGCACCCGTATCGACGCCGCCCGGCTGCTGGTCTGGCGCGCCTCCTGGATGGCCACGGCGGGCCGGCCCTTCACGGCGGCCGAGGGGTCGATGTCCAAGCTCTTCGCCGGCGAGACGGCCAAGGCGGTCACCGCCCAGGCCATGCAGATCCTCGGCGGCAACGGCTACACCCGGGAGTACCCGGTGGAGCGTATGCACCGGGATGCGGCGATCTACACCATCTTCGAGGGCACGAGCGAGATCCAGCGGCTGGTGATCGCGCGGACGCTCTCGGGGGTGCCGATCCGCTGATGTGCCCGGCCGGTGGGCTGTGATGCCCCCTTCCTCCCCCTTTGTTCTGTGACGCTGCGACGGTTTGATCATCCGAATGTCACAGGAGTCCCACAGGGCGCTCCACGTGTCGATCACGCCCTGACCAGCGGGTAAGAATGTGCACGTCAAAAAGCACGTACCAAGCACCACGCACCGCCACGGGGGATCCACCATCATGCGTCGTCAGCTCAGCACCGCCGCGATCATCGTCGCGCTCGCCGCCACCGCCACCGCCTGCAACAGCGACGGTGTCGACGCCAAGCCCGACAACAGCGCCGGTGCCGCACAGAGCCAGGCGCCCGCCGACCCGGCGCCCGCGCCCGACAAGGGCGGGGACAAGGGCGGCGACAAGGGCGGCTCCGGCCAGGGCGGCGCCCTCGGCGTCGGCGGCACCGCCACCGTCAAGGCCAAGAACGGTGCCGAGATCACCGTCACGCTCAAGAACTGGACCGACCCGGCCCAGAGCAACAACAAGTACCTCCAGCCGAAGCCGGGCAAGCGCTGGGTCGCCGCCCAGCTGGAGATCGTCAACAAGGGTCAGGCCGGCTACGACGACAGCCCGGCCAACGGCGTGAAGGTCCTCGACGAGCAGGGCCAGACCTTCACCCACGCCATCGGCGAGACCACCGCGGGACCCAACCTGCCGGCCACGGTCAAGCTGAAGACCGGCGAGAAGGCCCTCGGCTACGTCGTGGTCTCGGTGCCGGAGAACGCCAAGCCCAAGACGCTCACCTTCACCCCGGACTCCGGCTTCGCGAAGGACACCGCCCAGTGGACGGTCGCGAAGTGACCGTGTGACGTCGTGACCTTCCGGCCGCCGCCCGCGCGAACCGCGCGGGCGGCGTCGCCGTGCCCGGTTCAGCCCGCGAGGAGGCCCTCGGGGTCGAGCCGGGCGACGTCGTAGCGGCTGTGGAGCTCCCCGCGCACCGCCGCGGCGGCGTGGCCGGCGCCCACGGGCACGTCCACGATCGTCCAGCCGGTGGGCCAGGCGGGTGTGCCGGGGCCGCCGTTGCCGAGGTAGTCGAGGTCGGGGGAGCGGCCGAGGCCGGTGCCGAGGGCCTTGAGATAGGCCTCCTTGCGCACCCAGAGCCGGGTGAAGACCGCCGCGCGCCGGACGGCCGGCGCCGCCATGACCTCCCGGTGCTCGGCGGGGTGCAGCGCCGAGGCCACCTGGCCGACCGTCTGCGGTGCCGGTTCCTGCTCGGTGTCCACCCCGACGGGGGCCGCGGCGACCCCGATCAGGGTCAGGTCGCCGCCGTGCGACAGGGAGAAGTGCGGGGCACCGGGGGCGGCGACGGCGGGCCTGCCGTGCGGCTTTCCGCAGCAGGGGCACGGCTCGCGGGTGAACTCCAGCTCGCCGGGCGGTACGTCCAGGTAGGCGCCCAGCAGCCTGCGCAGCATCAGATGGGCGGCCGCGTACCGGGCGCCGTCGAGGGGGCGCACGAACGCGTCCGCCTTCCGGCGCTCCTCGTCGTCCAGCGGCGACCGGTCGAGGTCCGCGGAGGCGAGCCACGGGTCGGGGGTGCGCAACAGCCAGAGGTCTAGGGTCCCTTCGGCCGGCCGGTCCAGCCGCCGGGGCCAGGGGGCGCCGGTGGTGGGGCTCGTGCGGGCGGCGGAGTGGTCCAGGGGTAGCTGCACGGGTCGCTCCGGTCTATCGGTGACGAACGCCGCCGCAGCGTACAGGAGTCATATGTCTGTCGGATATCAGCTCCGCATGGGCCGTTCATTTTCGGGCCCTATTCGTAGAGATCCGAAGAGAAGCGTAAGTACGTTGACATCGGCGGTCGGATGGGTACGGACTGTAAGGGCTCGGCGACCCGGCGTCCCACATCGGCCATCACCGGGCCGCATTCTGGCTCAAACGTGATGGGTCACCATGAGGTGTGCTGTTACCGTCGTTTCCGATCTTGAGCGTGCAAGTCGGCACCCCGTGCCATCCTCCTTGGCGCGGCGATCACCGAGGTCGAGCATGGGCTTCATGAAAGAGGGCACGCCGTGGCGGTCAGGTCCGATACACACTCAGGCGCTCCCGGCACACTCCCCGGGCGCGCCACCGAGCTCCGCGCGCTGACCGCCCTCGCGGCCCGCGCCCGCGCCGGAACCGCCCGGGCCGTCCTCGTCCGCGGCCCCGCCGGCATCGGCCGGACCAGCCTCCTGGCCGCCGCCGCGGACCGGTTACGCGCCGACGGCTTCACCGTCCGGCAGCACACCGCCCCCCGCGGCGGCGACGGCGCCGACCACGACGCCGGCGCGCCCTTCGCCGCCGACCCCTACGCCCCCGGCGCCACCGGCACCGCCCCCCGCGACACGTACGCCGCCCACCGCCGGCTCTACGCCCACGTCAGCGCCCTCATGGCCGACGGGCCCCTCGCCTTCGTCCTCGACGACGCCCAGTGGTGCTCCGAAGCCACCCTCAGACGCCTCGACTTCGTCCTGCGCAGGGCCGCCGCCCGCCCCCTGCTGCTCCTCCTCGCCCAGCGCGCCGACTGCGGCGGACCCGGCACCGGCGTCCTCGCCGAGATGCTCGGACAGGGCCGCTGCACCCTGATCGAACCCGGCCCGCTCGACCCCGCCGCCACCGGCCCGCTCGTCGCCCGCGCCCTCGGCGCCCCCGCCGACCAGCGCTTCGCGCGGCACTGCGCCGACGTCACCGGCGGCAACCCGCAGCTCCTCCACCGGCTGCTCACCGCCCTGCGCGAGAAGGGCGTCCGCCCCGACGCCGACGGCCTCCGGCACGTCGCCGCCGCCCTCGACGAGGCCGTCGCCGCCGCGGTCCCCGACCGGCTGGCCTGCCGGCCCCGCCATGTGCGCGAGGCCGCCCGCGCCCTCGCCGTCCTCGGCCGGCCCGACGCCGACCTGCTCGCCGTCCTCTGCGGGGTGAGCGCGCAACGCGCCCTCGCCGCCCTCGACGCGTTGCGCCGGTGCGGGGTCCTCACCGACGACGGGCCCACCGCGCCCGGCACCGTCCGCGCCCCCGTACGCGACGCGATCCTCGCCGGCCTGCCCCCGGCCGAACTGCGCCACTTACGGGTCCGTGCCGCCCGGGTGCTCAACGACGCCGGCCGGCCCGCCACCGAGGTCGCCGACCAGCTGGTCGGGCTGGACCACCTCGACGAACCCTGGATGCCCGCCGTCCTGCGCGAGGCCGCCGCCGGGGCCCGGGGCCGCGGCGCCACCGAGGCCGCGGTCCGCTACCTGCGGCGCGCCCTGGACGCCGGCCCCGACGACGCCCAGCGCCACGGGATACGCCTCGAACTGGCCAAGGCCGCGGCCCCGGTCGCCCCCGACACCGCCCTGCGCCACCTGCGCCAGGTCCTCGGCGCCGCCGCCGACCCCCGCGAACGCGCCCCCGTCGCCGCCGAGTACGGCATGGCGGCCATCGGCACCCCCGCGGCCCCCGACGCCGTCCGGGCCCTGACCGGCGTCCTCGACGACCTGCCCGCCGACGCGACCGCCGGCCCCGCCCGCGACCTGCGCACCCACGTCCGGGCGGCCCTGCTGGTCACCGCCGTCAACGAGAAGACCTCCATGGCCGGGGTCCGCGCCCGCGCCCGCACCTGGACCGTCCCCGAGGGCGACACCCCCGCCGAACGGCGGCTGCTCTCCGTCCTGAGCGCCTTCACCGCCCTCGACGGCGGCCCCGCGACCGACGCCGCGGCCCTGGCCCGGCGCGCCCTGCGGGTGGAGGAGGCCTCGCCCGCCGGCTGGTGGGTCTTCGGCTCCTCCGTGGTCCTCGGCCTCGCCGACGACATCGACGGGGCCCTCGCCGGGTTCGACCGCTCGCTCCGCGACAGCCGCACCCGCTACGAGCCCTGGATGCAGGTCGCCACGCTCGCCGCTCGCTCCCTCACCCTCCACGGCACCGGGGACGTCGACGCCGCCCTCCGTGACGCCCGGGCCGCCGTCGAGACCGCGGCCCGCAGCGAACGCACCGCCCGCACCCCCATGCCGCACATCGCCCTCGGCACCGCCCTGCTCACCCACGGCAGGGTCGAGGAGGCCGGCGCGGCCCTCGACCGCGCCGCCTCCCGCGTCACCGACCGGCACATCTGGGAATGGCACCACTACCTCTACGCCCGGGGCCGCGTCCTGCGCGACCTGGGCGACCACGAGGGGGCCGTCGAACTGTGGCTGCGCTGCGGCGACAGCCTGGCCGAGGCCGGGGTGACCAACCCCGTCCTGGTCCCCTGGTGGCTGCGCGCCACCCTCGCCCTCAGCCGCCTCGGCCGCACCGGCGAGGCCCGCGACGTCGTCGAACGGACGACCCCCCACATCCACCGCTGGGGAACCCCGCGCGCCCACGGCACCGGACTGGTCGCCCGGGCCTCCGTCACCGCCGGCCGGGCCCGCCTGGACCTCCTCACCGAGGCCGCCGAGGTCCTCGCCGGATCGCCCGCCCGCCTCGAACACGCCCAGGCCTCCTACCTGCTGGGCAGCGGCCTCCTCGGCCACGGCGACGCCTCCGGCGCCCGCCGCCACCTGCGCCGCGCCGTCGAACTGGCCGCCCGCTACGGCTACCGGGCCCTCGCCGCCACCGCGCGCGCCACGCTGGTCACCGCCGGCGGCCGGATGTCCCGGCCCGCCGCCCGCCCCCTGGACACCCTCACCGGCAGCGAGCGCCGCGTCGCCGCGCTCGCCCAGGGCGGCGTCACCAACAAGGCCATCGCCGAAGCCCTCTTCATCAGCCCCCGCACCGTCGAGATGCACCTGACCAACGTCTACCGCAAGCTCGCCGTGCGCGGCCGCGGCGACCTGCCCGGCGCCCTCGGCGGCTACGGCCCCCTCCCCGCGTGACAGCACGACCCCCCAGGAGAGACCCGTGGAGTCGCAGGTGACGGACGAGCGACCGCCGCGCCGGCCACCGGCCGACGCCATGCCGCCGCTCGCCGGCCGCGACCGCGAGCAACGGCTGCTGGCCGGCCTGCTGGACGGCCTCGCCGCCGGCCGCCCGGCCCTGGCGGAGATCCGCGGCCTGCCGGGCACAGGCCGCAGCGCCCTGCTCGACCGGACCGCCCACCTCGCCCGCGCCGCCGGCGTCCGCGTCGCCACCGCCCACGCCTCCTGGGAGGAGACCGGCCACCCCTACGGCCTCGCCGCCCAGCTCACCCCGGCGCTGACCCCGCCCGTCCCCGCCGGGACGCCCCGCCCGCGCGCCCGCGCCGCCGCGGCCGACCGCACCGCCGACCTGTGCCGGGCCGCCCGCGCGGCGGCCAGCGCCCAGCCGCTGCTGATCGCCGTCGACGACGTCCAGTGGGCCGACCCCGCCTCCCTGCGCTGGCTGCGGGCCCAGGCCCGGCGGCTCGCCGGTGTGCCCCTGATGCTGCTCACCACCCGCGCCGGCACCGCGCCCGCCGGCCCCGGCGAACGCCTCGAACCCGCCTCCCTGGACACCGCGCACGACGTCGCCCACCACACCCTCACCCTCGGCCCCCTCACCCCCGACGAGGTGGGCGAGCTGCTCGCCGACGCCTTCGGCACCCCCGCCGACCCGGCCTTCCGGGACGCGGTGGCCCGGGCCGCCGACGGCAACCCCGCCGTGCTCCGCGCGGTCGCCGCCCGCTTCGCCCGGCACGGCCGGCGCCCCCGCGCCGACCAGCTGCCGCACCTGGCCGACAGCGTCGCCGAAGCCGTGCGCGACCGCGCCGTCCGCGCCGTGGCCGGCCTCCCCGACGACCTTCCGGCCGTCCTGAGGGCCGTCGCCGTGGCCGCCCCGCACACCGACCCCGCGACCCTCACCGCGCTGGCCGGCCCCACCGCCACCGGCACCCGGCGCGCCCTGGAACGCCTCGCCGACACCGGCCTGCTGACCGGCGGCGACCGCCCCGCGTTCCGCGAACCCACCGCCGCCCGCGCCGTACTGGCCCGCATGACCGCCGACGACCGCGAGGAACTCCACGCCCGCGCGGCCCTCCACGCCCACCGTGCCGGCCTCCCCGACACCGCCCTGGCCGGGATGCTCACCGGCGCCCGTATCCTCGGCGCCCCCTGGGCCGTCGACACCCTGCGCCGCGAGGCCGCCCGCCACCGCGCGGCGGGAGACCCCGCCGAGGCCGCCCGCCTCCTCCGGCGCGCCCTGCGCGAACCCATGGCCCCCCGGCTGCGCGTCCGCACCCTGACCGAACTGGCCGCCGACGTCCTGCCGTCCGCGCCCGACGCCGCCGACCGCCACCTGCGCCAGGCCCTGCGGGCCCCCGCCGACGCCGACGCCGGACCCTCCTGGGTACGGGCCGCGGACCTGCTGGTGGCCCGCGGGGACCTCGCCGGGGCCCAGCCCCTCATCGCCGGCGCCCTCGCCCGCAACCGCCTGCGCCCCGCCGACCGTTCGGCGCTGCGCGCCCTGTACTGGTTCGCCGAGTACAGCCGCCACGAGACCGCCCCGGCCCTGGACCGGCCCGCCGTGCCCGCCCTCGCCGAGCGGCCCGCCGACCCCGCCGAGGCCGCCGTCGCCGCCTGGCGCGAGGCCCTGCGCGGCCGGGACATCGTCCGCGCCCGGGAGCTCGCCCGGGCCGCCCTGGCCCCCGGACCCCCGTGTTCCCTCCCCCTGACCCCCCAGGTCGCGGCCTGCCACACCCTCCTCCTCACCGGCGACGTCGCCGAGGCGCACACGGGGCTCGACGCCGTACTGCTGCGTGCCGAGGACGCCGGAGCCCCGGCGGCGGCCGCCGCCGCCCACCTCGTCAGGGCCCTCTGCCTGCTCCACGAGGGACACCCAGACGCGGCCTCCGCGGCCCTCGACCGGGCCCAGGAGGTCATGCCGCCGCACTGCTGGCACCCCTTCATGAGCGCCGCCGTGACCGCCCTGAAGACCCTGGCCCACCTCGAACTCGGCGACACCGCCGGCGCCGAGCGGTCCCTCGGGCTCGCCCGCGCGTCGGACGCCGCGGGCGGCACCGGCTGGGCCTGCCTGCTCTACGCCCGCGGCCGCGCCCACCTGGCCGCGGGGAACCGCCGGGCCGCCGTCGCCGACCTGCTGGAGTGCGGCCGTCTGCTGCTCGCCCAGCAGGCGGTCAACCCCGCGCTGCTGCCCTGGCGTTCGGCCGCCGCCCGGGCCCGGGGTCTCGCACCGCACGACCGCACCGCCGCCGCGCTGCTGGCCGAGGAGCGCCGGCTCGCCCTCGCCTGGGGCGCGCCCGGGCCGCTGACCAGGGCCCTGTACGCCACCGGCGCGCTGGCCCCGCCCGTCGCCGCGCGCCCCGGCACGGACACCCCGGCCGACTGGCGGTACCGGCAGGCCCTGATCTCCCTGGCCACCGCCCGCCTGGCCGGCCCGGCCGTGGCCGCGCCGCCGCCCGGCGACCCCGCGTCCCCCGCGCGTCCCGGGCCCGGCGAGCCCGTCGTACCGGACCGCGTGCCGCCGGAACCGGCCGCTCCGGCCCGCCCGCCCGTACCCGCCCCCGCCCCGGCGCCCCCGGCCCCGCGCTCGCGGACCACCCGGGACGGGCTGACCGGCGCCGAGGCGCGGGTGGCCGCGCTGGCCGCCCGCGGCCTGCCCAACCGGGCCATCGCCGGCGGCCTCTCGGTGACCCCCCGCACCGTGGAACTCCACCTGACCAGGGTCTACCGCAAGCTGGGCATCCCCGGACGCCCCGAGCTGGCCGGGGCGCTGGAGCGCCTCGGGCTCACGACCCACGACGACCCCGCCCCGACGAAGGACACCCCATGACCCCCCTGCTCGACCGGCGCCGCGAGCTCGAACTGGCCGGCACGGCCCTGCGGACGGCGGCCACGGACGGACACGGCTCGCTCCTCGTCGTCAGCGGCGGCATCGGCACCGGCAAGACCGCCCTCCTCCGCGCCTTACCCGGCCTCGCGGAACGCCAGGGCACCCGCACCCTGACCGCGGGCGGCGCCCCGCTGGAGCAGGACCTCCCCTTCGGCCTGGCCGGCCAGCTCCTCGAACCCCTGCGCCCGGGCGCCGCCCTCGAACCGCCCGGCCCCGACCCCTACGGCGAACTCCTCGCCCTCGTCGCCGAACACGCCGCCCGCCGGCCCCTGCTGCTGCTCGTCGACGACCTCCAGTGGGCCGACGCGCCCTCCCTGCGCTGGCTCGGCCACCTCGCCAAACGGCTGACGGCCTGGCCCGTCACCCTCGTCACCGCCCTCCGCGAGGGCGACCCCGGCGCCGACGAGCCCCGCGTCCAGGACATCACCGACCGCGCCGCGCACCTCCTGCGCCCCGGCCCGCTCACCCCCGAGGGCACCGCCGAACTGGTCGGCGCCGCCTTCGGGCGGCCCGCCGACGCCGAGTACGCGGCGGCCTGCCACCGGGCCACGGGCGGCAACCCCATGCTCCTGACCGCCACCCTGGCCGCCCTCGCCGGCACCGGAGACCCCGTCGCCGAACGCGCCCACACCGTCGCCGAGGCCCGCCTGCCCGCCCTCCGCGAACGCCTCGCCGTGGCGCTGCGCTCCCAGCCCGCCCCCGTACGCGGACTCGCCAAGGCCCTCGCCGTCCTCGGCGACAACGCCGACGACGAACTTGTCGGCCGCCTCGCCGGACTGGACGCCACCGGCCGCGAGGAGGCCGCCCGCGGCCTCGGCCGGCTGGGCCTGCTGGCCGCCGGCCCCGGCACCCGGTTCGTCCACCACGCGGTACGGGACGCCGTCGAGGACTCCCTGACCCCCGCCGAGCAGGAGGACGCCCACGTCCTCGCCGCCCTGCTGCTCCACCGCGGCGGCCACCCGGCCGAGGAGGCCGCGGCGCAGCTCCTGGCCGCCACCTCCTGCCAGGACGGCTGGGCGGCCGAGGCGCTGCGGGCCGCCGCCGACGCCGCCCGGGCGCGCGGCGCGCACGAGGAGGCCGCCCGCTACCTCCGCCGGGCCCTGCTCGGCAGCTCCCCCTCCGGGCCCGACCGGGCCACCCTGCTCGTCGACCTGGCCACCGTGGAGCGGGAGTTCGACCCCCTGGCGGCGGTCCGGCACGTCTCCCAGGCCCTGCTGCTGCTCCCGGACCCGGCCCGGCGCGCCCGGGCCGCCGTCCGCATCCCGCCCTCCCTGCTCGGCGCGAGCCCGCGGACCGTCGTCGAGTCGGTCGTCGAACTCGCCCATGAACTCGGCGACGCCGGGCCGCTCACCGGCGGCGACCGGGAAGCCGCCCTCGGCCTGGAGGCACGGCTGCGCCACTGCGCGGTGACCGGCCCCGGCGGGCTGCCCCAGTGCGCCGCCCGGCTGCGCGAGCTGGGCGCCGCGCCCGCGCTGGGCACGGCCGCCGAACGCGAACTGGTCACCGTGCTGCTGCACGGCGCCACCATGGCGCAGGGCCTGCCGGCCGCCGAGGTCGTACCGCTGGCGGAACGCGTCCTCCAGTACGAACCCGCCGCCCCGGAGCACGTCCACAGCGCCCTGCCCCTCCTCGTGCACGTGCTGATCGCCGCGGACTCGCTGGAGGCCATCGGGCCCTGGCTGGAGACCGCCCGGGAACGGGCCCGGGACCGCGGCGCCACGGTCCCGCAGGCGCTGATCGCCATCGAACGCACCCATGTGCTGCTGGCCCAGGGCCGCCTGGCCGACGCGCGGGCCTGCGCGGACGAGGCGCTGGAGCTGGGCGTGGCCGACTGGGCCACCCTCCAGTCGATGACCGCCGTCGTCCTGGTGGCCCTGGAGAGCCGCGACGCCGACCTCTCCCGCCGGCTGCTGTCCTACCGCCGCGAGGGCGCCGACCACGGCTACCGCCCCTCCTCGCTCCAGCTCGTCCGCGGCTCCTGCGCCGCCCAGCGCGGCGACCTGGCCACCGCCCTGGAGTACTTCCTCGACTGGGGCCGCGGCGCCGAACGCGCCGACTGGCGCAACCCCGCCGTTTTTCCCTGGCGCGCCTGGGCCGCCGGGCTCCACTACCGGCTCGGCGACACCGCCCGGGCCCACGACCTCATCGACGAGGAGTACGAGCGGGCCACCGCCTGGGGCACCCCCGTCGCCATCGGCCGCGCCCGGCGGGTCCAGGGCGCCCTCACCCCGGGGGAGAAGGGCATCGAGCTGCTGCGGGAGTCCGCCGCGACGCTCGACGGCGCCGTCAACGCGATGGAGCGGGCCCGTACCGCCCTGCTGCTCGGCCGCCGGCTGCTGCGCGCCGGCCGGTCCGAGGCCGAACCCCTGCTGCGGAGCGCCCGCGACCAGGCCGTGCTGTGCGGGGCGCCGTGGCTCGCCGAGGGCGCGAGCCGGGACCTGCGCGCCCTCACCGGCTCCCGTACCCGCCCGACCGTGGCCGCCCTCACCCGTACCGAACGCAGGGTCGCCGGACTCGCCGCGCGCGGGGCGTCCAACAAGGAGATAGCCGAGCGGCTGGAGGTCAGCTCGCGGGCGGTGGAGAAGCACCTCACCCAGGTGTACCGGAAGCTCGACGTGGCCGGCCGGTCCCGGCTGGGGGAGATCGCCGAACTGGCCGGTGACCAGGGCGGGGGCGACCGTACCGAACCCCACCCCCCACCGAACCGAACCGAAACACCGGGGTACCGAAGGTAACCGAACCCCCCGCCCCGTCACCACAGTCTTAGCGGCCGCGCGGTTTGTTTTCGTTGACAGTCTTCACGGGCCCTCCATACGGTCATTTCCAGTGGCGGCCGGGGTGCCGCCACGTGTCGTGAATGGCCCCTCCGCACGCGAAGTCGATGCTGTCCCGCGAAAGGACGGAATATGGCCCAGGCCGTGCCGGTGACGTTCTCCACGGTGCGTGAGAACTACTTCAACCCTCCGGCTTCGACCCAGGAACTGCGCGCAAAAGAACCCATCGCACGCATGAGATTCGCCGACGGCCACCTCGGGTGGCTCGTCACCGGATATTCCGCGGCCCGGGCCGTGTTGTCGGACACCCGGTTCAGCGCCCGGGGCGAACTCAAGCACCAGCCGGTGCCGCGCGCCGCGATGCTCGAGGAATCGCCGGCCGCACCGCCAGGAATGTTCATCCAGCACGACGCCCCCGAGCACCAGCGCTACCGCAAGCTGCTCACCGGCCAGTTCACCGTCCGCCGTATGCGGCTGCTCACCGAGTGGATCGAGAAGACCACCCACGAGCACCTCGACGTGATGGAGGGCATGGGCGCGCCGGCCGACCTCTTCGAGCACTTCGCGCTGCCGCTGCCGTCGCTCGTCATCTGCGAACTGCTGGGCGTGCCCTACGCCGACCGGGAGAAGTTCCACCACGACGCCGCGGTCTGGAGCAGCTTCGGCAGGTCCACCGAGGAGGTCATGGCCGCCTTCGCCTCCCTCGGCGCCTACCTCTCCCAGCTCGTGCGGCTCAAGCGTGAGAAGCCGGCCGAGGATATCCTCAGCGGTCTGATCGCCGCGGACCCCACCCTCACCGACGAGGAACTGACCTCGATCGCCTTCCTGCTCCTCCTCGCCGGTCACGAGACCACCGCGAACCAGATGGCCCTCGGCCTCTTCGCCCTCTTCGAGAACCCCGAGCAGCTCGACGCCCTGCGCGCCGACCGCTCCCTCGTCGACGGCGCCGTGGAGGAGCTGCTGCGCTACCTGAGCATCGTCCACCACGGCCCCACCCGGGCCGCCCTGGAGGACGTGGAGATCGAGGGCACCACTATCAGGGCGGGTGAGGTCGTCATGGTCTCCCTCGCCGCCGCCAACCGGGACCCCGCGCGGTTCGCCGACCCCGAGCTGCTCGACGTCACCCGCAACGCGACCGGCCACCTCGCCTTCGGGCACGGCGTCCACCAGTGCCTGGGCCAGCAGCTGTCCCGCATCGAGCTGCGCGTGGGGCTGACCGCGCTCCTCGACCGCTTCCCCGGGCTGCGCCCGGCCGTGCCGGCGTCGGAGATCCGGCTCCGCCACGACATGCAGGTCTACGGCGTCTACGAGCTTCCCGTCACCTGGTGACGGAAGAACGCAATCCAGGACGAGCAGTTACGGAAAGGTCAGGGAGCAACAGCGTGGTAGAGAACCAGCACTTGTCGCGCCGCCGTCTGCTGGGCATGGCGGCCCTCGGCGCCGCGGCCGTCACCGGGGCGACCACGATCGGCGTGGCCCCCCGCGCCCGGGCCGCGACGCCGGCGGCCGACGGCTCGCACGTGCCGGCCGTCGTCATCGGCACCGGCTACGGCGCCGCCGTCTCCGCGCTCCGCCTGGGCGAGGCGGGCGTCGAGACGGTCATGCTGGAGATGGGCCGGCAGTGGGACAGCGCCGGACCCGACGGCAAGATCTTCCCCAATATGCTCAAGCCCGACGAGCGTTCCAGCTGGTTCAAGAACCGCACCGAGGCTCCGCTGGGCTCCTTCCTCTGGCTCGACGTCGTCAACCGGGACATCACCCCGTACGCCGGTGTGCTCGACCGGGTCAACTTCGACCAGATGTCCGTCTACGTCGGCCGCGGCGTCGGCGGCGGCTCCCTCGTCAACGGCGGCATGGCCGTGGTGCCCCGCCGCTCGTACTTCGAGGAGGTCCTCCCGCGGGTGGACTCCGCCGAGATGTACGACCGGTACTTCCCGCGCGCCAACGCCACCCTCCGCGTCAACCACATCGACAAGGGCTGGTTCGAGCAGACCGAGTGGTACAAGTTCGCCCGCGTCTCCCGGGACCAGGCGGGCAAGGCGGGCCTGGGCACCACCTTCGTGCCCAACGTCTACGACTGGGACTACATGCGCCGCGAGGCGGCCGGCGAGGTGCCGAAGTCGGCGCTGGCCACCGAGGTCATCTACGGCAACAACCACGGCAAGATGAGCCTGGACAAGACCTACCTGGCCGCCGCCCTCGGCACCGGCAAGGTCACCATCAGGACGCTCCACAAGGTCCGTGACATCGCCCGGCGCAGCGACGGCTCGTACGTCCTGTCCATCGAGGAGATCGACCCCTACGGCAAGCGCGTCGCCACCAAGCAGATCTCCTGCACCTACCTCTTCCTCGGCGCCGGCAGCCTCGGCACCACCGAACTCCTGCTGCGCGCCCGCGAGACCGGCGCGCTGCCCGACCTCAGCCCCGAGGTCGGTGCCGGCTGGGGCCCCAACGGCAACATCATGACCGCCCGCGCCAACCACATCTGGAACCCCGTCGGCGCCAAGCAGTCGTCCATCCCCGCCCTGGGCATCGACGACTGGGACAACCCCGCGGCACCCGTCTTCGCCGAGATCGCGCCCATGCCGGCCGGCCTGGAGACCTGGGTCAGCCTCTACCTGGCCATCACCAAGAACCCCGAACGCGGCACCTTCGTATACGACAAGGCAGCCGACCGGATGAACCTCCGGTGGACCCGGGACCAGAACAAGCCCGCCGTCGAGGCCGCCAAGTCGCTCTTCGACCGCATCAACAAGGCCAACGGCACGATGTACCGCTACGACCTCTTCGGCAAGCAGCTGAAGAACTTCGCGGACGACTTCTGCTACCACCCGCTCGGCGGCGCCGTCCTGGGCAAGGCCACCGACCTCCACGGCCGGGTCTCCGGTTACAAAAACCTGTATGTAACAGACGGTTCACTCATTCCTGGTTCCATCGGCGTCAATCCCTTTGTGACAATTACGGCGCTGGCGGAACGCAACATCGAGCGGGTCATCAAGCAGGACATCACCGCCTCCTGATCACGGCCGGCCGGTGCGGAAACGGAACGTCCCGCACCGGCCGGAATTCCTGAGCATGTCGGCATTTCGTTCAACGGGTTGATGGAGCACGAAAATGAGCGGATCCGAGTCGGTTCTCCCCGAGTTCGATGCGATGAAGACTGCCGCCGTCGCGGTCGTCGGATCCGCTCATCGCCCTCCCGAGGAATGCGACGCGTTCGACGCGGAATTCCTGGGCACGCCGCCCGGGGACGCGCCCCGCGGCATACCCGGCGGGCCCGCCCTCCTCGAACTCCTCTGGGAGGCGCTGGAGAACGCCGGCGTCGTCCCCACGACACCGGCCGCCCACCCCGCCGTCCACCTCACCGCCGACGCGGACACCGCCACCGGCGACCTCGCCGGCACCGTCGCCCGCGCCCTGCGGCTGCCCCACGTCGCCCTCGCCTGCGCCCCCGGCCCCCGGGCCGCCCTCGACGCCGCCTGCGACACCCTCCGCGCCGGCCGCGCCCCCCTCGCCCTCGCCGCCGGACCCGGCCTGGCGCCGCCCCGGACACCCCCCGGGCACCCCGCCGCCGTCCTCCTCAAGCCCCTCGACCGGGCCCTGGCCGACGGCGACACCATTCACCACGTCCTGCGCCCCGCCACCGCCCCCGGCACCGGCTGGACCTGGGAAGCGGCCGACACCCACCGCGCCGCGCCGCCCGCCCCCGCCGAGCCCCCGGCGCCCGCCCGCACCCCCCTGCCCTGGATCCTCTCGGCCGCCGGCCCCGAGGCCCTCCGCGCCCAGGCCCGCGCCCTCCACCGGCACCTGACCGAGCACCCCGGCCTCGACCCCGCCGCCGTCGGCCACGCCCTGGCCACCACCCGCCACCGCTTCGCCCACCGCGCCGTCGTCCTCGGCGACACCCGCGACGCGCTCATGGCCGGCCTCGCCACCGCCGCCGACGGCGGCCAGGCGAGCGGCGTCGTCCGCGGCAGCGCCACCACCACCGGCCGCACCGTCTTCGTCTTCCCCGGCCAGGGCACCCAGTGGCCCGGCATGGCCGCCGCGCTCCTCGACACCGACCCCGTCTTCCGCGACCGCTTACGCGCCTGCGCGGAGGCCCTGGCCCCGTACACCGACTGGTCGCTGGAGGACGTCCTGCGCGACGCCCCCGGCGCCCCGGCGCTGGTGGCCCCCGACGTCGTCCAGCCCGCCCTCTTCGCCGTCCAGGTCGCGCTCGCCGCGACCTGGCGCGCCCACGGCGTCCACCCCGACGCGGTGGCCGGCCACAGCGTCGGCGAGATCGCCGCCGCCCACGTCGCCGGCGCCCTCACCCTCCAGGACGCGGCCCGCGTCGTCACCGTCTGGGGCCGCGCCCAGGCCACCCTCACCGGACGCGGCGAGATGATCTCCGTGGCCCTGCCCGCCGCCGAGGTGACGGCCCGCCTGGAGCCCTACGGCGGACGGCTCGTCATCGCCGGCCACAACAGCCCCGGCAACGTCGTCGTCGCCGGCGACACCGACGCCGCCCTCGACCTCCTGGACCGGCTCACCGCCGAGGACGTCCGCGCCCGCCGCGTCGCCGTGGGCCACGCCGCCCACGCGCCCCACATCGACGACATCCACGACCCGATCACGGAGGGCCTGGCCGGCCTCGCCCCGCGCACCGCCGGCATCCCCCTCCACAGCGCCTGGGCCGGCGGCCCGATCGACGGCGAAGAGGCCGACGCCGCCCACTGGTTCCGCGTCCTGCGCGACCCCGTACGCTTCGAGGACGCCACCCGCGCCCTCCTCGGCACCGGCCACGACACCTTCGTCGAGATCAGCGTCCACCCCTCGCTCACCGCCCCCCTCCTGGAGACCGCCGCCGCGACCGGGCACACCGCCGTCGCCATCGGCTCCCTGCGCCGCGACCAGGGCGACGAGACCCGCCTGCGCACCTCCCTGGCCGAGGCCTGGGTCCAGGGCACCGACGTCGACTGGGCCGCCCTCCTCCCCGCCCCCGCCACCCGCGTCCCGCTGCCCACCTACGCCTTCCGGCGCCCCACGGACACCGACGACGACACCACCGGCTCCTTCCGCTCCCGGCTGCGCGCCCTCCCCGCCGCCGAACGCGACCACTTGGCCGCCGACCTCGTACGGGCCACCACCGTCGCCCTGCTCAACCTCCCCGACGCGATCGCCGTCGGCGCCGACCGCGCCTTCCGCGACCTCGGCCTGGACTCCGTCACCGCCATCGAGCTGCGCAACCGCCTCAACGAGGCCACCGGCCTCGCCCTGCCGCACACCGTCGTCTTCGACCACCCCACGCCCGGCGGCCTCGCCGCCCGCCTCGTCGCCGAGGCCCTCGGCATCCACGGCACCACCGCCGACCCCGACGCCGACACCCTCCCGCCCGTCTGGGACGAGCCCATCGCCGTCGTCTCCATGGGCTGCCGCCTGCCCGGCGGCATCCGCACCCCCGAGGACCTCTGGGACCTGCTGCGCGCCGGCGGCGACGCCGTCACACCCCTGCCGCGGGACCGCGGCTGGGACGTCGAGGGTCTCTACGACCCCGAACCCGGCCGCCCCGGCCGCTACTACCAGCGCGAAGCCGGCATGCTGCACGACGCCGTCGACTTCGATCCCGAGTTCTTCGGCATCTCCCCCCGCGAGGCCCTCGCCATGGACCCCCAGCAGCGGCTGCTGCTGGAGACCGCCTGGGAGACCTTCGAACGGGCCGGCATCGACCCGACCACCCTGCGCGGCAGCCGCACCGGCGCCTTCGTCGGCGCCATGACCATGGACTACGGCCCCCGCCTGTACGAGGCCGGCGAGGACCTCAGCGGCTACCTGCTCACCGGCAACACCGCCAGCGTCGCCTCCGGCCGCCTCTCCTACACCTTCGGCCTCGAAGGCCCGGCCATCACCGTCGACACCGCCTGCTCCTCCTCGCTCGTCGCCCTCCATCTGGCCGTCCAGGCCCTGCGCCAGGGCGAATGCTCGCTCGCCCTCGCGGGCGGCGTCACCGTCCTGCCCTCGGCCGGCTCCTTCGTCGAGTTCAGCAAGCAGCGCGCGCTCGCCCCCGACGGACGCAGCAAGGCCTTCTCGGCCGCCGCCGACGGCTTCGGCCTCGCCGAGGGCGCCGGCCTCGTCCTGCTGGAACGCCTCTCCGACGCCCGCCGCAAGGGCCACCCCGTCCTCGCCGTCGTCCGCGGCACCGCCATCAACCAGGACGGCGCCTCCAACGGCCTCACCGCCCCCAGCGGCCCCGCCCAGCAGCGCGTCATCCGCCAGGCCCTCGCCGGCGCCGGCCTGACCGCCGCCGACGTCGACGTCGTCGACGCCCACGGCACCGGCACCACCCTCGGCGACCCCATCGAGGCCCAGGCCCTCCTCGCCACCTACGGCCAGGACCGCCCCGCCGACCGGCCCCTGTGGCTCGGCTCCCTCAAGTCCAACATCGGCCACACCCAGGCCGCCGCCGGCGTCGCCGGCGTCATCAAGATGGTCATGGCCCTGCGCCACGGCGTCATGCCCAGGACCCTCCACGCCGACGAACCGTCACCGCACATCGACTGGACGACCGGCGCCGTACGCCTGCTCACCACCGAGTCCGCCTGGCCCGAGACGGGCCGGCCCCGCCGCTCCGGCGTCTCCTCCTTCGGCATCAGCGGCACCAACGCCCACGCCATCCTCGAACAGGCCCCCGACGAGGCTCCCGACGAGACGCCCGAGGCGCCCGGCACCGATCACGCCGAGGAGCCCGCCGACGTCGCCGCCGTGGCCTGGCCGCTGTCCGCCCGCACCCCCGACGCGCTGCGCGAACAGGCCGCCGCCCTGCTCGCCCGCGTCGAGGACCGCCCCGGCGCCCGCCCGGCCGACATCGGCCACGCCCTGGCCACCACCCGCACCGCCTTCGAACACCGCGCCGTCGCCGTCGGCACCGACACCACCGAACTCGCCGAAGCCCTGCGCGCCCTCGCCACCGGTGCCACCCCGCCCGCCGCCACCGCCCAGGGCACCGCCGCACCCGCCCGCCGCACTGTCTTCGTCTTCCCCGGCCAGGGCTCCCAGTGGGCCGGCATGGCCGTCGGCCTCCTCGACACCTCCGCCGTCTTCCGCGAGCGCCTGCGCGCCTGCGAGGAGGCCCTGGCACCGTACGTCGACTGGAGCCTGGAGGACGTCCTGCGCGGCGCCCCCGGGGCCCCCGCGCTCAACAGCGCCGACGACGTCGTCCAGCCCGCCCTGTGGGCCGTCATGGTCTCCCTCGCCGAACTCTGGCGCTCCTTCGGCGTACGGCCCTCCGCCGTCGTCGGCCACTCCCAGGGCGAGATCGCCGCCGCCTGCGTCGCCGGCGCCCTCACCCTCGAGGACGGCGCCCGCGTCGTCGCCCTCCGCAGCCGCCTGCTCGGCCGGCTCGCCGGACTCGGCGGCATGATGTCCGTCCCCGAACCCCTCGACGCCGTCACCCACCGACTGGAGCGCTGGAACGACCGCCTCTCCGTCGCCGCCGTCAACGGCCCCCGCTCCGTCGTCGTCTCCGGCGACGCCGACGCCCTCGACGAACTCCTGGAGGCCTGCACCGCCGACGGCGTCCGCGCCAAGCGCGTCCCCGTCGACTACGCCTCCCACTGCGCCCACGTCGAGATCATCGAGGCCGAACTCGCCGAAGCCCTCGACGGGATCACCCCGCGCGTCCCCCACACCCCCTTCCACTCCACCGTCACCGGCGA
Source organism: Streptomyces sp. NPDC044063 (assembly GCF_056434285.1). Classification (NCBI taxonomy): domain Bacteria; kingdom Bacillati; phylum Actinomycetota; class Actinomycetes; order Kitasatosporales; family Streptomycetaceae; genus Streptomyces; species Streptomyces sp. NPDC044063. The sequence goes on from NZ_JBWKFM010000010.1 coordinate 136,169, forward strand.
CATCGTCGGCACCGCCGCCCTCGACGCCGCCTACTGGTACCGCAACCTCCGCTCCACCGTCCGCTTCGAACCCGTCGTCCACACCCTGATGGAGACCGGACACCACGTCTTCGTCGAGGTCAGCCCCCACCCCGTCCTCGCCGTCGGCCTCCAGGAGACCGCCGAGGCCGCCGGCGCCGACGAGGCAGTCGTCGTGGCCTCCCTGCGCCGCGATCACGGCGGCCCCGCCCGCTGGCTGACCGCCCTCGGCGACGCCTGGACCCAGGGCGTGGACGTCGACTGGCCCGCCGTCCTCGCCGGCCGGCCCGTCCACCGGACCGACCTGCCCACCTACCCCTTCCAGCGGCGCCGCTTCTGGCTCCCCTCCGGGCCCTCCGTCCCCGCCGACGGCGCCGGCCGCGCGGCGCACACCGCCGAGGAGGCGCGCTTCTGGGAGGCCGTCGAGGGCGAGGACCTGGAGGCGCTCGCCGCCTCCCTCGGCGTCGACGCCGACGCGGCCTTCGGCGACGTCCTCGCCGGACTCGCGGACTGGCGCCGCCGGGCCCACGAGACGTCCGTCATCGACGGCTGGCGCTACCGCGTCACCTGGCGGCCCGTCACCCCGCCCCGGGAGGCCGGTACCCCGCCCGGCACCTGGCTGCTCGTCACCCCCGGCGGCGGGGACGACACCACGACGAACGCCGTCCGCGACGCGCTCGGCGCACACGGCGCCACCGTCGAGACCCTGACCGCCGGCCACCAGGACGACCGGCGGACCCTCGCCGCCCGCCTCACGGACCTCGCCGACCGGCCCCTCGCCGGCGTCGTCTCCCTCCTCGCCGCCGACGACACCACCACACCCGGCAGCGAGGCCGGCACCGGCCTGACCGCCGCCGTCGCCCTCCTCCAGGCCCTCGGCGACGCAGGCGTCAACGCCCCCCTGTGGTGCCTCACCTCGGGCGCCGTCACCACCGGCCCCGCCGACCCGGTGCGCAACCCCGACCAGGCACGCCACTGGGGCCTCGGCCGCGTCGCCGGCGCCGAATACCCCCACCGCTGGGGCGGCCTCATCGACCTGCCCCAGACGCCCGACCCGAGCACCCTGGCCCACCTCACGGCCCTCCTCACCGCCCCCGGCGGCGAGACCGAACTCGCCCTCCGCGCCTCCGGCCCCCTCGCCCGCCGCCTCGTCCGCGCCACCGCCGGCACCACCCCCGCCGACGGCTTCCGCACCCACGGCACCGTCCTCGTCACCGGCGGCACCGGCACCCTCGGCGCCCACGTCGCCCGCTGGCTCGCCGCCTCCGGCGCCCAGCACCTCGTCCTCACCAGCCGCAGCGGCCTCGCCGCCGACGGCGCCGCCGAACTCCGCGACGAACTCGAGGCCCTCGGCACCCGCACCACCGTCGCCGCCTGCGACACCGCCGACCGCGACGCGCTCCGCCGGCTGCTGGAAGAACTCCCCGAGGAACACCCGCTCACCGGCGTCTTCCACGCCGCCGGAGTCCTCGACGACGGAGTCCTCGACGCCCTCACCGGCGAACGCCTCGAACGCGTCCTGCGCCCCAAGACGCGCGCCGCCCTCAACCTCCACGAACTCACCCGCGAACTCGGCCACGAGCTCGACCACTTCGTCCTCTTCTCCTCCATCGCCGGCGTCGTCGGCAACGGCGGCCAGGGCGGCTACGCCGCCGCCAACGCCTTCCTCGACGCCCTCGCCCAGCAGCGCCGCGCCGCCGGCCTCCCCGCGACCTCCGTCGCCTGGGGCTCCTGGGGCAGCGGCCGGATGATGGGCGACGCCGCCGAGGCCCACCTCACCCGGCGCGGCATCCTCCCCATGGCCGCCGACCTCGGCATCCAGGCCCTGCGCAGGGCCCTGGAGAACGACGACACCGCCGTCATGATCGCCGACGTCGACTGGGACCGCTTCGTCCCCGCCTTCGCCGTCACCGGCGACTACCCCCTCCTGAACGACCTGCCCGAAGCCCGCCGCCTGCTGGACACCGCCGGCCAGGACACCCCGGCCGGCCCCACCGGCACCACCGCGGGCCCGGCCCTCGCCCAGCGCCTCGCCGGCCTGACCGACGCCGAACGCACCCGGACCGTCCTCGACCTCGTCCGCACCCAGGCCGCCACCGTCCTCGGCCACGCCGGCCCCGAACGCGTCCAGCCCGCACGGGCCTTCCGCGAGGTCGGCTTCGACTCCCTCACCGCCATCGAACTGCGCAACCGCCTGGCCACCGCCACCGGCATGCGCCTGCCGACCACCGTCGTCTTCGACTACCCCAACCCCAAGGAACTCGCCGCCTTCCTCCTCACCGAGATCGGCGACGCACCGCGCGACGAGGCCCGGACCGCCGCCCCCGCCCCGGCCGCCCGTCCCGCCGACGACGAGCCCATCGCCATCGTCGGCATGAGCTGCCGCTTCCCCGGCGGCGTTCGCACCCCCGAGGAACTGTGGCGGCTCCTCACCGCCGGCACCGACGCCCTCACCGGCCTCCCCACCGACCGCGGCTGGGACCTCGACAACCTCTACCACCCCGACCCCGAGCACACCGGCACCACCTACGCCCGCGAAGGCGGCTTCCTTCACGACGCGGCCGACTTCGACGCCGCCTTCTTCGGTATCTCGCCCCGCGAGGCCCTCGCCATGGACCCCCAGCAGCGCCTGCTGCTGGAGACCTCGTGGGAGGCGTTCGAACGCGCCGGCATCGACCCGGCCGGCCTCAAGGGCAGCCGGGCCGGCGTCTTCATCGGCTCCAACGGCCAGGACTACGGCCAGGAATACGCCTCCGGAACCCGCCGCGCCCCCGACGGCGTCGAGGGCTACCTCCTCACCGGCCGCGCGGCCAGCGTCGTCTCCGGCCGCCTCTCCTACACCTTCGGGCTGGAAGGCCCGGCGGTGACCGTCGACACGGCCTGCTCGTCGTCGCTCGTCGCCCTCCACCTCGCCGTCCAGGCCCTGCGCAACGGCGAATGCGAGATGGCCCTCGCCGGCGGCGTGACCATCATGTCCACCCCCGGCATCTTCCTGGAGTTCAGCCGCCAGCGCGGCCTCGCCGCCGACGGCCGTTGCAAGGCCTTCTCCGCCGACGCCGACGGCACCGGCTGGGGCGAGGGCGCGGGCATGCTCCTCGTCGAGCGACTCTCCGACGCCCAGCGGAACGGCCACCAGGTCCTGGCCGTGGTCCGTGGCTCGGCCGTCAACCAGGACGGCGCCTCCAACGGCCTCACAGCGCCCAACGGCCCCTCGCAGCAGCGCGTCATCCGCGCCGCCCTCGCCGACGCCGGCCTGACCGCCGCCGACGTCGACGCCGTCGAGGCCCACGGCACCGGCACCCGGCTCGGCGACCCCATCGAGGCCCAGGCCCTGCTCGCCACCTACGGGCAGGACCGGGGCGACGACGGACGGCCGGTACTGCTGGGCTCCCTCAAGTCCAACATCGGCCACACCCAGGCCGCGGCGGGCGTCGCCGGCGTCATGAAGATGGTGCTGGCCCTCCGCAACGGACTGCTGCCCCGCACCCTCCACGTCACCGAACCGACCCCGCACGTCGACTGGGCGGCGGGCGCGGTCGAACTGCTCACCGCACCGGCGGAATGGCCGCACGACGACACCCGCGTACGCCGCGCCGGCATCTCCGCCTTCGGTGTGAGCGGAACGAACGCCCACATCATCGTGGAACAGGCCCCTGACGCGCCGCTGACGCCGGACGCCGGTCTTGTCGGCTCAGGGGTCGTGCCGTGGCTGGTCTCCGGCCGGGACGCGACGGCCCTCCGCGCCCAGGCCGGGCGGCTGCTGGAGCACGTACGGACCCACCCGGAGCAGGACGCGGCCGACATCGGCCACACCCTGGCCACGGCACGCGCCGCCCTGGAGTACCGCGCGGCCGTCGTGGGCGCGGACCGCGAGGAACTGGAGCGCGGGCTTGAGGCACTGGCCCGCGGAGAGGCGAACGGCACGGCAGCGGGCGCGGGCGCGGGACAGCTGGCGTTCCTGTTCTCGGGTCAGGGTAGCCAGCGGCTGGGGATGGGCCGTGAACTGTACGCGGCCTTCCCGGCGTTCGCCGGGGCGTTCGACGCGGTGTGCGCTGAGTTGGACGGGCACCTTGAGCGTCCGCTGCGGGATGTGGTCTTCGGTGATGATGCCGGGCTGCTGAATCAGACTGGTTTTGCGCAGCCGGCGTTGTTCGCGGTCGAGGTGGCGTTGTTCCGTCTGGTGGAGTCGTGGGGTGTGCGGCCGGATTACCTGGCCGGGCATTCGATCGGTGAGCTGGCGGTGGCGCATGTCGCTGGTGTGCTGTCGCTGGCCGATGCGGCGGCGTTGGTGGCCGCTCGTGGGCGTTTGATGCAGGCGCTGCCGGTGGGTGGTGTGATGGTGGCGGTGCAGGCGTCGGAGGGCGAGGTTCTTCCGCTGCTGGTCGGTCACGAGGACTTCGTCGGTATCGCGGCGGTCAACGGTCCGGCGTCGGTGGTGCTTTCCGGTGCTGCCGATGCCGTGCGTGCCATTGCCGAGCGTTTGGTGGTCGAAGGTCGTAAGACCAAGGAACTCGCCGTTTCGCACGCGTTCCACTCGCCGTTGATGGAGTCGATGCTGGCGGACTTCCGGGCGGTGGCGGAGCGTGTGGAGTTCGCGGCGCCGGAGATTCCCATCGTCTCGACGCTGACAGGCCGGGCGGCTTCGGCCGAGGAGCTGTGCGATCCCGAGTACTGGGTTCGCCATGTCCGTCAGGCCGTGCGCTTCGGGGACGCCGTCGAGGTGCTCGCCGCCGAGGGCGTGACCGCCTTCCTGGAGATCGGTCCCGGCGGTGTGCTGACCGCCATGGTCGAGGGCGGCACCGCCCTGCCGGCCCTGCGGGGTGACCGTGCCGAGGATCTGTCGGTCGTCACGGCCGTCGCCCAGCTGCACGTCCACGGCATCGCCGTCGACTGGCAGTCCGTCCTCGCCGGACGCGGCGCCCGCGTCGTCGACCTGCCGACCTACGCCTTCCAGCGCGAGCGCTTCTGGCTCCGGGCGCCCGCGGCGGCCACCGACCCGGCGGCCATCGGCCTCGCCGACGCCGACCACCCCATGCTGGGCGCCACCGTAGGCCTGCCCGACGGCGGCATGGTCCTCACCGGCCGGCTGTCCCTGGCCACCCACCCGTGGCTCGCCGACCACGCCGTGTCCGGCGTGGTGCTCGTCTCCGGCACGTCCTTCGTCGAGCTCGCCCTGCGCGCCGCCGACGAGACGGGCAGCGGCGGCATCGAGGAACTGACCCTCTCCGCCCCGCTCGTGCTGCCCGAGCACGGCGCGGTCCAGCTCCGGCTCACCGTCGGCGCCGAGGACACCACGGGCCGCCGTACGCTCACCCTCCACTCCCGCCCCGAGGACAGCCTCGGCGCACCCGAGTGGACCCTCCACGCCGAGGGCGCGCTCGCCCCCGCGGACGCCGCCGAGCCGCCGACCGCCGACCTCACCGCCTGGCCGCCCCCCGGGGCCGAGCGCGTCGCCACCGACGACATCTACGACAAGCTCACGGACCTGGGCTTCGGCTACGGCCCCGTCTTCCGCGGCCTGCGCGCGGCCTGGCGCCGGGGCGACACCCTCTTCGCCGAGGCCGCCCTGCTCTCCGAGGCGGCCGACGACGCCGGCGCCTACGGGCTCCACCCCGCGCTCCTCGACTCCGCCCTGCACGCCTCCTGGCTGGGCCTGCTGTCGGGTTCCGAGACCGGGCAGGGCCTGCTGCCGTTCTCCTGGGGCACGGTGCGCCTGCGGGCCGGCGGTGCCCCCGCCGTCCGTATCCGGCTGACCCCCGCCGGCACCGACGCCGTCTCCGTCCTCGTGACCGACGCGACCGGACAGCCCGTCGCCTCCATCGGCTCGCTCGTGCTGCGCCCCGTCTCCGTCGAGCAGCTGCGCGGCGCGGCCGCCAGGTCCGGGGCCGGGTCCGGCCAGGACTCGCTGTTCCGGCTCGACTGGGTGCCGGCCACGGGCCTGTCCCCGGTGGACGGGAGCGCGCGGTCCGGCCTCGTCGGGACGCTCGCCGAGCTGGACGCTTCGGCGGACACCCCCGTTCCCGCGTACGTCCTCGCCCCGATCGGCACGGTCGACGGAAGCGGCACCGGCGCGGGGGAGGAGCCCGAGCTGTCCCCGGCGGCCGTACGGGCGACGAGCGTCCGCGCCCTGGAGCTCGTACAGCGGTGGCTCGCCGAGGAGCGCTTCGCCGACTCCCGCCTGGTGCTCGTGACGCGCGACGCCGTCTCGCCCGACGGCGATCCGCACACCCTCGACCCGGCCCAGGCTGCCGTGTGGGGTCTGGTGCGGTCGGCGCAGTCGGAGAACCCGGGCCGGTTCGTGCTGGCCGACCTGGACGCCGACGGCGACATCGGGACGGCCCTGCCCGCCCTCGTCGCCGGCGAGCCCCAGTTCGCCGTCCGCGACGGCGACGTGCTGCTGCCCCGGCTCGCCCGGACCACTGCGAGCGCCGCCGGCGAGGAGCACGCGCTCGTCACCTCCTTCACCGCCCACGGCACTGTCCTCGTCACCGGCGCCACCGGTACCCTCGGCCGGCTCGTCGCCCGCCACCTGGTGACCGAGCACGGCATCCGGCACCTCGTACTCGCCGGCCGCCGGGGGACGGCGGCCGAGGGCGCGGCGGAGTTCGAGGCCGAGCTGCGCGCGCTGGGCGCCGAGGTCGTCACCGCCGCCTGCGACGTCGCCGACCGGGACGCGCTCGCCGCGCTCCTCGCCGCGATACCGGCCGAGCACCCGCTGACCGGCGTCGTCCACGCCGCCGGCGTCACCGACGACGGCATCGCCGCCGCCCTGACCCCCGAGCGCCTCGACCGGGTCCTGCGCCCCAAGGTGGACGCCGCGCTCAATCTGCACGACCTCACGCGCGGCATGGACCTGTCGGCCTTCGTCCTCTTCTCGTCCGTCTCCGCCACCCTCGGCGGCGCCGGCCAGGCCAACTACGCCGCCGCGAACTCCTTCCTGGACGCCCTGGCCCGGCGCCGGCGCGCGGCGGGTCTCCCCGCCGTCTCGCTCGCGTGGGGCCTGTGGGCCGAGGGCAGCGGCATGACCGGCAAGCTGGACTCGGCCGACCTGGCCCGCATCCGGCGCATGGGCCTCGCCGCGATGGACTCCGCCGAGGGCCTCGCGCTCCTCGACGCCGCCTGCGCGGCCGACGACGACGTCCTCTTCCCCGTCCGCCTCGACCACGCCGGGCTGCGCGCCCGCGCCGCTGACGGCGACGTCCCGGCCCTCCTGCGCGGCCTGGTCACGGCGCCCGCGCGGCGCCGGGCGGGCGGTGCCCGGCGGACGGCCGCCGACACCGCCGCGACGACCACCACCGCGTCGACCCTGGCCGACAGCCTGGCCGGGCTCGCCTCGGACGAGCAGGAGAACATCCTGCTGGAGCTCGTCCGGAAGCAGATCGCCACCGTGCTCGGCCACGCCTCGCCGGAGCTGATCGACCCCGAACGCGCCTTCAAGGACCTCGGCTTCGACTCCCTCACCGCGGTCGAGCTGCGCAACCTCCTCAACGCCGCCTCCGGCACCCGCCTCCCGGCCACGCTCGTCTTCGACCACCCCAATCCGGTCGCCCTCGCCCGCTTCCTGCACGAGGAGCTGCTCGGTTCCGTCGCGCAGGGCGAGCCGCGGCGGCCGGTGGCGGTGACGGCCGTGCCCGTCGACGAGCCGATCGCGATCGTGGGCATGGCCTGCCGCTACCCCGGCGGTGTCGCTTCGCCCGAGGACCTGTGGCGCCTCGTCACCGAGGGCGGCGACGCCGTCGGCGGCTTCCCCGCGGACCGTGGCTGGGACCTCGCGTCGCTGTACCACCCGGACCCGGACCACGCGGGGACCAGCTACACCCGCGAGGGCGGCTTCCTGTACGAGGCCGGCGAGTTCGACCCGGACTTCTTCGGGATCTCGCCGCGCGAGGCGCTGGCGATGGACCCGCAGCAGCGACTGCTGCTGGAGACCTCGTGGGAGGCGTTCGAGCGGGCCGGAATCGACCCCGCGTCGGTGCGCGGCTCCCGGACCGGCGTGTTCGCCGGCGTGATGTACCACGACTACGGCGGCCGGCTCACCACCATCCCCGAGGGCTTCGAGGGCTACGTCGTCAACGGCAGCGCGGGCAGCATCGCCTCGGGCCGCGTGGCGTACACCTTCGGGCTGGAGGGCCCGGCGGTGACGGTCGACACGGCCTGCTCGTCGTCGCTGGTGGCGCTGCACCTCGCGGGACAGGCCCTGCGCCAGGGCGAGTGCGAGATGGCGCTCGTCGGCGGTGTGACCGTCATGGCGACGCCGAACATCTTCGTCGAGTTCAGCCGCCAGCGCGGCCTGGCGGCGGACGGCCGCTGCAAGGCGTTCTCCGCCGACGCGGACGGCACCGGCTGGGCCGAGGGCGCGGGCATGCTGCTCGTCGAGCGGCTCTCGGACGCCCGGAAGAACGGCCACCCGGTGCTGGCCGTGGTGCGCGGTTCCGCCGTCAACCAGGACGGTGCCTCGAACGGTCTGACGGCTCCCAACGGTCCGTCGCAGCAGCGGGTGATCCGTGCCGCGCTGTCGGCGGCCGGCCTGTCGGCGGCGGACGTGGACGTGGTGGAGGCGCACGGTACGGGTACGACGCTGGGTGACCCGATCGAGGCCCAGGCGCTGCTGGCCACGTACGGCCAGGAGCGCCCGGAGGACGGCCGCCCGCTGTGGCTGGGCTCGCTGAAGTCGAACGTGGGCCACACGCAGGCCGCCGCCGGTGTGGGCGGTGTCATCAAGATGGTGATGGCGATGCGACACGGTGTGCTGCCGCGGACGCTGCACGTCGGAGAGCCGTCGCCGCACGTGGACTGGTCGGCGGGCGACGTACGGCTCCTGACGGAGCCGGTCGAGTGGGCGGAGGGCGCCGACGGTCGTCCGCGCCGGGCGGGCGTGTCGTCGTTCGGTGTGAGCGGTACGAACGCGCATGTGGTGCTGGAGGAGGCAGCCGCCGCTGCTGACGTCGCGCCTGTGGTGGAGCCGGACGGTTCCGGTGCGGTGGTGGCGTGGGTGTTGTCGGCGAAGGACGAGTCGGCGGTGCGGGAGCAGGCGCGGCGGTTGGCGGCGTTTGTGGCCGAGCGGCCGGAGCTTGAGCCGGTGGATGTCGGCTTCTCGTTGGCGACGTCGCGTGCGCTGTTCGGTCATCGTGCGGCGGTGGTCGGCCGGGACCGTGGGGAGTTGCTGGCGGGGCTGGCGGACCTGGCCGTGGAGGAGGCCGGCAGTGCTGGGCGGCTGGGATTCCTGTTCTCGGGGCAGGGGAGCCAGCGGGTCGGCATGGGCGGTGAACTGTACGCGGCCTTCCCGGAGTTCGCCGATGCCTTCGACGCGGTGTGCGCTGAGTTGGACGGGCACCTTGAGCGTCCGTTGCGGGATGTGGTCTTCGGTGATGATGCCGGGCTGCTGAACGAGACCGGTTTTGCGCAGCCGGCGTTGTTCGCGGTCGAGGTGGCGTTGTTCCGGCTGGTGGAGTCGTGGGGTGTGCGGCCGGACTTCCTGGCCGGTCACTCGATCGGTGAGATCGCTGCTGCTCATGTGGCGGGTGTGCTGTCGCTCGCCGACGCCGCCGCCCTCGTCGCGGCCCGTGGTCGTCTGATGCAGGCGCTGCCCTCCGGCGGTGTGATGGTGGCGGTGCAGGCGTCGGAGGACGAGGTCCTTCCGCTGCTGGCCGGTCACGAGGACGAGGCCGGTATCGCGGCGGTCAATGGCCCCACGTCGGTGGTCCTTTCCGGTGCCGCGGACGTCGTACGCCGGATCGCCGAGCGCCTGGCGGCGGACGGCCGGAGGACCAAGGAACTGACCGTCTCGCACGCGTTCCACTCGCCTCTGATGGAGCCCGTGCTCGCGGACTTCCGCGCGGTGGCCGAGACGATGTCGTTCGCGGCGCCCGAGGTCCCGATCGTCTCCACCCTCACGGGCCGGTCGGCCTCCGCCGAGGAGCTGTGCGATCCCGAGTACTGGGTCCGTCATGTCCGTCAGGCCGTTCGTTTCGGGGACGCGGTCGAGGCGCTCGTCGCCGAGGACGTGCGGACGTTCCTGGAGATCGGTCCCGGCGGTGTGCTGACCGCCATGGTCGAGGGCGGCACCGCCCTGCCGGCCCTGCGGGGTGACCGTGCCGAGGATCTGTCGGTCGTCACGGCCGTCGCCCAGCTGCACGTCCACGGCATCGCCGTCGACTGGCAGTCCGTCCTCGCCGGACGCGGCGCCCGCCGCGTCGACCTGCCGACCTACGCCTTCCAGCGCGAGCGCTACTGGCTGGAGGCGCCCGTCGCCACCGGCGATGTGACCTCGGTCGGACAGGCCGCCGCTGACCACGGTCTGCTGGGCGCGGCGGTCAGCCTGCCCGACGAGGGTGGTGTGCTGCTCACCGGTCGGCTGTCGCTGGCCACGCACGCCTGGCTCGCCGACCACGCGGTGTCCGGTGTGGCCTTGCTGCCGGGTACGGCGTTCCTGGAGATGGCGGTGCGGGCGGGCGACGAGGTCGGGTGCGGTCTCGTCGAGGAGCTGACCCTCGCCTCGCCGCTCGCGCTGCCCGAGCGGGCGGCGGTCCAGATCCGGGTCACCGTCGGCGCGGCCGACGACTCGGCACGCCGGACCGTGAAGATCCATTCCCGTACCGAGCACGACGGGCCCGACGAGACCCCGTGGACGTGCCACGCCACCGGTGTCCTGGCCGAGGCATCCACCACCGGTCGGCCCGAGCCGGCCGACCTGCGGGCGTGGCCGCCCGTGGGCGCGGACGCGGTCGGGACGGACGGTTGCTACGAGCGCCTCGCCGAGGCCGGGTTCGGCTACGGCCCGGTGTTCCAGGGCCTGCGGGCGGCCTGGCGGCGCGGGGACGAGCTCTTCGCCGAGGTGGCCCTGCCCGAGCAGACGCCCTCCGCGGGCTTCGCCCTCCACCCCGCGCTGCTCGATTCGGCACTGCACGCGATGGGAGTGAGCGCGTTCCTGGCAGACGGCCACGAGGGCAGGCTCCCGTTCGCCTGGAGCGGGGTCGCCGTGCACGCGACGGACGCGACGTCCCTGCGCGTCCGGCTGACGCGCACCGGACGGGAGTCCGTTGCCCTGGCGATCGCCGATGAGGCGGGTCTGCCCGTCGCCACGGTCGACGACCTCACCCTTCGCGCCGTCACCGCCGAGCAGCTCTCGGCCGCCCAGCGCGCCCGGCACGACTCGTTGTACCGGGTGGAGTGGGTTGCTGGTGCGATTGGCAGCGGTGCTGGTGCTGCTGTTGGTGATGTCGATGTGGTGGTGGTGCCTGCCGGTGTTGATGTGCGGTGGGCGTTGGGTGTGGTGCGGGAGCGGTTGGTGGGGGAGCGTCGTGTTGTTCTGGTGACGCGTGGTGCTGTGGCTGTTGGTGCGGGTGTTGTTGATCCGTGGCAGGCGGCTGTGTGGGGTTTGGTGCGTTCGGCGCAGTCGGAGCATCCGGACCGGTTCGTGCTGGCTGATGTCGATGTCGATGCCGACGTCGATATGGACGAGCGTGTGTTGTCGGCTGTGCTGGGCGCGGGTGAGTCGCAGGTCGTGGTGCGTGGCGGTGAGGTGTTGGTGCCTCGTCTGGTACGTGCCGAGGTCGGTGAGCTCGCCGAGGATGTCCCGGTGTTCGGTGTCGAGGGCACCGTCCTGGTGACGGGTGCTTCCGGTGTTCTGGGCCGGCTCGTGGCACGGCATCTGGTGGTCGAGCACGGTGTCCGTCATCTGCTGCTCCTCAGCCGTAGCGGGCTCGCCGATGACGAGCTTGTCGCGCTCGGTGCTTCCGTCGAGGCGGTCGCTTGCGATGTTTCCGATCGGGAGGCGTTGGCGGGTGTGCTGGCGGGGATTCCGGTCGAGCGTCCGTTGGTGGGTGTGGTGCACGCGGCGGGGGTGACGGACGACGGTGTGGTCTCGGCTCTCGACGAGGAGCGTCTGGATCGCGTCTTCGCTCCCAAGGCCCTGGGCGCCCTGCACCTGCACGAACTGACGGCGGATGCCGACCTCTCGGCCTTCGTGCTCTTCTCCTCGGCGTCCGGTGTGCTGGGCAGCGCGGGGCAGGGCAACTACGCGGCCGCGAACTCGTTCCTGGACGCGTTGGCGGAGCAGCGGCGTGCGGCGGGTCTGCCGGCGGTGTCGCTGGCGTGGGGTCTGTGGGCGGAGACGAGCACGCTCAGTGGCGCGCTCGGCACGGCCGACCAGCACCGCATCGCCCGCTCCGGCATCGCCGCGCTCGAGACCGACGAGGGCCTCGCGCTCTTCGACGCCGCCGTCCGCGCCGACCACGCCGTCCTGGTGCCGGCCCGCCTGGAGCTCGGAACCCTGCGCACGCGGGCCCGGTCCGGCGCGGTGCCGCCGCTCTTCCGGAACCTGGTCCGTACGCCCGCCCGCCGGGCCGTCGAGGGCACCGGAACCACCGAAGCCGGCCGGTCCACGCTCGCGCAGCGCCTCGGCGGCCTGCCCGAGGCGGACCGTCTCGGGGCCCTGCTGGACCTGGTACGCGAACAGGTCGCGGCCGTCCTGGGACACACGACGGCGGAAAGGGTCGGCGTCGACCGGCAGTTCAAGGACCTCGGCTTCGACTCCCTCACGGCGGTCGAGCTGCGCAACTCCCTGAACGCCGTCTCGGGCCTCCGCCTCCCGGCCACGCTCGTCTTCGACCACCCCACCCCCGAGTCCCTCGCGCACCACGTGCTGGGCGAGCTGTTCGGCTCCGCCGCGCAGGACGAGAGGCAGCGGTCGGTGGCGGTGACCGCCGTACCCGTCGACGAGCCGATCGCGATCGTCGGCATGAGCTGCCGCTACCCCGGTGGCGTACGGACGCCCGACGAGCTGTGGCGCCTGGTGACCGAGGGCGGTGACGCCATCGGTGAGTTCCCGGCGGACCGTGGCTGGGACCTGGCCTCGCTCTACCACCCGGACCCCGACCACGTGGGGACCAGCTACACCCGTGAGGGCGGCTTCCTGTACGAGGCCGGCGAGTTCGACCCGGCGTTCTTCGGGATCTCGCCGCGCGAGGCCCTCGCCATGGATCCGCAGCAGCGGCTGCTGCTGGAGACGTCCTGGGAGGCCTTCGAGAGGGCGGGCATCGACCCGGCGGCCGTACGCGGCTCCCGGACCGGCGTGTTCGCCGGCGTGATGTACCACGACTACGGAAGCCGGCTCACCACCGTGCCCGACGGCGTCGAAGGACACCTCGGCATGGGAACCTCCGGCAGCGTCGCCTCGGGCCGCGTGGCGTACACCTTCGGGCTGGAGGGCCCGGCGGTTACGGTCGACACGGCGTGCTCCTCGTCCCTCGTGGCACTGCACCTCGCGGCGCAGGCCCTGCGTCAGGGCGAGTGCGAGATGGCGCTCGTCGGCGGTGTGACCGTCATGGCGACGCCGGACACGTTCGTCGAGTTCAGCCGCCAGCGCGGCCTGTCCGCCGACGGCCGCTGCAAGGCCTTCGCGTCGTCCGCCGACGGCACGGGCTGGGCCGAGGGCGCGGGCATGCTGCTCGTCGAGCGCCTGTCGGACGCGCGCCGCAACGGCCACCGGGTGCTGGCGGTGGTCCGGGGCTCGGCGGTCAACCAGGACGGTGCGTCGAACGGTCTGACGGCGCCGAACGGTCCGTCGCAGCAGCGGGTGATCCGTGCCGCGCTGTCGGCGGCCGGCCTGTCGGCAGCGGATGTGGACGTGGTGGAGGCGCACGGTACGGGGACGACGCTGGGTGACCCGATCGAGGCGCAGGCGCTGCTGGCCACGTACGGCCAGGAGCGACCGGAGGACGGCCGGCCGCTGTGGCTGGGCTCCATCAAGTCCAACATCGGCCACACGCAGGCGGCCGCCGGCGTCGCCGGCGTCATCAAGATGGTGATGGCGATGCGGCACGGTGTGCTGCCGCGAACGCTCCACGTCGACGAACCCACGTCCCACGTCGACTGGGAGACGGGTGCCGTACGCCTGCTGACCGAGTCCGTCGCATGGCCGGCGGACGGTCGTCCGCGCCGGGCGGGTGTCTCCTCCTTCGGTGTGAGCGGTACGAACGCCCATGTGGTGCTGGAGGAGGCAGCCGCCGCTGCTGACGTCGCGCCTGTGGTGCAGTCGGACGGTTCCGGTGCGGTGGTGGCGTGGGTGTTGTCGGCGAAGGACGAGTCGGCGGTGCGGGAGCAGGCGCGGCGGTTGGCGGCGTTTGTGGCCGAGCGGCCGGAGCTTGAGCCGGTGGATGTCGGCTTCTCGTTGGCGACGTCGCGTGCGGTCTTCGGTCATCGTGCGGCGGTGGTCGGCCGGGACCGTGGGGAGTTGCTGGCGGGGCTGGCGGACCTGGCCGTGGAGGAGGCCGGCAGCGCTGGGCGGCTGGGATTCCTGTTCTCGGGGCAGGGGAGCCAGCGACTGGGGATGGGGCGTGAGCTGTACGCGACCTTCCCCGTCTTCGCCGATGCCTTCGACGCGGTGTGCGCTGAGTTGGACGGGCACCTTGAGCGTCCGTTGCGGGATGTGGTCTTCGGTGACGATGCCGAGCTGCTGAACCAGACGGGCTTCACTCAGCCGGCGTTGTTCGCGGTCGAGGTGGCGCTGTTCCGTCTCGTCGAGTCGTGGGGCGTACGGCCGGACTTCCTGACCGGTCACTCCATCGGCGAATTGTCGGCAGCGCACGTCGCCGGAGTCATGGCCCTGTCCGACGCCGCCGAGCTCGTCGCGGCCCGTGGTCGTCTGATGCAGGCGCTGCCTTCCGGCGGAGTGATGGTGGCGGTGCAGGCGTCGGAGGACGAGGTCCTTCCGCTGCTGGCCGGTCACGAGAACGAGGCGGGCATCGCCGCCGTCAACGGCCCGACGTCGATCGTCCTTTCCGGTGCCGCCGACGCAGTACGCGCCATCGCCGAGCGTTTGGCCGCTGACGGTCGCCGTAAGACCAAGGAACTGACCGTCTCGCACGCATTCCACTCGCCGCTGATGGAGCCCATGCTGGCCGACTTCCGGGCCGTGGCCGAGCGCGTGGCGTTCGCGGCGCCCGAGGTCCCGATCGTCTCCACCCTCACGGGCCGGTCGGCCTCCGCCGAGGAGCTGTGCGAACCCGACTACTGGGTCCGTCACGTCCGTCAGGCCGTACGCTTCGGTGACGCGGTCGAGACCCTTGTCGCCGAGGACGTGCGGACGTTCCTCGAGATCGGTCCCGGCGGTGTCCTGACCGCCATGGTCGAGGACGGCACGGCGATTGCCGCCCTCCGCTCCGACCGTCCCGAGGACGTGGCCCTGACCGCCGCCCTCGCCGCGCTTCATGTCCACGGCACCGCCGTCGACTGGCGGGCCTTCTTCGCCGGGCGCGGTGCGGGGCTGGTCGAGCTCCCCACGTACGCCTTCCAGTACCGGCGTTACTGGCTGGAGTCCGGTGCCCCGGCCGGCGATGTGGCCTCGGTGGGTCTGGCGGCGGCCGAGCATCCGCTGCTGGGTGCGGCGGTCGAGCTGGCCGACGGTGAAGGTGCCGTTCTGACCGGGCGGTTGTCGCTGTCCGCTCAGCCGTGGCTGGCGGAGCACGCGGTGATGGGTACGGTCCTGCTGCCCGGCACCGCTCTCGTCGACCTCGCGCTGCGCGCGGCCGACGAAGTGGGCTGCGACCGGGTCGAGGAACTCCACCTGCCCACTCCGCTCGTTCTCCCGGCGCGTGGTGCTCTTCGCCTGCAGGCCGTCGTGGGCGCGGCCGACGACGAGGGCCGGCGCCCGGTGAACGTCTACTCCCGGCCCGAGACCACGGACGCCCATGCCCGTACCGACGCCGACGAGCCGTGGACCTGCCACGCGACGGGTGTGGTGACGCCGTCGCAGCACCCCGCCGAAACGTTTGACCTGGCGGCCCAGTGGCCCGGTTCCGGCGCCTGCGGTGACGTCGACCCCGTCGACCTCGACGGCGCCTACGAGCGGCTGGCCGAGAGCGGCTTCGACTACGGCCCGGTCTTCCAGGGCCTGCGCGGCCTGTGGCGCGTCACCGGTGACGACGGTGTCGTCCAGGTGTGCGCCGAGGTCGCGCTGCCCGAGGAGACCCCGGTCGCCGGGTTCGGCGTCCACCCGGCCCTGCTCGACGCGGCACTCCACGCCGTCGGCCTGGGCGGGCTGCTCCCCGTCGGCGACGAGGACGGCCGGACGGGCAGGATCCCGTTCTCCTGGAACGGGGTGAGCGTGTACGCCACCGGTGCCACGTCCCTGCGGGTGCTGCTGACGGTCTCCGGTTCCGACGCGGTCTCGCTGCGGATCGCCGACGGCACCGGCCGCCCGGTGGCATCCGTCGACTCCCTCCTCCTGCGGTCCGTCTCCGGCGCCGAGCTGGCGCGGGCCGCGGGCGGGGCGCGCCGTCACGAGGGGCTCCTCCGCGTCGAGTGGACCGCCGCGCGGCCGGCGGGGTCCGCGGGGGAGTCCGCCCTCGCCGCCACCGGGCCGTGGGCCGTCATCGGTGACGACGACGGTCTGCGGGCCGCCTTCGAGGAAGCCGGCGTCGGCGCGACCTTCCACGCCGACCTCACGGACCTTGAGCGCGAGGCCGCGGACGGTGTGCCCCCGGTGGTCGTCCTGGCCGCCGCGGGTGTCGGGCCGGACGGCGACCGCCCGGTCCGGCACGCCCACGCCACCACGCACCGCATGCTGGACCTGCTGCGCCGGTGGCTGGCGGACGACCGCCGGGACGGGTCGCGGCTCGTCGTCCTGACGGCCAACGCGATGGTCGCGAAGGACGACGACAAGGAGATCGACCCCGCTCAGGCCGCCGTGTGGGGCCTGGTGCGGTCGGCGCAGTCGGAGGACCCGGGCCGGTTCGTCCTGGTCGACCTGGACCGCGCCGCCGCCTCCGTCCGCGCGCTGCCCGCGCTGCTCGCCACGGGCGAGGAGCAGTTCGCGCTGCGGGACGGCGAGGTCCTCGTACCCCGCCTCGTCCCGGCCCCCGCGGAAGCCGCCACCGGAGTCCCGGTCGGCACTCCCGCCTTCCCCGCCGGCGGCACCGTCCTCGTGACCGGTGCGTCCGGCACGCTGGGCCGGATCGTCGCCCGGCACCTGGTGGCCGAGCACGGCGTACGGAGCCTGCTGCTGGTCAGCCGGAGCGGCGTCGACGGCGCGGGGATGCCCGAGCTGGAGACGGAACTCACCGCGCAGGGCGCTCGCGTGGCCGTCGTGGCCTGCGACGTCGCCGACCGGGAGGCGCTGGCCGCCGTCCTGGCGGGCGCGGTCCCGCAGGACGCTCCGCTGACGGCGGTCGTGCATACGGCCGGTGTGGTGGACGACGGCGTGATCGCGTCCCTGACGCCCGAGCGGGTCGACCGTGTCTTCGCCCCCAAGGTGGACGCGGCGCTGCACCTGGACGAGCTGACCCGCGACATGGAGCTGTCGGCCTTCGTGCTCTTCTCCTCGGCGGCCGGTGTCTTCGGCAGCCCGGGGCAGGCCAACTACGCGGCCGCGAACGCCTACCTGGACGCCCTGGCCCGGCGCCGGCGCGCCGCCGGCCTGCCGGCCCTGTCGCTGGCCTGGGGCCTGTGGGAGGAGAGCAGCGGGATCACGGGCGAGCTGAACGAGGCCGACCGGAGCCGCATGGCGCGCGGCGGGGTCCTTCCGCTGCCGACCGGGGAGGGGCTCGCGCTCCTCGACGCGGCGCTCGCCGGCACGGACCCCGCTCCCGTGCCCGTCCGGCTGAACCGGCCCGCCCTGCGGGCCCGGGCGGCCGAGGGAACGCTGCCGCCGCTGCTCGCCGACGCGGTGCGCCTGCCCGTACGCCGTACGACGCGGGCGACGGCGGGTACGGAGGCGGCGGGCGCGCCGTCGCTCGCCGAGCGCCTGGCCGGGCTCGGGGAGTCCGAGCAGCGCAAGGTGCTGCTGGACCTGGTGTGCGGGCACGTGGCGGCCGTCCTCGGTCTGGCCTCGGCGAACGCGGTGCGGCCGGGACAGGCGCTCCGCGACCTCGGGTTCGACTCGCTGACGGCGGTGGAGCTGCGCAACCGGCTGTCCAAGGACACCGGCCTGCGGCTGCCCCCCACCCTGATCTTCGACTACCCGACGCCCGGGGAGATCGTGGAGCACCTCAAGGCGGAGACAGTCGCTACCGCGCCCGCCCCCGTCGCACCGGCCGCGGGCGGCGGGGACGTCACCGGGCTGCTCGCCGAACTGGACCGGATCGAGGCGGCCCTCAAGGCCGCGGCCGCGACGGCGCCGGCGGACGACGACGCCCGCCGTACCGAGATCGCGTCGCGGCTGCGGGGCATGGCGGCCGAGTGGGCGCCCGCCACCGCCTCCGAGCAGGTCGCCGAGGAGATGCACGCGGCGACCGATGACGAACTGTTCGACTTCATCGGCAAGGAATTCGGGATCTCCTGAACAGGGGAGTTGGCCGCCAACTCTCGTACCCCACAACGAATCCGCCGGCTCCGGCTCCCTTCACGGGCCTTCCGCAAGAGGTGACCTCAGGTGAACGACCCTCAGGTGAACAACGAAGACAAGCTGCGCTACTTCCTCCGGCGCGTGACGGCGGACCTCCACGAGGCCCGCGAGCGGCTGCAGGAGATCGACACCGCTCGCCAGGAGCCGATCGCGATCGTGGCGATGAGCTGCCGCTACCCCGGCGGCGTCCGCTCGCCCGAGGACCTGTGGCGGCTGCTCGTGGCCGGCGGGGACGCCGTCACGGAGTTCCCCGCCGACCGGGGCTGGGACCTCGACGCGCTCTACGACCCCGACCCGGACCACCGCGGCACGAGCCACGTCCGTGAGGGCGGGTTCCTCGACGACATCGGCCTCTTCGACGCCGGGCTCTTCGAGATCTCACCCCGCGAGGCGCTCACCATGGACCCCCAGCAGCGGCTGCTGCTGGAGACCTCGTGGGAGGCCTTCGAGCGGGCCGGCGTGGACCCGGGCTCGCTCCGGGGCAGCCGTACCGGCGTGTTCGCCGGCGTCATGTACCACGACCACTCGGCGGTGCTCCAGCAGGCCGTCGAGGACGTCGAGGGCTACATCGGCACGGGCAGCGCGGCCAGCGTCGTCTCGGGCCGCGTGGCGTACACCTTCGGGCTGGAGGGCCCGGCGGTGACGGTCGACACGGCGTGCTCGTCGTCCCTCGTGGCCCTCCACCTGGCGGTGCAGGCGCTGCGGCAGGGCGAGTGCGACCTCGCCCTCGCGGGCGGCGTCACGGCCATGTCCAACCCCACGGCGTTCATCGACTTCAGCCGGCAGCGCGGCCTCGCCGCCGACGGCCGCTGCAAGCCCTTCGCGGCCGCCGCCGACGGCACCGGCTGGGCGGAAGGCGTCGGCATGCTGCTCGTCGAGCGGCTCTCGGACGCCCGGAAGAACGGCCACCCGGTGCTCGCGGTGGTACGGGGCTCGGCGATCAACCAGGACGGCGCGTCGAACGGGCTGACGGCCCCCAACGGCCCGTCCCAGCAGCGCGTCATCCGCGCCGCGCTCGCCTCGGCGGGCCTGACGCCGGCGGACGTGGACGTCGTCGAGGCGCACGGTACGGGCACCACGCTCGGCGACCCGATCGAGGCCCAGGCCCTGCTCGCCACCTACGGACGCGACCGCGCGGCGGACCAGCCGCTCCGGCTCGGCTCGCTGAAGTCGAACCTGGGCCACACGCAGGCCGCCGCCGGTGTGGGCGGCGTCATCAAGATGGTCCTGGCCATGCGGCACGGCCTGATACCGAAGACGCTGCACGTCGACGAGCCCACGCCGCACGTCGACTGGTCGGCGGGCGGGGTACGGCTGCTGACCGAGCCGGTCGAGTGGGCGGAGGCCGCCGACGGTCGCCCGCGCCGGGCCGGCGTCTCCTCCTTCGGCTTCAGCGGAACGAACGCCCACACGATCATCGAGGAAGCACCCGAACCGGCGGCCGCCGCCGACGAACCCGCCACGGCCCCGCCGCTGCCCACGCCCGTCGTGCTGTCCGGCAGGACCGAGGCCGCGCTGCGCGCCCAGGCCGCCCGCCTGCTCGACCACGTCACCGAGCACCCCCGGCACACCGTCGCCGACCTCGCCCTCTCCTCGGCCACCACGCGCGCCGCCCTCGACCACCGGGCCGCCGTCGTGGCCTCGGACCGGGACGAACTGCTGCGCGGCCTGGAAGCACTCGCCCAGGGCGGGGCGGCGACGGCCACCGGCGTGATTGAGGGCACCGCGACGCCCCGCCAGACGGTCGCCGCGCTCTTCTCGGGCCAGGGGAGCCAGCGGGTCGGTATGGGCCGTGAGCTGTACGCGGCTTTTCCGGTGTTCGCCGGGGCGTTCGACGCGGTGTGCGCTGAGTTGGACGGGCATCTTGAGCGTCCGTTGCGGGATGTGGTGTTCGGTGATGATGCCGGGCTGCTGAACGAGACCGGTTTTGCGCAGCCGGCGTTGTTCGCGGTCGAGGTGGCGTTGTTCCGTCTGGTGGAGTCGTGGGGTGTGCGGCCGGATTACCTGGCCGGGCATTCGATCGGTGAGCTGGCGGTGGCGCATGTCGCTGGTGTGCTGTCGCTGGCCGATGCGGCGGCGTTGGTGGCCGCTCGTGGGCGTTTGATGCAGGCGCTGCCGGTGGGTGGTGTGATGGTGGCGGTGCAGGCGTCGGAGGGCGAGGTTCTTCCGCTGCTGGCCGGTCACGAGGACTTCGTCGGTATCGCGGCGGTCAACGGTCCGGCGTCGGTGGTGCTTTCCGGTGCTGCCGATGCCGTGCGTGCCATTGCCGAGCGCTTGGCGGGCGAAGGTCGTAAGACCAAGGAACTCGCCGTCTCGCACGCGTTCCACTCGCCGTTGATGGAGCCGATGCTGGCGGACTTCCGGGCGGTGGCGGAGCGTGTGGAGTTCGCGGCGCCGGAGATCCCCATCGTCTCGACGCTGACAGGCCGGGCGGCTTCGGCCGAGGAGCTGTGCGATCCCGAGTACTGGGTCCGTCACGTCCGTCAGGCCGTGCGCTTCGGGGACGCCGTCGAGGCGCTCGCTGCCGAGGGCGTGACCGCCTTCCTGGAGATCGGCCCCGGTGGCGTCCTCACCGCCCTGTCCCGGGACGTCCTCGGCGACACACACCCCGCCGTGACCGTCGCCGCCCTGCGTGCCGACCGCCCCGAAGCCGTCGCGATCACCACCGCCGCTGCCCGACTCCACGTCCACGGCGTCCCCCTCGACTGGCGCGCCGTCCTCGCGGACCGGGGCGCCCGCCGCGTGGACCTGCCCACCTACGCCTTCCAGCACGAGCGTTACTGGCTCGAGACGCGCCCCGTCACCGGCGACCTCGGCCACGCGGGCCTCGGCACGGCGGACCACCCGCTGCTCGGCGCGGTCGTGACCCTCGCCGACGGCGACGGACTGCTGCTCACCGGCCGACTCTCGACCGCCACCCACCCCTGGCTCGCCGACCACACCGTCATGGGCGCCGCACTGGTCCCCGGAACGGCGCTCGTCGAGCTCGCGATCCGGGCCGGCGACCAGGTCGGGTGCCACCACCTGGAGGAACTCACCCTCTCCGCTCCCCTCGTCCTGCCCGGCGACGACGGTGGCCTCGTACTCCAGATCGTCGTGGACGGCGCGAGCGACGGCCGCCGGGCGATCCGCGTGTACTCCCGCTCCGACGGTGCCTCCGACGACGCCCCCTGGACGTGCCACGCCACCGGTGTCGTCACGGCGAGCGGCGGCGCCGCGCCCTTCGATCCGGAGACCGTCTGGCCGCCGGCCGAGGCCGTCCCCGTCGACACCGGCACGCTCTACGAGCGCATGGCCGGCCTGGGCCTCGACTACGGCCCGGTGTTCCGGGGCGTACGCGCCGCCTGGCGCCTCGGCGACGAGGTCCTCGCCGAGATCGCGCTGCCCGACGACGTCACCGCCACGGGCTTCGGCCTCCACCCGGCCCTGCTGGACGCGGCGCTGCACGCCGTCGGCCTCGGCGACTTCGTCGAGGACACCGGGCAGGCCCGCATCCCCTTCGCCTGGACCGGCGTCGAACTCCACGCCACCGGCGCCCACGCCCTGCGGGTCCGCCTGGCGCCCGCGGGACGCGATGCCGTATCGCTGCGGGTGATGGACGGCGCCGGCGGCCGGGTCCTCTCGGCCGAGTCGCTCACGCTGCGCCCGGTGAGCGCCGACCAGCTCGCCCGCGTACGGGACGGCGAGCAGGACTCGTTGTACCGGGTGGAGTGGGTTGCTGGTGCGACTGGCAGCGGTGCTGGTGCTGCTGTTGGTGATGTCGATGTGGTGGTGGTGCCTGCCGGTGTTGATGTGCGGTGGGCGTTGGGTGTGGTGCGGGAGCGGTTGGTGGGGGAGCGTCGTGTTGTTCTGGTGACGCGTGGTGCTGTGGCTGTTGGTGCGGGTGTTGTTGATCCGTGGCAGGCGGCTGTGTGGGGTTTGGTGCGTTCGGCGCAGTCGGAGAATCCGGACCGGTTCGTGCTGGCTGATGTCGATGCCGACGTCGATGTTGATGAGCGTGTGTTGTTGGCTGTGCTGGGCGCGGGTGAGTCGCAGGTCGTGGTGCGTGGTGGTGAGGTGTTGGTGCCTCGTCTGGTACGTGCCGAGGTTGGTGAGCTCGCCGAGGATGTCCCGGTGTTCGGTGCCGAGGGCACCGTCCTGGTGACGGGTGCTTCCGGTGTTCTGGGCCGGCTCGTGGCACGGCATCTGGTGGTCGAGCACGGTGTCCGTCATCTGCTGCTCCTCAGCCGTAGTGGGGTTGCCGATGATGAGCTTGTCGCGCTCGGTGCTTCCGTCGAGGCGGTCGCTTGCGATGTTTCGGATCGGGAGGCGTTGGCGGGTGTGCTGGCGGGGATTCCGGTCGAGCGTCCGTTGGTGGGTGTGGTGCACGCGGCGGGGGTGACGGACGACGGTGTGGTCTCGGCTCTCGACGAGGAGCGTCTGGATCGTGTCTTCGCTCCCAAGGCCCTGGGCGCCCTGCACCTGCACGAGCTGACCCGCGACCTGGAGCTGTCGGCCTTCGTGCTCTTCTCCTCCGCCGCCGGTCTGTTCGGCAATGCCGGGCAGGGGAATTACGCGGCCGCGAACTCGTTCCTGGACGCGTTGGCGGAGCAGCGGCGTGCGGCGGGTCTGCCGGCGGTGTCGCTGGCGTGGGGTCTGTGGGCGGAGACGAGCGCGCTCAGTGGCGCGCTCGGGACCGCCGACCAGCACCGCATCGCCCGCTCCGGTATGCGGGCCCTGGAGTCTGCGGCCGGCCTGGCCCTGCTGGACAGCGCGCTCTGCGCCTCCGGCGACGCCGTCCTCGTACCCGTCCAGTGGGACATGCGGGCCCTCCGCGAGCAGGCCCGTGCCGGTCTGCTCCCGCCCCTGCTGTCGGGCCTGGTCCCCGCTGCCCCCGTACGTCGCGCGGAAGCCGTATCGGCGACGGGCGGTGGCGCGGCGGCGGAGTTGGCGCGGCAGCTGGACGGGCTCCCCGAGGAGCGCCGCCACGGCCTGCTCGTGGAGCTCGTCCGCACCCACGCCGCGGCTGTTCTCGGCCACGGCCGCCCCGAGACCGTCAAGGCGGCCCAGCCCTTCCGCGAGCTGGGCTTCGACTCGCTGACGGCCGTCGAACTCCGTAACCGCCTCGGCGCCGCCACCGGCGTACGGCTGCCGGCCGGCCTGGTCTTCGACTACCCCACGCCCGAGGCCCTCGCCCGCCACCTGCGCGACGAACTCACCGGCACAGGAGCTCGTACAGCCGGTACCTCGGTCACCCGTCGCCCCGACGACGATCCCATCGCCATCGTGGCCATGAGCTGCCGCTACCCCGGCGGCGTCCGCACCCCCGAGGACCTCTGGCGGCTGCTGGCCTCCGGTACGGACGCCATCGCACCGTTCCCCACCGACCGGGGCTGGGACCTCGACCTGCTCGCCGACGGGAATGCCCCGGCCGACGGCGAGGCCTCCGGCAAGGCGGGGACCAGCCACACGCACCAGGGCGGATTCCTCTACGACGCCGGCGACTTCGACGCCGCCTTCTTCGGCATCTCGCCGCGCGAGGCCCTCGCCATGGACCCGCAGCAGCGGCTGCTGCTGGAGACGTCCTGGGAGGTCTTCGAGCGGGCCGGAATCGACCCGGCGGCCGTACGCGGCTCCCGTACCGGCGTGTTCGCCGGCGTGATGTACCACGAGTACGCCTCCGCCCTGCACACCGTCCCCGAGGGGGTCGAGGGCTTTCTCGGCACCGGCAACTCCGGCAGCGTCATCTCCGGCCGGCTGTCGTACACCTTCGGGCTGGAGGGCCCGGCGGTGACGGTCGACACGGCCTGCTCGTCGTCCCTCGTGGCCCTGCACCTGGCCGTGCAGGCGCTGCGCAACGGCGAGTGCGAGCTGGCCCTCGCGGGCGGCGTGACGGTGATGGCGGGCCCCGGCGCCTTCGTCGAGTTCAGCCGTCAGCGCGGGCTGGCGGCCGACGGCCGCTGCAAGGCGTTCTCCGCCGACGCGGACGGCACCGGCTGGGCGGAGGGCGTGGGCATGCTGCTCGTCGAGCGGCTCTCGGACGCCCGGAAGAACGGTCACCCGGTCCTCGCGGTCGTCCGGGGTTCCGCCGTCAATCAGGACGGCGCCTCCAACGGCCTCACCGCCCCCAACGGCCCCTCCCAGCAGCGTGTCATCCAGCAGGCCCTCGCCAACGCCGGGCTCACCGCCCGCGACATCGACGCCGTCGAGGCGCACGGTACGGGGACGACCCTGGGCGACCCGATCGAGGCACAGGCGCTGCTGGCGACGTACGGGCAGGAGCGTCCGGAGGGCGACCGTCCGCTGTGGCTGGGTTCGTTGAAGTCGAACATCGGTCACACGCAGGCGGCTGCCGGCGTCGGCGGCATCATCAAGATGGTCGAGGCCATGCGGAACGGGGTTCTGCCCAGGACGCTGCACGCCGACGAGCCCTCGCCGCACATCGACTGGACCTCCGGCACGGTCCGGCTGCTCACCGAGCCCGTCGCCTGGGCGGAGGACGGCCGCCCGCGCCGGGCGGGCGTCTCCTCCTTCGGCTTCAGCGGCACCAACGCGCACGTCATCGTCGAGCAGGCCCCGCGGGACCCGGAGCCCGTCGGCGACGAGCGCGCGGACGCCCCGCCCGCCGCGACGGCCTGGGTGCTGTCCGCGAAGACCCCCGACGCCCTGCGCGACCAGGCCGCGCGCCTGCTCGACCGCGTACGGAACGACGACGGGCTGTCCGCCGAGGACATCGCGTACTCCCTGGCGACCGGCCGTGCCGCCCTGGACCACCGGTCGGCCGTCGTGGCGGAGGACCGGGCCGGCCTGGTGGCAGGCCTGGGCGCCCTGGCGAACGGCGAGCCGTCGACGGCCGTCGTCGCGCACGACGGTCCCGCGCAGGGGGGCAGGACGGCGTTCCTGTTCTCGGGGCAGGGGAGCCAGCGGCTGGGGATGGGGCGTGAGGCGTATGCCGCCTTCCCGGTGTTCGCCGACGCCTTCGACGCGGTGTGCGCCGAGTTGGACGCGCACCTTGAGCGTCCGCTGCGGGACGTCGTCTTCGGTGACGACCCCGAGCCGCTCAACCAGACCGGTTTCACTCAGCCCGCGTTGTTCGCGGTCGAGGTGGCGTTGTTCCGCCTCCTCGAGTCGTGGGGTGTACGGCCGGACTTCCTGGCCGGGCACTCCATCGGTGAACTGGCCGCCGCGCATGTGGCGGGGGTGTGGTCGCTGGCCGACGCGGCCGCGCTGGTCGTCGCCCGTGGCCGCCTGATGCAGGCGTTGCCGGTGGGTGGGCTGATGCTGGCGGTGGAGGCGTCGGAGGACGAGGTGCTGCCGCTGCTGGCCGGTCGCGAGGACGTGATCGGGATCGCGGCGGTCAACGGCCCGTCGTCGGTGGTCCTGTCGGGCGTCGACGAGGCCGTGATCGAGGTCGGTGGTCTGCTGGCCGCCGAGGGGCGTCGTACGAAGCGGTTGCCGGTGTCGCACGCGTTCCACTCGCCGTTGATGCATCCGATGCTGGCGGCGTTCCGCAAGGTCGCCGAGGGCATCTCGTACAGCGCACCCACCTTCCCCGTCGTCTCCACGCTCACCGGCCGGCCGGTCACGTCCCACGACGTGTGCGACCCGGACTACTGGGTGCGGCACGTGCGGCACACGGTGCGATTCGCGGACGCCGTCCGTTCGTTGAGTGCCGAGGGTGTGTCCGTGTTCGTCGAGATCGGTCCCGGTGGGGTGCTGAGCGCGATGGCGCAGCAGACGCTCGACGCGGCCACATCCGTTGTCGTTCCAGTGCTGCGGGCCGACCGGGCCGAGGGGCCGGCCGTGACCGCCGCGCTGGCCCGGGTGCACGTGGCCGGTGTTCCCGTCGACTGGAACGCCGTCTTCGAGGGCCGTGGGGCCCGGCGGGTCGATCTGCCGACGTATCCCTTCCAGCGGCAGCGCTTCTGGCTGGAGAACACCCGGCCGGGCCTCGGCGACGTGGCGTCGGCCGGTCTGACGGCGCCCGGTCACCCGCTGCTCGGCGCGGCGGTCGGCCTGGCCGACGGCGAGGGCGTGGTGCTCACCGGGCGGCTGTCGGTCGCCACCCATCCCTGGCTCGCCGAGCACGTGGTCCTGGGCAGCGTCCTGCTGCCCGGCACCGCCCTGGTGGACCTCGCGCTGCACGCCGGTGGCGAGGTCGGCTGCGAGCGGCTGGACGAACTGACGATCCAGGCCCCGCTGGTGCTCCCGGAGAGCGCGGGGGTCCGGCTCCAGGTGCTCGTGGCCGCCCCCGGCGAGGACGGCGGCCGGACGGTGACCGTGTACTCCCGCCGGGAGGACGCGGAGCCCGACGCGCCATGGACGGCGCACGCCACGGGCACGCTCTCCGCCGGGCCGTCGATGACATCCGACGAGACGCCCGACCTCGTGGAGTGGCCGCCCGCCGGCGCCGAGCCGCTGCCCGACGGGGCCGTGACCGAACTGTACGAGCGCATGTCCGGACTCGGTCTCGACTACGGGCCGACCTTCCGCGGCGTCCGCGCCGCGTGGCGCCGGGGCGAGGACCTCTTCGCCGAGCTGGCGCTGCCCGGGGCGGGCACCGCGGACGTCGCCGGGTTCGGTGTCCACCCGGCGCTGCTCGACGCGGCGTTGCACGCCGTCGCGCTGGGCGGGCTGCTGCCCGACACCGGCCAGGCGCGGGTGCCGTTCTCTTGGAGCGGCGTGCGGGTGCACGCCGACGGGGCCACGGCGCTGCGCGTCCGGCTGGCACCCGTAGCGCCCGGAACGCGGGACGCCGTGTCGCTGCGGGTCGCCGACGCGGCCGGGCGGCCCGTGGCCTCGGTGGACTCCCTCGTGCTGCGCCCGGTGTCCGCCGAGCAGCTCGCCGCCGTGCGCGACGACCGGAACGACGCCCTCTACCGTGTCGACTGGACCTCCCTGCCGCTGCCTACCGCTCCCGACGGGCCGGCCGCGGGCGAGTGGGCGTGGGCGTACCTCGGCGCGGACGGGGAGCGGTTCGCGAGCGGTGCTCCGGCCGCGGCGCTGCGCGCCCGTGGCCTCGCGCCGGTGTCGGTGCCCGACGCGTCCGTCCGTCCCGTCGCCCGTGCGCTCGCGCTGGTCCGGGAACACTCGGCGGACGGTCCGCGTCTCGTCCTGCTGACCCGTGGCGCCATGGCGACCGACACGGCCGGCACCGTTGACGCCTTCGGCCCCGACCCGGAGGCCGCCGCCGTGTGGGGGCTGGTCCGTTCGGCCCAGGCCGAGCACCCGGACCGCTTCGTGCTGATCGACCTCGACCTCGACCTCGACTCCGATGCCGACGCCCTCGCCGCCACCCTGACGGCTGCCCTCGCGACGGGCGAGCCGCAGCTGGCGGTGCGCGGGGACCGGCTGTTCGTTCCCCGGCTCGCCCGGGCGGCCGTGGACCCGGTCGCCGAGCGGCTGCCGTTCGACCCGGAGGGCACCGTCCTGGTGACCGGGGCGACCGGCGCCCTGGGCCGGCTCGTGGCACGGCACCTGGTGGCCGTCCACGGCGCCCGGCACCTGCTGCTCACCAGCAGGCGGGGACCGGCCGCCGACGGCGCCGCCGCGTTCCAGGCCGAACTGGAGGCGCTGGGCGTACGGGTGACGACCGCCGCCTGTGACGCCGCCGACCGGGACGCGCTCGCGGCCCTGCTGGCGGCCGTACCGGCCGAGCACCCCCTCACCGGCGTGGTGCACGCGGCCGGCGTGCTGGACGACGGGGTCGTCGGCTCGCTGACGCCCGAGCGGCTCGACCGGGTCCTCGGGCCCAAGGCGGACGCCGCCCGGCACCTCGACGAGCTCACCCGCGGCAGCGACCTCGGGCTCTTCGTCCTGTTCTCCTCCCTCGCCGGTACGTTCGGCAACGCCGGCCAGGCCAACTACGCCGCCGCCAACGCCTACCTGGACGCCCTGGCGCAGCGGCGCCGGGCCGAGGGGCTCGTGGCCTCCTCGCTCGCCTGGGGCCCGTGGGCCACCGACGGCGCGGGCATGCTGGGCGACGGGGCGGACGCCGAGGCGCTGGCGCGCATGGCGCGCGCCGGGGTCGCCCCGCTGTCGGCCGGCGAGGGGCTCGCGCTCTTCGACGCGACGGCCGCGGCGGACGGCGGGGCCCGCGTACCGGTCCGGCTGAACCTGCCGGCGCTGCGCGCCCGCGCGGCGACCGCACCGCTGCCCGCCCTCCTGCGCGGCCTGGTGCCGGGGCCCGCCCGGCGGGCCGCGGAGGCCGCGCCCGGCGAGCCCTCGCTGCGGCGGCAACTGGCGGGCGCGTCCCAGGAGAAGCGCCGCAGGGTGCTGCTGGCCACCGTACGGGCCGAGGTCGCCGCCGTGCTGGGGCACGCCTCGCCGGAGGCGATCGGGGCCGGGCAGGCGTTCCGCGACCTGGGCTTCGACTCGCTGACGGCCGTCGAGCTGCGCAACCGGCTCGGGGCCGCCACCGGACTGCGCCTCCCGGCGGGCCTGTTGTTCGACTACCCGACGCCCACCGCCCTCGCCGACCACCTCGACGCCGCGCTCCCCGCCGACGACGGGGAATCCGGGACGCCCTCGCTCCTGGCCGAGATCGACCGGCTCGAAGCCGCGCTGATCTCGTCGCCGCTCGTCACGGGAGGCGGGAGCGGCGGGAACGGCGGTAGCGCCGCCGTCACCATGCGCCTCGAAGTGCTGCTCGCGAAATGGAACGACGCGACCCGGGACGACGCCGGCACCGGCGGCACCACCGGCACGGACGCGGGCGTGGACGCGGCCTCCGTCGAATCCGCCACCGACGAGGAGCTGTTCGAGCTCCTCGACAGCGAGCTCGGCACCACCGACTGACCACCGATCGACAGCACGAACTCCCTTGGCATCGAGGAACAGAAATCAGATGACGACTGACGCGAACAAGCTCCGGGACTACCTGAAGCGTGCCACTGTCGATCTGCGCCACGCGCGTCAGCGCCTGCGCGAGGTGGAGAGCAAGAGCCATGAGCCCATCGCCGTCGTGAGCATGAGCTGCCGCTACCCCGGCGGCGTCGGCTCCCCCGAGGAACTGTGGGAGCTGGTCGCGGAGGGCCGGGACGCCATCTCCCCGTTCCCCACCGACCGCGGCTGGGACCTGGAGGCCCTCTACGACCCGGACCCGGAGACACCGGGGACCACGTACGCCCGCGAGGGCGGATTCCTCCACGACGCGGGGGAATTCGACCCGGCGTTCTTCGGCATCGGCCCCCGCGAGGCCCTCGCCATGGACCCGCAGCAGCGGCTTCTGCTGGAGGCCTCGTGGGAGGCCGTCGAGCGCGCCGCGATCGACCCGGTGGCGCTGCGCGGCAGCCGCACCGGCGTGTTCGCGGGCGTCATGTACCACGACTACGTCTCCCGGCTCCCCGGCATACCCGAGGGCATCGAGGGATACGTCAGCACCGGCAACTCCGGCAGCGTCGTCTCCGGCCGTATCGCCTACACCCTGGGCCTGGAGGGCCCGGCGGTGACCGTCGACACCGCCTGCTCGTCCTCGCTGGTCGCCCTGCACCTCGCGGTGCAGGCGCTGCGCAACGGCGAGTGCGACCTGGCGCTGGCCGGCGGCGTGACCGTGATGGCCGGGCCCGCCACCTTCGTCGAGTTCAGCCGCCAGCGCGGGCTGTCGCCCGACGGCCGCTGCCGGGCGTTCTCCTCCACCGCGGACGGCACCGGCTGGTCCGAGGGCGTCGGCGTGCTGCTCATCGAGCGGCTGTCCGACGCCCGCCGCAACGGCCACCCCGTGCTGGCGGTCGTCCGCGGCTCCGCCGTCAACCAGGACGGCGCCAGCAACGGCCTCACCGCCCCCAATGGGCCCTCCCAGCAGCGCGTCATCCACCAGGCGCTCGCCAACGCCCGGCTGTCCCCGTCCGACATCGACGCCGTCGAGGCCCACGGCACCGGCACCTCGCTCGGTGACCCCATCGAGGCCGACGCCCTGCTGGCGGCCTACGGGCAGGAGCGCCCGGGGGACCGGCCGCTGTGGCTCGGTTCCATCAAGTCCAACATCGGCCACACCCAGGCGGCCGCCGGCGTCGCCGGTGTCATCAAGATGGTCCAGGCCCTGCGCAACGGCGTGCTGCCGCGCACGCTGCACGTCGAGGAGCCCACGCCGCACGTCGACTGGCGGGCCGGGGCGGTGTCGCTGCTGACCCGGCCCACGGACTGGCCGGAGACCGGCCGGCCGCGCCGCGCGGGCGTCTCCGCCTTCGGCGTCAGCGGCACCAACGCGCACGTCCTCCTCGAACAGGCGGAGGAGGAGCCGGTGGTGACCGGGGACGGCGAGCCCGGGGACACCACCTCCGCCCCCTCCGCCCCCTCCGCCCCCTCCGCGCCCTCCACCCCCCTCCCGCTCGTCCCCTGGCCCCTGTCCGGCAAGAGCGAGGCCGCCCTCACCGCCCAGGCCGCGCGCCTGAGCGCGTACCTCGCCGCCCACCCCGGCACCGACGCCGCCGACATCGCCCACTCGCTCGCCACCACCCGCACCGCCTTCGAGCACCGCGCCGTGCTCCTGGCCGCCGACCGCGCCGGGCTCGACGCCGCCCTCGCCGGCCTCGCCGCCGGTGAGCCCGACCCCGCCACCGTCGTGCGCGGCACCGCCGAACACACCCGCCAGGTCGCCTTCGTCTTCCCCGGTCAGGGCTCCCAGTGGGCCGGCATGGCCACCGAACTCCTCGACGCCTCGCCCGTGTTCCGCGACCGCATGCGCCAGTGCGCCGAGGCGCTCGCCCCGCACGTCGACTGGAGCCTGGAGGACGTCTTGCGCGGCGCCCCCGGCGCGCCCGGCTTCGACCGCGTCGACGTCGTCCAACCCGTGCTCTTCGCCGTGATGGTCTCCCTGGCCGAGCTCTGGCGCTCCTACGGTGTGCGGCCGGCCGCCGTCGCCGGGCACAGCCAGGGCGAGATCGCCGCCGCCTGCGTGGTCGGCGCCCTGTCGCTGGAGGACGCCGCGAAGGTCGTCGCCCTGCGCAGCCAGGCCCTGACCGCCCTCTCCGGCCGCGGCGGCATGATGTCCGTCGCCCTGCCCCTCGACCGGCTCACCCCGCGCCTCGGTCCCTGGGGCGACCGGCTGGCCGTGGCCGCCGTCAACAGCCCCTCCTCCACCGTCCTGTCCGGCGACCCCGAAGCCCTCGCCGAACTCCGCGACGCCCTCGTCGCCGACGACGTCCGGGCCCGCCTCATCGCCGTCGACTACGCCTCCCACTCGGCCCACGTCGAGGCCGTCCGCGAGCGCGTCCTCGACGCCCTCGCCGGCATCGCGCCACGCTCCACCGACGTGCCGTTCTACTCCACCGTCACCGGAACGCCGATCGACACCGCCGGACTCGACGCCGACTACTGGTACCGCAGCCTGCGCCACACCGTCCTCTTCGAGCAGGCCACCCGGGCCCTCGTCGCCGACGGGCACGGCGCCCTCATCGAGGTCAGCGCCCACCCCGTCGTCACCATGAGCATGCAGGAGACCGTCGACGCCACGGGCGCCACCGCCGTCGCGCTCGGCACCCTGCGCCGCGACGAGGGCGGCCCCGCCCGCATGCTGCGCTCGGCCGCCGAGGCCCACGCCCACGGCGTCGCCCTCGACTGGCGGACGCTCCTCGCCGGCACCGGCGCCCGGACCGTCCCCCTGCCCACCTACGCCTTCCAGCACCAGCGCTACTGGCTCGACGCCCCCCACTCCACGGGCGACGCCACCGGCCTCGGCCTGGGACCCGCCGACCACCCCCTGCTGGGCGCCGTCGTCACCCTCGCCGGCTCCGACGGCCTGCTCCTCACCGGCCGGCTCTCCGACCGGACCCACCCCTGGCTCGCCGACCACGTCGTGATGGGCACCGTCCTGCTGCCCGGCACGGCCTTCGTCGAACTCGCCGTCCGCGCCGGCGATCACGCCGGCTGCGACCGGCTGGAGGAACTCACCCTCCAGGCCCCGCTGCCGCTCCCCGAGCACGGCACCGGAGTGGTCGTCCAGGTCTCGGTCGGCCAGGCCGACGACTCCGGCCGCCGCCCCTTCGCCATCTACTCGCGCCCCGACGACGCCGCCCCCGACGACACCGCCGACGACGCCTGGACCTGCCACGGCACCGGCACGCTCGCCGGTGGCACGCACGGGACGGACACCGCCGCCGAGGACCTGGCGGTCTGGCCGCCGGCTGCCCCCGGCACCACCTCCGTCGACCTCGACGGCTTCTACGACCTCCTCGCCGAGCGGTCCTTCGGCTACGGGCCCGTCTTCCAGGGCCTGCGGGCCGCCTGGCGGCACGGCGACGACGTCTACGCCGAGGTCGCCCTCCCGGCCGACACCGGCGCACGGACGGACGCCGCCCGCTTCGGCCTCCACCCCGCCCTCCTCGACGCCGCCCTCCACGCCGTCGGCTTCGGCCCGCTGGGCGACACCGACGGCGGCCGGCTCGCCTTTTCCTGGGAGGACGTGCGCCTCCACGCCACCGGCGCCTCCGAGCTGCGCGTCCGCATCCGCCCCGCGGGCCCCGACGCGGTCACCGTGACCGCCGCCGACGCCACCGGCCGCGCCGTGGCCTCCATCGGCACGCTCAGCTTCCGCACGGTGAGCGAGGACCAGCTGCGCTCCGCGCGCGCCGGTCACCACGACGCGCTGTACCGCGTCGACTGGACGCCACTGCCGGTCGCCTCCGGCGCACCGGTGGGACGCTGGGCGGTGGTCGGCGACGCGGTGCCGGAGGCGCTGCGCGCCTTCGGTCCGGAGCTGCTGCCGGGGGTCGTGCCGGTGGGCGCCCCGGGCGCTCCGGACGCCCCGGGCGGACCGGACGCTCCGGACGCCCCGGGCGGACCGGCGGGTGTCCCCGCTCCGGCAGACGCCGCCGCGTCGGGTGCCGCTGGGCCGGGCGCTGCCGCGCTGGATGCTGCTGTGCCGGGCGTCCCGGCGTCGGGTGCCGCCGCGTCGGGCGTCGCCGGGCTGGACGTTGCCGGGCTGGGCGTTCCCGCGTCGGGCGTTCCGGGGCCGGGCG
>NZ_JBWKFM010000010.1:169562-244420 GCF_056434285.1 Streptomyces sp. NPDC044063
GGACGTTGCCGGGCTGGACGCTCCTGCGTCGGGCGTCCCGGCGTCGGACGTCTCCGCGTCGGGCGTCCCGGCGTCGGGTGCCGCCGCGTCGGGCGTCGCCGGGCTGGACGTTGCCGGGCTGGGCGTTCCCGCGTCGGGCGTTCCGGGGCCGGGCGTTTCCGCGTCGGACCTCGCTGCGCTGGACGTTGCCGGGCTGGACGCTCCTGCGTCGGGCGTCCCGGCGTCGGACGTCTCCGCGTCGGGCGTCCCGGCGTCGGGTGCCGCCGCGTCGGGCGTCCCCGCGTTGGGCGTCGTCGCGTCGGACCCCGCCGCGCCCGACGCCCCCGTTCCGAGCACCCCCGCCCCCGACCTCGTGTTCTCCGTCCTGCCCGACATCGACGGCACCGACGCCGAGGCCGTACGGGTTCTCGCGCGCGACACCCTCGGTCTCGTCCGGGCCTGGCTCGCCGACCAGCGGTTCGCCGCCTCGCGGCTCGTGCTGCTCACCCGGGGCGCGGTCACGACGGACGGTGACGACGCCGCGTCCGGCACCGCCCACGCGCCGGTCTGGGGACTCGTCCGCTCCGCGCAGTCCGAGCACGCCGACCGGCTGGTCCTCGCCGACATCGACGGGGACCCCGCGTCGTACGCCGCCCTGCCCGCCGCCCTGGCCACCGGCGAACCGCAGTTCGCGCTGCGCGCCGGGCACATGACCGTCCCCCGGCTCGCCCGCGTCCCCGTCACCACCGGCGACGCTCCCGAGCCCGCCGCCCTCGACCCGGACGGCACCGCCCTGATCACCGGCGGCACCGGGGCCCTCGGCCGGCTCGTCGCCGAACACCTCGTCACCGTCCACGGCATCCGCCACCTCGTCCTCACCAGCCGCCGCGGCCCGGACACCGAGGGCGCCGCCGAACTCGTCGAGCACCTGACGACGCTCGGCGCCGAGACCGTCACCGTCGCGGCCTGCGACGCCGCCGACCGCGAGGCCCTCGCGGCGCTCCTCGCCGGCATTCCGGCCGAACGCCCGCTGACCGCCGTCCTCCACGCCGCCGCCGTCGTCGCGGGCGGCCTCGTCGCCACCCTCGAGCCGGACGAACTCGACCGCACCCTGCGGCCCAAGGTCGACGCCGCGCTGAACCTCCACGAACTGACGCGCGACATGGACCACCTCGCCGCGTTCGTGCTCTTCTCCTCCTTCGCCGGCACGCTCGGCGGCGCGGGCCAGGCCGCCTACGCGGCCGGCAACGCCTTCCTCGACGCCCTCGCCCACCACCGGAAGGCTTCCGGCCTGCCCGCCTCCTCCCTCGCCTGGGGCGTCTGGGCCGAGCGCGGCGAACAGACCCGCCTGCGGACGAGCGAACTGCGGCGCATGACCCGCGCCGGACTCGTCCCCCTCACCGCCGAGGAAGGACTCCGCCTCCTCGACCTGGCCCGCACCCTCGACGACGCGGTGCTCGCCCCCGTACGCCTCGACCTGGCGGCCATGCGCCGCCAGGCGGCCGACGGGACCGTGCCCGCCCTGCTGCGCGGCCTCGTCCGCGCACCGCAGCGCCGGACGGCCGGCGCGGCCGCGGCCGACGAGACGCCGGCGGAGGCCCGCCGGCTCGCCCGGCTGACCCCGGCCGAACGCCACGAGGCGCTCCTCACCCTGGTCCGCACCCAGGTCGCGGCCGTCCTCGGGCACGCCGAACCGACCGCCGTCGACCCCGGACGCGCCTTCCGCGAGCTCGGCTTCGACTCCCTCGCCGCGATGGAACTCCGCAACCGGCTCGGCACGGCCGTCGGCCTCCGCCTGCCCGCCACCGTCGTCTTCGACCACCCCACCCCCACGGCCCTCGCCGGCCACCTCGCGGACCAGGTCGCGAGCAGTGCCGGCGCCCGGGGAAGCCTGGTCACCGAGGCGCCCGCAGGCCCCGCCCCGGCCGCCCGCCCGGCCGACGACGAGCCCATCGCCATCGTCGGCATGAGCTGCCGCTTCCCCGGCGACGTCCGCAGCCCGGAGGAGTTGTGGAACCTGGTCGCGGACGGCGGCGACGCCATCACCGGCCTCCCCGCCAACCGCGGCTGGGACCTCGACGGCCTCTACGACCCGGACCCCGACGCCCCTGGCGGCGTCTACACCCGCGAGGGCGGCTTCCTCCACGACGCGGGCGACTTCGACCCGGACTTCTTCGGGATCTCGCCGCGCGAGGCGCTCGCCATGGACCCGCAGCAGCGGCTGCTGCTGGAGGTCACCTGGGAGGCGTTCGAGCGCGCGGGCATCGATCCGGCGACGCTGCGCGGCTCCAGCACGGGCGTGTTCGCCGGCACCAACGGCCAGGACTACGCGGTCGGCCTGACGATCGGGGCCGGGGCCGGGGCCGGAGACGCCGACGGCCTGGGCGAGGGCATGGAGGGCCACCTGCTCACCGCCAACTCGGCCTCGGTCGTCTCGGGCCGCCTCTCCTACACCTTCGGGCTGGAGGGCCCGGCGGTGACGGTCGACACGGCGTGCTCGTCGTCGCTGGTGGCGCTGCACCTGGCGGCGCAGGCCCTGCGGCAGGGCGAGTGCGACCTCGCCCTCGCGGGCGGCGTCACCGTCATGTCCACCCCCGGCGCCCTCATCGGCTTCAGCCGCCAGCGCGGCCTGGCCACCGACGGCCGCTGCAAGGCGTTCTCCGCCGACGCGGACGGCACCGGCCTCGCGGAGGGCGTCGGCATGCTGCTCGTCGAGCGCCTGTCGGACGCGCGCCGCAACGGCCACCGCGTGCTGGCCGTGGTGCGCGGCTCTGCGGTCAACCAGGACGGTGCCTCGAACGGCCTGACGGCGCCGAACGGTCCCGCCCAGCAGCGCGTCATCCGTGCCGCGCTCGCCTCGGCGGGCCTGTCGGCGACGGACGTGGACGTGGTGGAGGCGCACGGTACGGGGACGACGCTGGGCGACCCGATCGAGGCCCAGGCCCTGCTGGAGGCCTATGGTCAGGGCCGGGACGAGAACCGGCCGCTGTGGCTGGGCACGGTCAAGTCCAACATCGGCCACACCCAGGCCGCCGCCGGCGTCGCCGGCGTCATCAAGATGGTGATGGCGATGCGGCACGGCGTGCTGCCGCGAACGCTGCACGTCGGTGAGCCGTCGCCGCACGTGGACTGGTCGGCGGGCGACGTACGGCTGCTGACGGACTCGGTCGAGTGGGCGGAGGGCGCCGACGGTCGTCCGCGCCGGGCGGGCGTCTCCTCCTTCGGCGTGAGCGGTACGAACGCGCACGTCGTACTGGAGCAGGCGCCGGCGGAGGCCGGGACCGGCGAGCGCGATGACGATGACAACGCCGCCGCCCCGGCGATCTCCTGGCTGGTCTCCGGCAAGGACGCCGAGGCGCTCCGCCGCCAGGCCGAGCGCCTGCTGGCCTTCGTCCAGGCCGACGCCACGCTCGACGCGACGGACATCGCGTACTCCCTCGCCACCACCCGTGGCGCGCTCCCGTACCGCGGATTCGCCGTGGGCACCGGACGCGAGGAACTGCTCACCGGCCTGGAGGCGCTGGCCCGAGGCGAGGCCGACGGCGCCGTGGCGACTCACGGCAGGACGGCGTTCCTCTTCTCGGGGCAGGGGAGCCAGCGGCTGGGGATGGGGCGTGAGCTGTACGAGGCGTTCCCCGCCTTCGCCGATGCGTTCGACGCGGTGTGCGCCGAGCTGGACGCCCACCTCGACCGCCCGCTGCGGGACGTCGTCTTCGGCGATGATGCCGAGCTGCTGAACCGGACCGGTTTCACTCAGCCGGCGTTGTTCGCGGTCGAGGTGGCGTTGTTCCGTCTCGTCGAGTCGTGGGGTGTGCGGCCGGACTTCCTGGCCGGTCACTCGATCGGTGAGATCGCTGCGGCTCATGTGGCGGGTGTGCTGTCGCTGGCCGATGCGGCAGCGCTGGTGGTGGCCCGTGGTCGTCTGATGCAGGCGCTGCCCGCCGGCGGTGTGATGGTGGCCGTCCAGGCGTCGGAGGACGAGGTCCTTCCGCTGCTCGCCGGGCACGAGGACGAGGCCGGTATCGCGGCCGTCAACGGCCCGACGTCGGTGGTTCTTTCCGGTGCCGCCGATGTCGTACGCCGGATCGCCGAGGGCCGTAGGGCCAAGGAACTCGCCGTCTCCCACGCCTTCCACTCGCCTCTGATGGAGCCCATGCTCGCGGATTTCCGCGCCGTGGCCGAGACCATGGCGTTCGGGGCGCCGAAGACCCCGATCGTGTCCACCCTCACCGGTCGTCCCGCCTCCGCCGAGGAGCTGTGCGACCCCGACTACTGGGTCCGCCACGTCCGTCAGGCCGTACGCTTCGGCGACGCCGTCGACAACCTCGTCGCCGAAGGTGTGACCACCTTCCTGGAGCTCGGCCCCGGTGGCGTCCTGACCGCCATGGTCGAGGGCCGCACCGCCGTCCCCGCCCTGCGCGCCGGGCGCCGCGAGGACGTGGCCCTGGCCACCGCCGTGGCACAGCTCCACAGCCACGGCACCGCCGTCGACTGGGAGGCCGTCCTCGCCGGGCACGGCCGGGCCCGTGCCGTCGACCTGCCCACGTACGCCTTCGGGCATCGGCCCTACTGGCTCCTTCCGGCCACCGGCCGGGCCGACGGCGTGTCGGACACCGCCGCCCGCGGCTTCTGGGAGTCCGTGGAACGCCAGGACCTGGCCGCCCTCACCGAGGAACTGGCCGTCGACGAGGGAACGCCCCTCAGCTCCGTCCTTCCCGCGCTCTCGGACTGGCGGCGCCGGCAGCGGAAGCAGTCCGTGGTCGACAGCTGGCGCTACCGCGTCACCTGGAATCCGCTGACCGCCCTCCAGGAGACGGCCCGGCCGCGGGGCACCTGGCTCCTCGTCGTCCCCGAGGGCGCGGAGGACGCCCCGGTGACCGCCGCCGTCGAGCGTTCCCTGACCGCGTACGGAACAGGCACAGGCACGAGCACAGGCGCGAGCACAGGCGCGAGCACCGGCACCGGCGTCGTCCGGCTGACCGTCCGTTCCCGCGACGACCGGGACGCGCTGGCCGAACGGCTGCGCGCCACCGCGCCCGACGGCGTCCTCTCCCTCCTCGGCCTGGCCGAGGAGCCCCACCCGTCGCACCCCGCCCTGCCCGTGGGCCTGGCCCTGACCACCGTGCTCGTACAGGCCCTCGGTGACGCGGACGTGAACGCTCCGCTGTGGTGCGCCACGCGCGGGGCCGTCTCCGTCGGCCGCTCGGACTCCCGGCAGAGCCCGTACCAGGGCATGGTCTGGGGTCTGGGCCGGGCGGCGGCGCTGGAGCACGCGCAGCGCTGGGGCGGGCTCCTCGACCTGCCGGAGGAGCTGGACGAGCGCTCGGCGCGCCGCCTCGCCTCCGTGCTCGGCGGCGGCGCGGACGGCGAGGACCAGCTGGCCGTCCGGTCGTCCGGGGTGTTCGTGCGCAGGCTGGCCCGGGCGCCCTTCGGCGCCGTGTCCGCCGGGCGCGCGTGGCGCCCCCGCGGCACCGTCCTGATCACCGGCGGTACGGGCTCCCTCGGCGCCCACGTGGCCCGGCACCTGGCCCGGGCCGGGGCCGCGCACCTCGTGCTCACCGGCCGCCGAGGCCCCGAGGCGCCGGGCGCCGCGGAACTCGCCGCCGAGGTACGCGAGCTGGGCGCCCGGGTGACCGTGACGGCCTGCGACGTGGCCGACCGGGAGGCCGTGGCCGCGCTGCTCCGCACGCTCGACGCGGACGAGCCGCAGCCGCTGACGGCGGTCGTGCACGCCGCCGGCATGCCGCAGTTCACGCCCCTCGCGGACACCGGCCTCGACGACTTCGCCGACGTCGTGTCGGCCAAGGTGGCGGGCGCGGAGCACCTGGACGAACTCCTCGGCGACCGGCCGCTGGACGCCTTCGTGCTCTTCTCGTCCGTCGCCGGCGTCTGGGGCAGCGGCAACCAGGCCGCCTACGCCGCCGCCAACGCCTTCCTCGACGACCTGGCCGCCCGGCGGCGCGCCCGGGGCCTCACGGGAACGTCCGTCGCCTGGGGCCCGTGGGCCGACGGCGGCATGGCCGGCGACGAGGAGGCGCGGGCGCACCTGCGCCGCCGCGGCCTGCCCGCCATGGCCCCCGGGACGGCGACGGCGGCCCTCCAGCGGGCGCTGGACCTCGACGAGACGGCCGTGGTCGTGGCCGACGTGCTGTGGGACCGGTTCGCGCCCGCGTTCACCGTGGCCCGGCCCAGCGCGCTCTTCGGCGACCTCCCCGAGGCGCGGACCGCGCCGGCGGCCGCCGCGCCCGACGCCGCGACCGCCGGCTCCGCCCTCGCCGAGCGGCTGGCCGGCCTGTCGCCGGCCGAGCGGGACCGCGCGCTGCTCGACCTGGTCCGTACCGAGGCCGCGAAGGCGCTCGGCCACTCCGGCCCCGAGGCGGTCGCCCCGGAACGGGCCTTCAAGGAGCTCGGCTTCGACTCCCTCACCGGTGTCGAACTGCGCAACCGCCTCGACGCGGCCACCGGGCTGCGGCTGCCGGCGACCCTGGTCTTCGACCACCCGAGCGCGTCCCACCTCGCCGCCTTCCTCTCCACCGAGGTGCCCGGCCGGCCGGGCGCTCCGGCCGCCGCCCCGGCCCCCGGCTCCGATTCCGCCTCCGCCGCCGACGAGCCCATCGCCATCGTGGCCATGAGCTGCCGCTTCCCCGGTGGTGTCCGGACGCCCGAGGAGCTGTGGCAGCTGCTCGCCGACGGCGTGGACGCCGTCTCCGAGTTCCCGGCCGACCGCGGCTGGGACCTGGAGGGCCTCTACGACCCGGACCCCGAGCGGTCCGGCACCACGTACGCCCGCGAGGGCGGGTTCCTGCACGACGCCGGCCACTTCGATCCCCGGTTCTTCGGGATCTCGCCGCGCGAGGCGCTCGCGATGGACCCGCAGCAGCGGCTGCTGCTGGAGACCGCCTGGGAGGCCCTGGAGCGGGCCCGGCTCACGCCGGCCGCCGTCAAGGGCTCACGGACCGGTGTGTTCATCGGCTCGGGCTACCAGGGGTACGGCGCCGGGCTCGGCGAACTGCCCGAAGGCGTCGAGGGCCACCTGCTCACCGGCAGCTCCGGCAGCGTCATGTCCGGCCGCATCGCCTACACCCTCGGCCTCGAAGGCCCCGCGGTGACCGTCGACACGGCCTGCTCGTCCTCGCTGGTCGCCCTCCACCTGGCCACCCAGGCGCTGCGGCAGGGCGAGTGCGGGATGGCGCTCGTCGGCGGAGCCACGGTGATGGCCAGCCCCAACGCCTTCGTCGAGTTCAGCCGTCAGCGCGGGCTGGCGGCCGACGGCCGCTGCAAGCCGTTCGCGGCCGCGGCCGACGGCACCGGCTGGGGCGAGGGTGTGGGCATGCTGCTCGTCGAGCGGCTCTCGGACGCCCGCCGTAACGGCCACCCCGTCCTGGCGGTGGTACGCGGCTCCGCCGTCAACCAGGACGGCGCGTCGAACGGCCTGACCGCGCCCAACGGCCCCGCCCAGCAGCGCGTCATCCGCCAGGCCCTCGCCAACGCCGGGCTCACCACCGCCGACATCGACGCGGTCGAGGCCCACGGCACCGGCACCGCCCTCGGCGACCCGATCGAGGCCCAGGCGCTGCTGGCCACGTACGGGCGGGAGCGGGCGGAGGAGCGCCCCCTGTGGCTGGGCTCGATGAAGTCCAACATCGGCCACACGCAGGCGGCCTCCGGCGTCGCGAGCGTCATCAAGACCGTGCTCGCGCTGCGCCACGGCGTCCTGCCCAGGACCCTGCACGTGGACGAGCCGACGCCGCACGTCGACTGGTCGGCGGGGGCCGTGCGGCTGCTGACCGAACCGGTCGAGTGGGCCGCGTCCGGCGACCGGCCCCGCCGGGCCGCCGTGTCCTCCTTCGGCGTGAGCGGCACCAACGCCCACACCGTCATCGAGGAGGCCCCGGCCGACGGGGACGCGGGCGACGCGGGCGACGCCGACCTCGCGGACCCGTACGTCGCGTGGCTCGTGTCCGGCAAGGACGAGGCCGCCCTGCGTGAGCAGGCCCGCAACCTCCTCTCCCACGCGGCGGACCGCCGCCCGCGGGACGTCGCCCTCTCCCTCGCCGTCAGCCGCGCCCCCATGGAACACCGGGCCGCCGTCGTCGGCCGGGACGGCGCCGCGCTGCTGGAGGGCCTCGGCGCCCTGGCGCGCGGCGAGTCCGCGCCGGACCTCGTACGCGGTGTCGCGGGGGCCTCGGCGGCCCGCACGGCGTTCCTGTTCTCGGGTCAGGGGAGCCAGAGGCTGGGGATGGGGCGTGAGCTGTACGAGGCGTTCCCGGTCTTCGCGGACGCGTTCGACGCGGTGTGCGCGTACGTGGACGGTGAGCTGGAGCGTCCGCTGCGGGACGTGGTCTTCGGCGATGATGCCGAGCTGCTGAACCAGACGGGCTTTACGCAGCCGGCGTTGTTCGCGGTCGAGGTGGCGTTGTTCCGTCTCGTCGAGTCGTGGGGTGTGCGGCCGGACTTCCTGGCCGGTCACTCGATCGGTGAGATCGCTGCGGCTCATGTGGCGGGTGTGCTGTCGCTGGCCGATGCGGCAGCGCTGGTGGTGGCCCGTGGTCGTCTGATGCAGGCGCTGCCCGCCGGCGGTGTGATGGTGGCCGTCGAGGCGTCGGAGGACGAGGTCCTTCCGCTGCTCGCCGGGCACGAGGACGAGGCCGGTATCGCGGCCGTCAACGGCCCGACGTCGATGGTTCTTTCCGGTGCCGCCGACGCCGTACGCGCCATCGCCCAGCGCCTGGCGGACGACGGCCGGAGGACCAAGGAGCTGGCCGTCTCCCACGCCTTCCACTCGCCGCTGATGGACCCGATGCTGGCGGCGTTCCGCAAGGTCGCCGAGGGCATCTCCTACAGCGCACCCGCCCTCCCTGTCGTCTCCACCCTCACCGGACGTCCGGCTTCCGCCGAGGAACTGTGCGACCCGGACTACTGGGTGCGCCACGTGCGGCACGCCGTGCGGTTCGCCGACGCGATCCGTTCGTTGAGTGCCGAGGGTGTGTCCGTGTTCGTCGAGATCGGTCCCGGTGGGGTGCTGAGCGCGATGGCGCAGCAGACGCTCGACGAGGCCACCTGCGTCGTTGTTCCGGCGCTACGGGCCGACCGGGCCGAGGGCCTGGCCGTGACCGCCGCGATCGCCCGGCTGCACGTGGCCGGTGTTCCCGTCGACTGGGACGCCGTTTTCGAGGGCCGTGGGGCCCGCCTCGTCGATCTGCCGACGTATCCCTTCCAGCGGCAGCGCTTCTGGCTGGAGAACACCCGGCCCGCCGTCTCCGGCCCCGCGGCCGGGGCGGGCGACGCCGTCGAGGCGGAGTTCTGGGACTCCGTCGAGAACGACCGTCACGAGGCACTGGCCGAGCGGCTGGGCGTCGACGAGGGGGCGTCCGCCGGTTCGGTGTTCGCCGCGCTGTCGGCCTGGCGGCGCGAGAGCCGGACCCGGTCGACGCTCGACGGCTGGCGCTACCAGCCCGTCTGGAAGCCGCTGACCGACCTCGCCGCCGGCTCCGCGCTCGCGGGTACGTGGCTGGTGGTGGCCCCCGCCGGGGCGACGGACGAGGCGGGCGACATCGCCCGTGTCCTCCGTGGCCGGGGGGCCGACGTGCCAGAGCCCGTCGTCGTCGGCGAGCCGGGCGGCGACCGCGCGGCGGTGGCCGGACTGCTGCGGGGCGCCGTTCCGGACGGTACGGCCGTGGCCGGAGTGGTCTCCCTGGTGGCGCTGGCCGAGGGTACCCACCCGGAGCACGACGGCCTGCCCATGAGCCTGGCGGCGACCATGGCGCTCGTCCAGGCCCTGGGCGACCTCGGCGTGGCCGCCCCGGTGTGGTGCCTCACGCGGGGTGCCGTGTCGGCCGGCCGCTCGAACCCCGTCGAGCACCCGCTCCAGGGCCTCGTCTGGGGCATGGGCAGGGCCGCCGCGCTGGAGGTCCCCGAGCGTTGGGGCGGGCTCGTCGACCTGCCCGGGACGCTGGACGCGAGGGCCCTCGACCGGCTCGCCGACGTGTTCGCCGGCGCCGGCTCCGAGGACCAGCTCGCCGTGCGCGGCTCGGGCGTGCTCGTACGCCGCCTCGCCCGGGCGCCGCACGGTACGGCCGGGGCGGCCGACGGCGAGTGGCGGCCGCGCGGGACCGTGCTGATCACCGGTGGTACGGGCTCCCTCGGCGGGCACACCGCCCGGTGGCTCGCCCGCAACGGCGCCGAGCACCTCGTGCTCACCAGCCGGCGCGGCGAGGCCGCCGCCGGCGCGCCGGAGCTCCGCGCCGAGCTGGAGCGGCTGGGGGCCCGGGTGACCGTGGCCGCCTGCGACGCGGCCGACAGGACCGCGCTCGCCGCGCTGCTCGGTTCGCTCGACGCGGACGGGCCCGCGCTCACGGCGGTCGTGCACGCGGCGGGACTCCCGCAGTTCGCGACCATCATGGACACGGGCGTGACCGAGCTCGCGGCCGTCGTGTCGGCCAAGGTGGCGGGCGCGGCGCATCTGGACGAACTGCTGGGGGAGCGGTCGCTGGACGCCTTCATCCTCTTCTCGTCGGTGTCCGGCGTCTGGGGCAGCGGCAGCCAGGCCGCGTACTCGGCCGCCAACGCGTACCTCGACGCCCTGGCGCAGCGGCGCCGGGCCCGGGGCCTGGCCGCGACCGCCGTCGCCTGGGGCCCCTGGGCCGAGGGCGGCATGGCGGCCGACGGCGGGGCCGAGGAGCACCTGCGCCGCCGCGGACTCCCCGCCCTCGCCCCGGAGCTGGCGATCGGCGCCCTGCAGGGCGCGATGGACGGCGGTGACACGGCCGTGGTCGTGGCGGACGTCGACTGGGAGCGCTTCGCCCCGTCGTTCACCATCGGCCGGCCCAGCCCGCTGCTGGAAGACCTGCCGGAGGTGCGGTC
Organism: Streptomyces sp. NPDC044063; assembly: GCF_056434285.1. NCBI lineage: Bacteria > Bacillati > Actinomycetota > Actinomycetes > Kitasatosporales > Streptomycetaceae > Streptomyces > Streptomyces sp. NPDC044063. The sequence continues at coordinate 180,405 of NZ_JBWKFM010000010.1, forward strand.
GGCCCTGGCGGCCTCCTCCTCCGCCGGGGACGACGAGACGGCGTCGGGTGACGGCGTACGGGAGCTGGTGCGGCGTCTGGCCGCCCTGACGCCCGCCGACCGGCGCGACGCCCTGCTGGACGTCGTCCAGACCGAGGCCGCGGCCGTACTCGGCTACACCGGAGCCGGAGCCGGAGCGGGGGCCGGCGCTGGGGCGATCGAGCCCGACAGGGCGTTCCGGGACCTGGGCTTCGACTCGCTCACCGCGGTCGAACTGCGCAACAGGATCGGCGCGGTCACGGGGCTGAAGCTCCCGGCCACCATGGTCTTCGACCACCCGACGCCGCTGGCCCTGGCCGACCTGCTGGGCACCGAGCTGCTGGCGGACGCCGACGCGACCGGCGAAGGCGCCGCGGGCGACGACGAGCAGGTCCGCCGGACCCTCACCGGCATCCCGGTCGCCCGCCTCCGGGAGGCGGGCCTGCTGGACGCCCTGCTGCGGCTGGCGGACGACGGCACCACCCCCGCCGACCCTGCCGACGGGGACGGCGCGGAGCAGTCCATCGAGACGATGGACGTGGAGAACCTCATCGAACTGGCCCTCGGCGACACCGAGTTCTGAACGATTTCCGAAACGGCCTGAGTACGGAGCACATGATGACCACGTCGAACGAGAAAATCGTTCAGGCACTGCGGGCCTCCCTCCAGGAGACCGAGCGACTGCGCCGGCAGAACCAGAAGCTGGTGGCGGACTCCCGGGAGCCCGTCGCGATCGTCGCGATGAGCTGCCGCTTCCCGGGCGGCGTCACCTCGCCCGAGGAGCTGTGGCGGCTCCTGGAGCGGGGCGGGGACGCCGTCTCCGGCTTCCCCGTCGACCGCGGCTGGGACCTGGAGGCCCTCTACGACCCCGACCCCGACAACGCGGGCACCTGCTACGTCCGCGAGGGCGGCTTCCTCGACGGCGTCGGCGACTTCGACGCCGCCTTCTTCGGGATCTCGCCGCGCGAGGCCCTGATGATGGACCCCCAGCAGCGCCTGCTGCTGGAGACCGCCTGGGAGGCCTTCGAGCGGGCCGGTATCGACCCGGCCTCCGTCCGCGGCAGCCGCACCGGCGTCTTCGCCGGCACGAACGGCCAGGACTACGCCCGACTGTCCACCTCCCCGGAGGACTTCGACGGCTACCTCGGCACCGGCAACGCCGCCGCCGTCGTCTCCGGCCGGCTGTCGTACACGTTCGGGCTGGAGGGCCCGGCCGTGACGGTGGACACGGCGTGCTCGTCGTCCCTCGTGGCCCTCCACCTGGCCGCCCAGTCGCTGCGCAAGGGGGAGTGCTCGCTCGCCCTGGTGAGCGGTGTCACGGTGATGTCCACGCCGGGCGCCTTCATGGAGTTCAGCCGCCAGCGCGGGCTGGCCGCCGACGGCCGCTGCAAGCCGTTCGCGGCGGCGGCGGACGGCACGGGCTGGTCCGAGGGCGTCGGCATGCTGCTCGTCGAGCGGCTGTCCGACGCCCGGCGGAACGGCCACCAGGTCCTGGCCGTCCTGCGGGGCTCCGCCGTCAACCAGGACGGCGCGTCCAACGGCCTGACCGCCCCCAGCGGCCCCGCCCAGCAGCGCGTCATCCGCCAGGCCCTCGCCGACGCCGCCCTCGAAGCGACCGACGTGGACGCGGTCGAGGCCCACGGCACCGGCACCGCCCTCGGCGACCCGATCGAGGCGCAGGCACTGCTGGCCACGTACGGCCAGGGGCGCCCGGAGGGGCGACCGCTGCTGCTGGGTGCCCTCAAGTCCAACATCGGCCACACCCAGGCGGCCGCCGGCGTCGCCGGCGTCATCAAGATGGTGATGGCGATGCGCCACGGCACGCTCCCCGGCACCCTGCACCTGGACGAGCCGACGCCGCACGTCGACTGGTCGGCCGGGGCCGTGGAACTGCTCACCGAGTCCGTCGCCTGGCCGGCGGAGGACGGTCGTCCGCGCCGCGCGGGCGTGTCCTCGTTCGGCGTGAGCGGCACCAACGCCCACGTCATCCTCGAACAGGCCCCGGAGCCGGCCGGATCCGTGGGGGAGGCGCCGGCGGAGCGGGGCCGGGAGGAGCGGGGCCGGGACGGGCTCCCGCTGCCGTGGTTCGTCTCCGCCAGGGACGAGGCCGCGCTGGGCGAGCAGGCACGCCGCCTGCTGACCCACGCCCAGGAGCACCCGGAGCTCACCCCCGGCGACATCGGCCACGCCCTCCTCACCACCCGCGCCGCGCTCCCGTACCGCGCCGCCGTCGTGGGAGCCGGCCGCGACGAGCTGCTGACCGGTCTCGCCGCCCTGGCGCGCGGCGAGACGGCCGGCAACGCCGTACGGGGCACGGCCGCGCGCAAGCACAAGACCGCGTTCCTCTTCTCCGGACAGGGGAGCCAGCGGCTGGGGATGGGGCGTGAGCTGTACGCCTCGTTCCCCGTCTTCGCGGACGCGTTCGACGCGGTGTGCGCGCACCTGGACGGTGAGCTGGAACGCCCGCTGCGGGACGTCGTCTTCGGTGACGACGCCGAACTGCTGAACCAGACGGGCTTTACGCAGCCGGCGTTGTTCGCGGTCGAGGTGGCGTTGTTCCGTCTCGTCGAGTCGTGGGGCGTACGGCCGGACCTCCTCGCCGGTCACTCCATCGGTGAGCTGACCGCCGCGCACGTCGCCGGGGTGCTGTCCCTGGCCGACGCGGCGGCGCTCGTAGCGGCTCGTGGCCGTCTGATGCAGGCGCTGCCCGCGGGTGGTGTGATGGTGGCCGTCCAGGCATCGGAGGACGAGGTCCTTCCGCTGCTCGCCGGGCACGAGGACGAGGCCGGTATCGCGGCCGTCAACGGCCCGACGTCGGTGGTTCTTTCCGGTGCCGCGGGCGCCGTACGCGCCATCGCCGAGCGCCTGGCGGCCGATGGCCGGAGGACCAAGGAACTCGCCGTCTCGCACGCCTTCCACTCGCCGCTGATGGAGCCCATGCTGGCCGACTTCCGCGCGGTGGCCGGGCGCGTGGAAGTCGCGGCGCCGGAGATCCCGGTCGTCTCCGCCCTGACCGGCAAGCCGGTCACCGCCGACGAGCTGCGCGACCCCGAGTACTGGGTCCGCCACGTCCGCCAGGCCGTCCGCTTCGCGGACGCCGTCGCGTCGCTGGCCGCCGAAGGCGCCACCGCCTTCTGCGAGATCGGCCCCGGCGGGGCCCTGACCGCCATGGCCGAGGACGTCCTCGACGACGGGACCGCCACCGTCCTCGCCGTCCCGGTCCTGCGCGCCGCCGACGGCCGTACGGAGACCGAGGCCCTCGTCACCGCCCTCGCCCGGCTGCACGTCCACGGCGTGACCGTCGACTGGAGCCGGCTCGTCGCCGGGCCCGGTGCCGCACGGCGCGTCGACCTGCCCACGTACGCGTTCCAGCGCCGCCGCCACTGGCTGGAGTCCACGGCCTTCTCCGCCGACCGCACGGCCTCCGCCGCGTCCGCCGGTTCCCACGCCGACCCGGCCGAGGCCGGGTTCTGGGAAGCCGTCGAGAGCGCGGACCTGGCCGCGTTCGCCGACCGCATCGAGGTCGAGGACGACGCCCCGCTGAGTACGGTGCTGCCCGCCCTCTCCTCCTGGCGGCGCCGGAACCGCGAGCGGTCCGCGGCCGACGGCCGGCGCTACCGCGTCGTCTGGAAGCCCGCCACCGACCTCGCCGCACCCGCCCTGCGGGGCACCTGGATCACGGTGGTCCCCGCCTCCCACGCCTACGACCCGTGGGCGACCGCCGCCGTCCAGGCGCTGCGCGACCACGGGGCCGACGTCCTCCCGGTCGTCGTCGAGGCCGGCGACGACCGCGCGGCCCTCGCCGGCCGGCTGCCCACCGGCGTGGCGGGCGTGCTGTCCCTCCTCGCCCTGGACGAGCGCCCGCACCCCGCCCACCCCGTGCTGACCGAGGGCCTCGCCGCCGGCGTCGCCCTGATCCAGGCCCTCGGCGACGCCGGCGTCGACGCCCCGCTGTGGTCCGTCACCCGCGGCGCCGTCTCCATCGGCTCCTCCGACCCCCTCCGCGGCCCCCTCCAGGCGCAGACGTGGGCCCTGGGCCGTACCGCCGCCCTCGAACACCCCGCCCGCTGGGGCGGTCTCGTCGACCTCCCCGGCGACCTCGACGCCCGCGCCGGCCGTCGCCTCGCGGCCGTCCTCGCTGGCGGCGGCGAGGACCAGCTCGCCGTACGCGGCTCCGGCGTCTTCGTTCGGCGCCTCGCACGCGCCCCGCAGGGGGCCGTCACCGCGAAGGCCGCGTGGCAGCCGCACGGCACCGTCCTGATCACCGGCGGCACGGGCGCGCTGGGCGGGCACGTGGCCCGCTGGCTGGCCGCGTCCGCGACCGGCCCCGAGCGACCGCACCTGCTCCTGACCAGCCGCCGCGGCCCCGCCGCCGAGGGAACGGACGAGCTCCGGGCCGAGCTCGCGGAGCTCGGCGTGCCCGTCACCGTCGAGGCCTGCGACATGGCCGACCGCGACGCCGTGGCACGCCTGCTGGCGGACATCCCCGGCGAACGGCCGCTCACCGCCGTCTTCCACGCCGCCGGCGTCGGCACCCCCGGCATGCTCGCCGACACCACGCCCGAGGCGTTCGCGGAGGTCCTCGCGGCGAAGGCGGCCGGTGCCGCGCACCTGGACGACCTCCTCGGCGACCGGCCGCTCGACGCCTTCGTCATGTTCTCCTCGATCTCCGGCGTCTGGGGCGCCGGCGGCCAGGCCGCCTACGCCGTCGCCAACGCAGCCCTCGACGCCCTCGCCGAGCACCGCCGGGCCCGCGGCCTGGCCGGCACCGCCGTCGCCTGGGGCCCCTGGGCCGACGGCGGCATGGTCGAGGACGGCGACGCCGAGGACCGGCTGCGCCGGCGCGGCCTGCCCGCGCTCGCCCCCGCCGCCGCCGTCGCCGCCCTGCGCGGCGTCCTCGACCGCGACGAGACCACCGTGACCGTGGCCGACGTCGCCTGGGACCGCTTCGCCCCCTCGTTCACCCTGCTGCGCCCCAGCCCCCTGCTGGGCGACCTGCCCGAGGTGCGCGCCGCCCTGGCCGCCGCCCGGGACGCGGACACGACCGGCGGCGGCGCCGGTGACGCGGTGCCCGAACTGGCCCGCCGAGTGGCGGCGATGGGCGAGCACGAGCGGCGCCGCACGCTGCTGGACCTCGTACGCGCCGAGGCCGCGGCCGTGCTCGGCCACACCGGCACCGAGGCCGTCGCCCCCGACCGGGCCTTCCGCGAGCTGGGCTTCGACTCGCTCACCGCCGTCGAGCTGCGCAACCGCCTGACCGGGGCCACCGGCGTCCGGCTGCCCGCCACGCTCGTCTTCGACCACCCGTCGCCCGCCGTGCTCGCCGCGCACCTCACCACCGAGCTGAGCGGCGACGCGGCGCGGGCGGCCGGGACCTCCGCCGCGGTCCCCGCGATCGCGGCCGGCACCGCGGCCCCCGACGACGAGCCCATCGCGATCGTGGCGATGAGCTGCCGCTACCCCGGCGACGTACGCGCCCCCGAGGACCTGTGGCGGCTCGTGGCCGAGGGACGGGACGCCGTCGACGGCTTCCCCACCGACCGCGGCTGGGACATCGACTCCCTCTACCACCCCGACCCCGACCGCCCCGGCACCACCTACGCCAAGGACGGCGGATTCCTCTACGACGTGGGCGACTTCGACCCGGCGTTCTTCGGTATCTCGCCGCGCGAGGCGCTCGCCATGGACCCGCAGCAGCGGCTGCTTCTGGAGATCGCCTGGGAGGCGTTCGAGCGGGCGGGCCTGGACCCGGCGTCGATGCGCGGCAGTCGCACGGGCGTGTTCATCGGCTCCGGCTACCAGGACTACGCGGCACGCCTGCTGAGCGTGCCGCAGGACCTGGAGGGCTACATCGGCACCGGAAGCTCCGGCAGCGTCGTCTCCGGCCGCATCGCCTACTCCTTCGGCCTGGAGGGCCCCACCCTGACCGTGGACACGGCGTGCTCGTCGTCGCTGGTCGCCCTCCACCTCGCGGCGCAGGCCCTGCGCCGGGGCGAGTGCGCTATGGCGCTCGCCGGCGGTGTGACCGTCATGTCCAGCCCCAACGCCTTCATCGAGTTCAGCCGCCAGCGCGGACTCGCCCCGGACGGCCGCTGCAAGCCGTTCGCGGCGGCGGCCGACGGCACGGGCTGGGGCGAGGGCGCGGGCATGCTGCTCGTGGAACGCCTGTCGGACGCGCGGAAGAACGGTCACCGGGTGCTGGCGGTGATGCGGGGCTCGGCGGTCAACCAGGACGGCGCGTCCAACGGCCTGACCGCGCCCAACGGCCCCGCGCAGCAACGGGTGATCCGTGCCGCGCTCGCCTCGGCGGGCCTGTCGGCGGCGGACGTGGACGTCGTCGAGGCGCACGGTACGGGGACGACGCTGGGCGACCCGATCGAGGCCCAGGCGCTGCTGGCCACGTACGGGCAGGAGCGGGCGGGGGGCCGGCCGCTGTGGCTGGGTTCGCTGAAGTCGAACATCGGCCACACGCAGGCGGCGGCCGGCGTCGGCGGCATCATCAAGATGGTCGAGGCGATACAGCACGGCGTGCTGCCGAAGACGCTGCACGTCGACGAGCCGACGTCACACGTCGACTGGTCGGCCGGGGCCGTGGAACTGCTCACCGAGTCCGTCGCGTGGCCGGCGGAGGAAGGCCGTCCGCGCCGCGCGGGCGTGTCCTCGTTCGGCGTGAGCGGCACCAACGCCCATGTGATCATCGAGCAGGCTCCCGTGGCGCCCGAGGTCTCGGAGACGGCGGATGCCCCGGTGGCGTCGGAAGCCCTCCCGTGGCTGCTGTCCGCGCACAGTGCCGAGGCCCTGCGCGCACAGGCCGAGCGGCTGCTCGCGCACGTGACGGAACGACCGGAACTCGGACTCGCGGACGTCGCCCTGTCGCTCGCCGGCACGCGCGCCACGCTGGAACACCGCGCGGCGCTGATCGTCACCGACCGGGACACGGCCCTCGACGGCCTGCGCGCCCTGGCGGCCGACGAGCCCACGGGCGCGACGGCCCGCGGCGTCGCCGCACCGGACGCCAAGCCGGCGTTCCTCTTCTCGGGGCAGGGGAGTCAGCGGCCGGGGATGGGGCGTGAGTTGTACGCGTCGTTCCCGGTCTTCGCGGACGCGTTCGACGCGGTGTGCGCGCATCTGGACGGTGAGCTGGAGCGTCCACTGCGGGATGTGGTCTTCGGTGATGATGCCGGGCTGCTGAACGAGACCGGATTTACGCAGCCCGCGTTGTTCGCGGTCGAGGTGGCGTTGTTCCGGCTGGTGGAGTCGTGGGGTGTGCGGCCGGAGTTCCTGGCCGGGCATTCGATCGGTGAGATCGCCGCGGCTCATGTGGCGGGTGTGCTGTCGCTGGCCGACGCGGCTGCGCTGGTGGCCGCTCGTGGCCGTCTGATGCAGGCGCTGCCTTCCGGCGGTGTGATGGTGGCCGTCCAGGCGTCGGAGGACGAGGTCCTGCCGCTGCTGGCCGGTCACGAGGACTCCGTCGGTATCGCCGCTGTCAACGGCCCGGCCTCCGTGGTCCTTTCCGGTGCCGCCGACGCCGTACACGCCATCGCCGAGCGTCTGGCCGCTGATGGCCGCAAGACCAAGGAACTGACCGTCTCGCACGCGTTCCACTCGCCTCTGATGGAGCCCATGCTGGCCGACTTCCGCGCGGTGGCCGAGCGCGTGGAGTTCAACGCTCCCTCGCTTCCCGTCGTGTCCACCCTCACCGGCCGTCCCGCCTCCGCCGAGGAGCTGTGCGACCCCGAGTACTGGGTCCGCCACGTCCGTCAGGCCGTCCGCTTCGGCGACGCCGTCGAGACCCTCGTCGCCGAGGGCGTGACGACCTTCCTGGAGATCGGCCCCGGCGGTGTCCTCACCGCCATGGTCGAGGGCGGCACGGCGATTCCCGCCCTCCGCTCCGGCCGTCCCGAGGCCACCGCCCTGGCCACCGCCCTCGCCTCACTCCACGTCCACGGCACCGCCGTCGACTGGCCGGCCCTCCTCGCCGGGCTCGGTCGCGGCCGCGTCGTCGATCTGCCCACCTACGCGTTCCAGCGCCGCCGCTACTGGCTCGACTCCCGGCCCGTGGCCGGCGATCTGTCGAGCGCCGGGCTCCGGTCCGCCGCGCATCCGCTGCTGGGTGCGGCGGTCGAGCTGGCCGACGGTGAAGGTGCCGTCCTGACCGGGCGGTTGTCGCTGTCCGCTCAGCCGTGGCTGGCGGAGCACGCGGTGATGGGTACGGTCCTGCTGCCGGGCACCGCTCTCGTCGACCTCGCGCTGCGCGCGGCCGACGAGGCGGGCTGCGGCCTCGTGGAGGAGCTGACCCTGCGGGCTCCGCTCGCTCTGCCCGCCGAGGGCGCGCTGCGGCTCCAGGTCACCGTCGGCGGTGCCGACGACTCCGGGCGCCGCCCGGTCCAGGTGCACTCCCGTCCCGACGGCACCGACCCGGCCGCCCCCTGGACCGCGCACGCCGTGGGCGTGCTCGCCCCGGCCCCGGCCGACGCGCCGGCGGACCTGGCCGAGTGGCCTCCGGCCGGCGCCTCGCCGGTGCCGACCGAGGGCTACTACGAGCGCCTGGCCGAACTCGGCTTCGGCTACGGGCCCGTCTTCCAGGGGCTGGGCGCCCTGTGGCGTGCCGGCGACGAGGGCGGTGACGACGGCGGCGAGGTGTTCGCCGAGGTCGCGCTGCCCGAGGGCACGGACGTGGCCGGTTTCGGTGTCCACCCGGCGCTGCTCGACGCGGCGCTGCACGCCGTGGGCCTGGGCGGACTGCTGCCCGACACCGGCCAGGGGCGCGTTCCGTTCTCGTGGACCGGCGTGCGCCTGTACGCCACCGGAGCGACCTCGCTCCGCGTCCGGCTGCGTCCGGTCGGCGGGGACGCCGTGTCCGTCCTGGTCGCGGACGCGGCGGGCCGCCCCGTCGCCGCCGTGGACTCCCTCGTCCTGCGGCCCGTGACGGCCGATCAGCTCGGTGGCCCCGCGGGGCGGGCCGAGCACGAGGACGCGCTGTACCGCCTCGCCTGGCCGGTCGTCCCCCTGCCCGAGCCGACCGCCGTACGGGACGGGCTGACCGGGTGCGCGCTGCTCGGCGCCGCCGAGCCCGCGCTCACCGACACCCTCGCCGGCGGCGCCGATCTCGCGGCCCTCGCCGCGCGGGCGCCGGAGACCGTGCTCGTCCGGGCGGACATCCCCGGCGGCGACACCGCCGAGGACGTCCGCGCGGCCACCGGGTACGTCCTCGGGCTGATTCGCGAGTGGCTCGCGGAGGAGCGTTTCTCCGGGTCGCGGCTGGTCCTCCTCACCCGCGGTGCCGTCGCACCGGCGCCGGGGGAGCCGGTGGCCGATCCGGCACAGGCGGCCGTCTGGGGCCTCGTACGGTCGGCGCAGACCGAGAACCCGGACCGCTTCGTCCTCCTCGACCTCGACGACGACCCGGCCTCCGTCCTCGCCCTGCCCGCCGCCCTGGCCGCCGGCGAGCCCCAGCTCGCCCTGCGCCACGGCGCCGCCCACGCGCCCCGGCTCGCCCGCCGGACCGTACGGGACGCGCTGCGGCCCGCCGCCGGCGCCACCGGCTGGCGGCTGACCACCAGCGGCACCGGCACCCTCGACGACCTGGCGCTCACGGAGAACCCCGCCGCCACCGCGCCGCTCGGCGAGGGCCAGGTGCGGATCGCCGTGCGTGCCGCCGGCGTCAACTTCCGCGACGCCCTCATCGCCCTCGGCATGTACCCGGGGGCCGCGACGCTCGGCAGCGAGGCCGCCGGCGTCGTCGTCGAGACGGGGCCGGGCGTCACCGGCCTCGCGCCCGGCGACCGGGTCATGGGCATGATCCCCGAGTCCTTCGGCCCGCTGGCCGTCGCCGACCACCGCATGGTGGCGCGGATGCCCGGGGGCTGGACGTTCGCCCAGGCCGCCTCCGTGCCGATCGTCTTCCTCACCGCCTACTACGCGCTGGTCGACCTGGCCCGGCTGCGCCCCGGCCAGTCGCTGCTGGTGCACTCGGCCGCCGGCGGCGTCGGCATGGCCGCCACCCAGCTCGCCCGGCACCTGGGCGCCGAGGTCTACGGCACGGCGAGCCCCGGCAAATGGGCGACGCTGCGCGCCGGCGGACTCGACGACGCCCACCTGGCCAGTTCCCGCACCCTGGAGTTCGAGCGGGCCTTCCGCGCGGCGACCGGCGGCCGCGGCGTGGACGTCGTACTCAACTCGCTGGCCGGCGAGTACGTCGACGCCTCGCTGCGCCTCCTGGCCGACGGCGGCCGCTTCCTGGAGATGGGCAAGACCGACGTCCGGGACCCCGCCGAGCTCGCGCGGACCCGGCCCGGCACCTCGTACCAGGCGTTCGACACGATCGAGGCCGGGCCCGACCGCATCGGCGCGATGCTGCGCGCCCTGGTGGAGCTCTTCGAGAGCGGAGCGCTGCGCCCGCTGCCGCTGACCTGCTGGGACGTCCGCCAGGCCCCCGAGGCCCTGCGCCACCTCAGCCAGGCCCGGCATGTCGGCAAGCTCGTCCTCACCGTCCCGGCCGCCTCCTACGCCCCGGAGGGCACGGTGCTCGTCACCGGCGCCACGGGAGCGCTCGGCGGCACGGTGGCGCGCCACCTGGTGGCCGGGCACGGCGTACGCCACCTGCTGCTCACCAGCCGGCGCGGTCCGGCGGCCGAGGGCGCGACCGCGCTGCGCGACGAACTCCTCGCCCTGGGGGCCGAGACCGTCACCGTCGCCGCCTGTGACGCGGCCGACCGCGCCGCGCTCGCCGCGCTGCTCGCCGACGTCCCCGCCGCACACCCGCTGACGGCCGTGATCCACGCGGCCGGTGTGCTGGACGACGGACTGGTCGCCTCCCTCACCCCCGAGCGGCTGGGGGCCGTGCTGCGCCCCAAGGCGGACGCCGCGCTGCACCTGGACGAGCTCACGCGGGAGGCGGACCTGTCGGCCTTCGTCCTCTTCTCCTCCGTCGCCGCCACCCTCGGCAGCGCCGGCCAGGGCAACTACGCGGCGGCCAACGCCTTCCTGGACGCCCTGGCCCAGCGGCGCCGGACGGCCGGTCTGCCCGCCGTCTCCATGGCCTGGGGCCCGTGGGCGGAGGGCGGCATGGCCGTCGGCCTCGACGAGCGGGGGCAGAGCCGCATGGCCCGCTCCGGACTGGTCTCCTTCCGCGCGGCGGAGGGCCTGGAGCTGTTCGACGCGGCCCGGCTCGGCGAGCAGGCCGTCGCCGTACCGGTCCGCTTCGACACCCCGGCGGCTTCCGGTCCCGGCGGCGCGACCCCGGCCGTACCGGCCGTCCTGCGCGGCCTCGTGCGCACGCCCGCGCGGCGCACGGCCGAGGCCGCGGCGGCGACGCCGGGCGGCGGGGGCGCCGACGCCCTGCGCCGGCGGCTCGACGGCATGCCGGACGCCGAGCGGAGCGCCCTGCTGCTGGACGTCGTCCGGACGCACGTGGCGGCCGTCCTCGGCATCGGCGGCCCGCAGGAGGTCGAGCGGAACAGGGAGTTCAAGGCCCTGGGCTTCGACTCGCTGACCTCCGTGGAACTCCGCAACCGCCTCAACGCGGCCACCGGGCTGCGGCTCCCCGCGACCCTCGTCTTCGACTGCCCCACGCCCGTCGCGCTCGCCGAGCGCATCCGTACGGACCTGGCCCCCGCGCAGGCGGACCCGGCGCTGGCCGCCCTGTCGGTGTTCGGCGAACTCGACCGGCTGGACGCGGCCCTCGCCGCCGTCGGAGCGGACGACGACCTCGTACGGTCCCGCGTCCGCACCCGGCTGCAGAGCGCCCTCGCCCGGCTCAGCGAGCCGGCGGCGGCCGCCACCGCGGCGGACGCGGAGGGCGGCGACGGCCACGGGGACGGCGGCGCGGACGGGCGGACGGACGCCGACGACCGCCTCCGGACGGCCACCATCGACGACATCTTCGACCTCATCGACCAGGAACTCGACGGTGCCTGACCGGCCCGCCGCGGCGCAGCCGCGAACCGACACGCGCGCCCGGACGCGCACGACTCCACGAACTCCTCATGGCGGGTGAACCAGACATGCAGAACGAGCAGAACGAGCAGAAGCTGCTCGACTACCTCAAGCGAGTGACGGCCGATCTCAAGCAGACCCGGCGCCGCCTGCACGAGGTGGAGACCAAGGACCAGGAGCCCATCGCCATCGTGGGCATGAGCTGCCGCTACCCGGGGCAGGTCGACAGCCCCGAGGCCCTGTGGCGGCTGGTCGAGAGCGGCGCGGACGCCGTCACCGGCTTCCCCGCCGACCGCGGCTGGGACCTGGAGGGCCTCTACGACCCCGACCCCGGCAAGCCCGGCAAGTGCTCCACGCGCCACGGCGGCTTCCTCCACGACGCCGGCGACTTCGACCCCGGCTTCTTCGGGATGTCCCCCCGCGAGGCCCTCGCCACCGACCCGCAGCAGCGCCTCCTCCTCGAGGTCGCCTGGGAGGCCTTCGAACGGGCCGGCATGGACCCGTCCTCCGTCAAGGGCTCGCGTACCGGCGTCTTCGTCGGCCTCGCCTACCAGGGCTACGCGGGCGCCGGGGACACCCTGCGCGAACTGGAGGGCTTCCTCCTCACCGGCACCGCGCCCAGCGTCGCCTCGGGCCGGCTCTCCTACACCTTCGGCCTCGAAGGCCCGGCGCTCACCGTGGACACGGCCTGCTCGTCGTCCCTGGTGGCCCTCCACCTCGCGGTGCAGGCCCTGCGCCGCGGCGAATGCTCGCTCGCCCTCGCGGGCGGCGCCGCCGTCATGGCGAGCACCGGCATGTTCACCGAGTTCAGCCGCCAGCGCGGACTGGCGGCCGACGGCCGATGCAAGTCCTTCGGCGCCGAAGCGGACGGCACGGGCTGGGGCGAGGGCGTGGGCATGCTGCTCGTCGAGCGGCTCTCGGACGCCCGCAAGAACGGTCACCCGGTGCTGGCCGTCGTCCGTGGCTCCGCCGTCAACCAGGACGGCGCCTCCAACGGCCTGACCGCGCCCAACGGCCCCGCCCAGCAGCGCGTCATCCAGCAGGCCCTCGCCGGCGCCGGACTCTCCCCGGCGGACGTCGACGTCGTCGAGGCCCACGGTACGGGCACCACGCTGGGCGACCCGATCGAGGCCCAGGCCCTCCTCGCCACCTACGGCCAGGGGCGCCCGCGGGAACAGCCGTTGTGGCTCGGCTCGCTCAAGTCCAACATCGGCCACACACAGGCGGCGGCCGGCGTCGGCGGCATCATCAAGATGGTCGAGGCGATCCGGCACGGGGTCCTGCCCAGGACCCTCCACGCCGACGAGCCCTCGCCGCACATCGACTGGACCTCCGGCACGGTCCGGCTGCTCACCGAATCCGTGCCCTGGCCCGAGACCGGACACCCGCGCCGGGCCGCCGTGTCGTCCTTCGGCGTCAGCGGTACCAACGCCCACACCATCATCGAGCAGGCCCCCGCGCCCACCACCGACCCGGAGACGGACTCCACGGACACCACGGCCGTCCCGGTCCGGGGCCCCGTGCCCTGGGTCGTCTCGGCCCGGAGCGCCACCGCCCTGCGCGAGCAGGCGGAACGGCTCCTCGCCCACGTCATCGGCCTCGACGCCGACCGAGCGGTCGACATCGCCCACTCGCTGGCGACCACCCGCGCCGCACTGGAGCACCGGGCCGTCGTCGTCGGCACCGGCATCGACGAGCTGACCGCCGGCCTGCGGGCCGTGGCCGAGGGCACCTCCGCGGCGAACGTGGTGGACGGCGCCGTCGCGAAGGACGGCAGGACGGCGTTCCTGTTCTCGGGGCAGGGGAGCCAGCGGCCGGGGATGGGGCGTGAGCTGTACGCGTCGTTCCCGGTCTTCGCGGAGGCGTTCGACGGGGTGTGCGTGGAGCTGGACGCGCATCTTGAGCGTCCGCTGCGGGATGTCGTCTTCGGTGACGACGCCGAGCTTCTGAACCAGACGGGTTTCACTCAGCCGGCGTTGTTCGCGGTCGAGGTGGCGTTGTTCCGGCTGGTGGAGTCGTGGGGTGTGCGGCCGGAGTTCCTGGCCGGGCATTCGATCGGTGAACTGGCCGCAGCGCACGTCGCCGGGGTGCTGTCCCTGGCCGATGCGGCGACGCTGGTGGTCGCTCGTGGTCGTCTGATGCAGGCGCTGCCTTCCGGCGGTGTGATGGTGGCCGTCCAGGCGTCGGAGGACGAGGTCCTTCCGCTGCTGGCCGGTCACGAGGATTTCGTCGGTATCGCCGCCGTCAACGGCCCGGCCTCCGTGGTCCTTTCCGGTGCCGCCGACGCCGTACGTACCGTCGCCGAGCGTCTGGCGGCCGACGGTCGCAAGACCAAGGAACTGTCGGTCTCCCACGCCTTCCACTCGCCGCTGATGGAGCCGATGCTGGCCGACTTCCGCGCGGTGGCGCGGCGCGTGACGTTCAACGCTCCTTCGCTTCCCCTCGTCTCCGCCCTCACGGGCCGGTTGGCGTCCGCCGAGGAGCTGTGCGACCCCGAGTACTGGGTACGCCACGTCCGTCGGGCCGTCCGTTTCGGCGACGCGATCGAGGCGCTCACCGCCGAGGACGTGACGACCTTCCTGGAGATCGGCCCCGGCGGTGTCCTGACCGCCATGGTCCGCGAGGGCACCGCCGTTCCCGCCCTCCGCTCCGACCGTCCCGAGACCACCGCCCTGATCGCCGCCCTCGCCGCGCTCCACGTCCACGGCACCGCCGTCGACTGGCGGGCCTTCTTCGCCGGGCGCGGTGCCGAGCCTGTCGAGCTCCCCACGTACGCCTTCCAGCGCGAGCGTTACTGGCTGGCCTCCGCCGCGCCGGAGGCCGATGCCGGCGGTACGGGGTACGCCGTCACCTGGCGGCCGCTCGCCGACCCCGCCCCCCGGGCGGTCTCCGACGCGCTGTGGCTGCTGCTCACCCCGCCCGGCGACGGGGCCACGCGGGCCTGTTCCGCCCTGCAGGAGGAGCTGACCGGCCGGGGCGCCCGTACCCTCACCCTCAGCGTGGACGCCGGCGAGGACCGGGAGTCCCTCGCCGCGCGCCTGCGGACGGTGGCCGGGCCCGTCGCCGGCGTCGTCTCCTTCCTCGCGCTGGACGACGCCCCCTCCTTCCGGCCCGTCCTCACCCTCGTCCAGGCCCTCGGCGACGCCGGGGTCGAGGCGCCCCTGTGGTGCCTGACCCGGGGTGCCGTCGCCACCGGGCAGGCCGATCCGCCGGTCGACCCCGTCCAGGCGGGGGTGTGGGGTCTGGGCCGGGTCGCCGCCCTGGAGCACTCCCGGCGCTGGGGCGGGCTCGTCGACCTGCCCGAGGTCCTCGACGCCCGGGCGCTGGCCCGGGTGGCGGGCGTCCTCACCGGCGGGCTCGGCGACGAGGACCAGCTCGCCGTCCGCCCGACCGGGGTTCTCGCCCGCCGCCTGACCCACCACCGCACCACCGGCGAGGCGCCCGCGTTCACGCCGCGCGGGACGGTTCTCGTCACCGGCGGCACGGGCGCCCTGGGCGGGCACGTGGCCCGGTGGCTGGCCACGGGGGGCGCCGAGCACGTCGTGCTCACCAGCCGGCGCGGGCCCGCCGCCGAGGGCGCCGCGGAGCTGCGCGCCGAACTGGAGGAGCTGGGCGCGCGGGTGACGATCGCCGCGTGCGACGTCGCGGACCGGGACGCGGTCGCCGACCTGCTCGTCGGGCTGCCCGACCTGACCGCCGTCTTCCACACCGCCGGCGTGGACACCCCCGCCCTGCTGGCCGACACCGACCCGGCCGCCTTCGCCGGCGTCGTGGCCGCCAAGGCGGACGGCGCCGCGCACCTGGACGCGCTGCTGGGCGACCGGCCGCTGGACGCCTTCGTGCTGTTCTCGTCCATCGCCGGCGTCTGGGGCGCCGGCGGTCAGGCCGCCTACGCGTGCGGCAACGCCTTCCTCGACGGGCTCGCCGCCGCCCGGCGCGCCCGGGGGCTGGCGGCGACGGCCGTCGCCTGGGGGCCGTGGGCCGGTTCCGGCATGGCGGGCTCGGCCGAGGTCGCCGGGAACCTGCGCCGCCGCGGCCTCGAGCCGCTGGCACCGGCGGCCGCGATCGCCGCGCTCGCCGAGGTCCTGGGCCGTGACGAGACCGCGGTGACGGTCGCCGACGTGGCCTGGGAGCGGTTCGCGCCCACGTTCACCATGGGCCGGCCCGGCCCGCTGCTCGCCGACCTGCCCGAGGTGCGGGCCGCCGCCCGGTCCGCCGGCGCCGGGCCCGGTGGCGAGGAGGAGGCCGGCGAGGCCGGGGCGCTGCGCCGCCGGCTCGCCGCGGCCGACGCCGCCGAGCGCGACCGTACGCTGGTGGAGCTCGTCCGGACCGAGGCCGCCGCCGTGCTGGGCCACAGCGGGCCGCGGGCGGTCGAGCCGGGGCGGGCCTTCCGCGAGCTGGGCTTCGACTCGCTGACCGCCGTCGAACTGCGCGACCGGCTGGCCCGGATGACGGGGCTCGCGCTGCCCACCACCGTCGTCTTCGACTACCCGTGCGCGATCGACCTGGCCGGCTGGCTGCTGGTCGAACTGCTCGGCGCGGAGACGGGCCCGGGCGCCGGTGCCGGCGCCGCACGCGCCGCCGACGACGAGCCCGTCGCGATCGTGGCCATGGGCTGCCGCTACCCCGGCGGGGTGCGCTCGCCGGAGGAGCTGTGGCGGCTCGTCGCCGAGGGCACCGACGCGATGTCCCCGTTCCCCGTCAACCGGGGCTGGGACCTGGACGCGCTCTACCACCCCGATCCGGACCACCCCGGCACCACCTACGCGCGGGCGGGCGGATTCCTCCACGACCTGCCGGACTTCGACGCGGCGTTCTTCGGGATCTCGCCGCGCGAGGCGCTCGCCATGGACCCGCAGCAGCGGCTGCTGCTGGAGACCTCGTGGGAGGTGTTCGAGCGGGCCGGGATCGACCCGACGAGTGTGCGGTCCACGCCGGTCGGTGTGTTCGTCGGCTCCGGCTACCAGGACTACGTGCGGCGCAACCTCCAGGTCCCCGAAGGCGTCGAGGGCTACCTGGGCACCGGCAACGCCGCCAGCGTCGTCTCCGGCCGCATCGCCTACACCCTGGGCCTGGAGGGCCCGGCCGTCACCGTCGACACCGCCTGCTCGTCGTCGCTGGTGGCCCTGCACATGGCCGTCCAGTCGCTGCGGCGGGGCGAGTGCGACATGGCGCTGGCCGGCGGTGTGACGGTCATGTCGAGCTCCGGCGCCTTCGTGGAGTTCAGCCGCCAGCGGGCCCTGGCCGCCGACGGCCGCTGCAAGGCGTTCTCCGCCGACGCGGACGGCACCGGCTGGGGCGAGGGCGTCGGCATGCTGCTCGTCGAGCGGCTGTCCGACGCCCACCGCAACGGGCATCCCGTCCTGGCGGTCGTGCGCGGCAGCGCCGTCAACCAGGACGGCGCCTCCAACGGTCTGACGGCCCCCAACGGCCGTGCCCAGCGCCGCGTCATCCGGCAGGCCCTGGCCGACGCGGGCCTGACGACCGCGGACGTCGACGCGGTGGAGGCGCACGGTACGGGCACGACGCTGGGCGACCCGATCGAGGCGTCCGCCGTGCTGGCCACGTACGGGCAGGAGCGGCCGGAGGACAGCCCGCTGTGGCTCGGCTCGCTGAAGTCCAACATCGGGCACACCCAGGCGGCCGCCGGCGCCGGCGGCATCATCAAGATGGTCGAGGCGCTGCGGCACGGCCTGCTGCCCAGGACGCTGCACGCCGACACGCCCACCCCGCACGTCGACTGGGCCTCGGGCGACGTCCGGCTGCTGACCGAGCCCGTCGCCTGGGAGCGCGCGGACCGGCCGCGCCGCGCCGGCGTGTCGTCCTTCGGCATGAGCGGCACCAACGCGCACGTCATCATCGAGGAGGCCCCGGAGCCGCCCGTGCGCGAGGCCGACGCCGCGCCCGCGCCACGGGTGTTCGACCCGGTGGCCGTCCCGCTGCTCCTCTCGGCCCGGACCCCCGCCGCGCTGGAGGAGCAGGCCGGCCGGCTGGCCGGGTCGTTGGGCGCCGGCGCCCGCACGCTGGACGTGGGGCACGCGCTGGCCACCGGCCGGACCGTCTTCGACGAGCGCGCGGTCGTGGTGGCCACCGACCCCGGGGAGACCGCCGCCGCGCTCGGTGCCCTCGCGGCGGGCGGGTCGCACGAGCGGCTGGCGCGTGCCACCGCCGGCGGCGCGCGGAACCCCGTGTTCGTCTTCCCCGGCCAGGGCTCCCAGTGGGCCGGCATGGCGGTGGAACTGCTGGACACCTCACCGGTGTTCCGCGACTGGATGGCCGCGTGCGGCCGGGCGCTGGCCCCCTACCTGGACTGGTCGCCGGAGGACGTGCTGCGGGGCGCCGACGGCGCCCCCGGCATGGACCGGGTCGACGTGGTCCAGCCGGTGCTGTGGGCCGTGATGGTGTCGCTGGCCGAGCTGTGGCGTGCCTGCGGTGTCCGGCCCGCGGCCGTGGTCGGCCACTCGCAGGGCGAGATCGCGGCGGCGTACGTGGCCGGCGCGCTGTCGCTGGAGGAGTCGGCGCGCGTCGTGGCCCTGCGCAGCGGTCTGCTGCCCCGGCTCGCGGGTCTGGGCGGCATGGCCTCGCTGCCGGAGCCGGAGGCGGACGCCGTCCGGCGGCTGGCGCGGTGGGAGGGCCGGCTGGACCTGGCGGCCGTCAACGGGGCGCGCGGCGTGGTGGTGTCCGGCGACCTCGACGCGCTGGACGAGCTGCTCGCCGCCTGCGAGGCGGAGGGGGTGAAGGCCAAGCGGATCCAGGTGACCTTCGCCTCGCACTGCGCCCAGGTGGAGCTGGTGCGCGACGCGTTCGCCGAGGTGCTGGGCGACGTCGCCGCCGGGGAGCCCGGGGTCCCGTTCTACTCCACGGTCACCGGCGGCCCGGCGGACACCGAGCTGGACGCCGCCTACTGGTACCGCAACCTGCGGCAGACCGTGCTGTTCGAGCGGACCGCGCGGCGGCTGATCGACGACGGGCACCACCTGTTCGTGGAGATGAGCCCGCACCCGGTACTGCTCTACGGCCTGCAGGACATCCTCGACGCGGCCGGGGACGCCGGCGCCGACGGGGCCGTCGTGCCGACGCTGCGGCGCGGCGACGGCGGTGTGTCCCGGTTCCTGACGTCGCTGGGCGAGGCCCACACGCACGGCGTGCCCGTCGACTGGCGGGCGGTGTTCGCCGGCTGGGACGTCCGCCCGGCGGACGTGCCGACCTACGCCTTCCAGCGCCGCCGCTACTGGCTGGAGGCGCCGGAGGGGGAGGCGGCGGCCGCGCCCTCCGTGGTGGACGCCGCGTTCTGGGAGGCCGTCGAGCGCGAGGACCTGTCCGCGCTGGCCGAGGGCCTGGACCTGGACGAGGACGCCACCCTGCGGTCGGCGCTGCCCGCCCTGTCCGCCTGGCACCGGCGGCGCCGCGACGAGGCGGCGGTGGAGTCCTGGCGCTACCGCGTCACCTGGAAGCCCGTACCGGACGCGACGGCCGCACCCGCCCTGACCGGCACCTGGCTGGTGGTGCTGCCGGGCGACGCCGGGGACGACCCGGCGGCCGCGCTCGCCCTGGACGCCCTGGCCGCGCACGGCGCCGAGGTCGTGCGCCTGGTCGTCGACGGCTCCGAGGACCGTACGGCGCTCGCCGCGCGGCTGCGGGAGGCCTGCGACGGCCCGGCGGGTGTGCTGTCCCTGCTCGCGCTCGACGACCGGCCCCGCGCCGGTCACCCGGCCCTCTCGCACGGCCTGGCCGGCACGCTGCTGCTCGTCCAGGCGCTCGGGGACGCGGACCTGACGGCCCCGCTGTGGTGCGCCACCCGGGGCGCGATGGCGACGGGCACCGCCGGCGAGGCGCCCGGCGCCCCGCGCGGCGCGGCCGTATGGGCGCTGGGCCGGGTGGCGGCCCTGGAGCACCCGGCCCGCTGGGGCGGTCTCGTCGACCTGCCGGACGCGGTGCCGTCCGGTGACGACGGGCGGATCGCACGCCGCCTGGCCGCCGTGCTGTCCGGCGCCACCGCCGAGGACCAGGTCGCGCTGCGGCCGGCCGGGGCGTACGCCCGCCGGCTCGTACGGGCCTCCGGCGGACCGGCCGACGTCCCGCGGCCGTGGCGGCCGCGCGGGACCGTGCTGGTCACCGGCGGCACCGGGCACATCGGCGGCCACGTCGCCCGCCGGCTGGCGGCCGAGGGCGCCGAGCACCTGGTGCTGACCGGCCGCCGGGGCCCCGATGCCGAGGGCGTGGCCGAGCTGCGCGCCGAGCTGGAGGCGCTCGGGGCCCGGGTCACGGTCGCCGCCTGCGACATGGCCGACCGGGCAGCGGTGGCCGGGCTGCTGTCCTCCCTGGAGGAACTGCCGCCGCTGACCGCCGTGGTGCACGCCGCCGGGATCGGCACGCCGGCCATGCTCGGCGAGACCACCGTCGAGGAGTTCGCGGATGTGATGGGCGCGAAGGCCGCCGGCGCTGCGCACCTCGACGAGCTGCTCGGCGACCGCCCCCTGGACGCCTTCGTCCTCTTCTCCTCGGGGGCCGCCGCCTGGGGCAGCGGCGCCCAGTCCGCCTACGCGGCCGCGAACGCCTACGTCGACGCGCTGGCCGAGGACCGCCGCGCCCGCGGCCTGACCGCCACCTCCGTCGCCTGGGGCGCCTGGGGTGGGGGCGGCATGGTCGACTCCGCGGCCACGGAACGGCTGCGGCTGCGCGGCCTGGACCCCATGGGGCCCGGCGCGGCGGTGCTCGCGCTGTGGGGCGCGGTGGAGCGGGACGAGACGACGGCGGTCGTCGCCGCCGTCGACTGGGCCCGTTTCGTGCCCGGCTTCACCATGGCCCGGCCCAGCCCGCTGCTGGGCGACCTCCCCGAGGTCGCCCAGTTGGCCGCCGCCGAGGAGGAGGCGGCGCCGGAGGGCGCCGAACCGCCCCTGGTCCGCCGGCTGGCGGGGCTCCCGCCGGAGGAACACCTCGCGGCGATCGTGGAGTTCGTACGGGGCGAGGCGGCCTCCGTCCTCGGCCACCCGGACCGGGACGCGGTGGGGGAGCGGCAGGTCTTCCTGGAGCTCGGCTTCGACTCGCTGACGGCCGTCCAGCTGGGCAAGCGCCTGGGCCGGGCCACCGGCCTGAGGCTGCCGAGCACGCTGGTCTTCGACCGGCCGACGCCGGCCGAGGTCGGCGCCCATCTGCGGACGCTGCTCGGCGAGGGGACCTCGGCCGGGACGGCGCCGGCCGGCCCGGCGGAGGAGGACATGCTCGTCGCCCTCTACCGCCGCGCCACCGAGACCGGCCGGCTCACCGAGGCGATCGACATGGTCATGAGCGCCTCGCGGCTGCGCCCGGACTTCACCGCCGCCGACGCGGCGGCCCACCTGCCGACGCCCGTCCGGCTGGCCCAGGGCGACGAGGGCCCGCACCTGGTCTGCTTCGGCCCCTACATGGCGCCGTCGGGTGTGCACCAGTACGCCCGGTTCGCCGCCGCGTTCGGCGGGCGCCGCAGCATCTGGGCGCTGCCCGAGCCCGGCTTCGGCCCCGACGAGGCCCTGCCGCGGGACGTGGCGGCGCTGCTGGAGGTGCACGCCGCCGCCGTCGCGGCGAGCGTGGGCGACGAACCGGTGGTGCTGGTCGGCTACTCCTCCGGCGGCTGGGTCGCCCACGCCGTCGCCTGCCGGCTGGAGCGGCTGGGCCGGCCCGTCGAGGGTGTGGTGATGCTGGACAGCTTCACCCGCCGGGAGGGCATGGGCGACCGCTTCCAGTCGGCGGTGGCCCAGGAGCAGTCGGACCGCTTCGACTTCGTCTCCTCGCCGGGCACCCAGCTGACCGCCATGGGTGGTTATCTCCGCTTCTTCGCGGACTGGGACGCGCCCGAGCTCGCCGCGCCCGCGCTCGTGGTCAGGGCGGGGGAGTGGATGGCCGGCGGGACGGCGGCCGCCGACGACCGCCCGGCCGCGCCGGAGCATGCGGGTACGGTGACCGAAGTGCCCGGCGATCACTACACGCTGATGGAACGTCACGCGGAAACGACCGCGGCCGCCGTCGACGAGTGGGTGGCGAAGCTGGACACCGCGTCCTGATGACGATCGACCACCATGTGTTGGGAAGGAACGACCCCACTGTGAACGACAACCTCTCCGGCGACGACAACGGCCTGTGGATCCGCAGGTTCCATCCGCGTCCGGACGCCGAGGTGCGGCTGGTGTGCCTGCCGCACGCCGGCGGCGCCGCGAGCTACTTCTTCCCGGTGTCCCGGACCATGCCGGCCTTCGCCGACGTGCTGTCCGTCCAGTACCCCGGACGCCAGGACCGCCGCGCGGAACCGCTCGTCGACACCATCCCCGACCTCGCCGACCAGGTCTTCGCCGCGCTGCTGCCCTGGGCCGACCGCCCGCTGGCGTTCCTGGGCCACAGCATGGGCGCCACCCTCGCCTTCGAGGTGGCCCGGCGCTTCGAGCGGGAGAAGGGCATCGTCGCGGCCGCGCTGTTCGCCTCCGGCCGCCGGGCGCCCTCCACCCACCGGGACGAGAGGGTGCACCTGCTCGACGACCGCGGCCTCGTCGCCGAGGTCGACCGCCTCAGCGGCACCGACTCGGGGCTGCTGAAGGACGAGGAGGTGCTGCGCATGGTCCTGCCGGCGATACGCTCCGACTACCGGGCCGCCGAGACCTACGTCTACGAGCCGGGCGAGCCGCTGCGCTGCCCGGTCGTGGCCCTGACCGGCGACGCCGACCCGAAGGTCACGCTCGACGAGGCCGCCGCCTGGGAGTCTCACACCGAGGGCCCGTTCGAGCTCAAGGTCTACCCCGGCGGTCACTTCTTCCTCGCCGACCACCAGAAGGCGGTGATCGACGAGATCGCCGGCCGGCTGCGGCGGGGCTGAGCCCGTAGAACGCGAGGAGCCGTCCTTCCCGCCCGGCACGCGCCGGGGGGAAGGACGGCTCCCGTCCGCTCAGGGGGCTACGACTCCTGCACGTCGCTCTGGACCGTGCCGTCGTGCGCGGCCCAGTCGCCGAAGGCCGAGCGGCCCGAGCCCTTGCCCCGGACGCTGCTGAGCCGGCCGTCCATGCCGAGCACGACGGCCACATTGCGGCCGCGCGAGTCCTGGACGAGGGCGGGGGTGCCGCGGAACGGCACTCCGCCGTCCAGCCAGGGGCCCGGCCGCCCGGAACCGGCCGACAGCCGCACCAGGCCCTTGCCGTCGCGCGCGGCGAGGAGGGTGTCGTTGCCGGCCTGGGCCAGCGCCACCCGCCCGTAGCCGCTGATCCGCTCGCACTCGGTGGTGACCCGCCAGCCGCCGTCGTCCCGCCGGTCCGCGATCAGGACGCGGGAGGTGGCGGGCTGGCGTGCGGCCAGGCGCAGGCCGCCGCCGGACAGCGGGACCAGCGACAGCGGGCCGGTGGCCGCCGGGAGGCGCGTCGGCTCGGCCATGGCCAGGGATCCGCCGGAGCCGTCGGACATCCAGTGGTGGACCGTCTTGACGTCGGCGGCCACGACGTGGAGGCGGTTCTTGGCGTCGAGCACGGCGTCCAGGCCGTCCTCGATCTTCACCGGCGGCTCGGAGGTGGGCAGCTGGTCCCAGTCCGACCAGTCCTTGCCGCCGGCGCCGGTGCGGAAGCTGACGCCGCCCGCCCAGTTCTTGACGAAGACGTGGACCGTACCGTCCTTGTCGGTGACCGCGACGGGGTAGCCGACCTCGATCGACCGCTGCGGGTCCTCCTCGGGCGAGCGCAGCGACTCCCACGGGCCGAAGGCCGGGGCGCCGCCGGCCGCCTTGCCGGTCTGCCGGGAGGTGACGATCTCGCGCCGGTGGTCCTGGCCCGGGGCGGGCAGCACGGTCCGTACGGAGAACAGCTGGAGGGTGCCGTCGGTGTGGCGCAGCACCTGCACCTGGCCCTCCAGCATGCCGCCGGCCACGGCGGTGGGCTTGGACCAGACGCCGGAGCCGGCCCGGGTCTCGGTCCAGTACTGCACCTGGCCGTCGAGGAGGGCGAAGGCCGCGAGGCGGCCGTCGGGCAGCGGCTGCACCCAGCGCTGGGTGCCGGTCGCGCGGTGGCGGAGGTTGTTGGACCAGCGGGTGTCCTTCGACCGGTTGCCGACCTTCCGGTCGCCGCAGCCGGCGGGGTCGCCGCAGTCCTTGCCGTCGGCCCAGCCGTAGATGTCGAGGATCTTGACCTTGTGGCGGGTGGTGGCCGAGTCCAGGCTGTTGGGGAGGGTGGCGACCTCGTAGCCGACGTAGCTGTCGACGGCGGTGGGCCGGGCGTGCTTGCGTCCCCAGTACTGGGCCAGCGCGGCCTGCGCGAAGTAGGCGGAGGTGGTGTGGTCCTGGTGGTCGTACTTGGCTATGCCCTGGAGGACGGGCGGGGTGTTGGGGTAGTGGGGCTCCTTGGGCAGGTGCGTCGGGTTCGGGTCCAGGGTGCGCACGACCGTCGGCCGGTAGCGCTCCAGGACCGCGGTGAGCGAGTCGATCACCTGCTGGCGGGTGTACTGGTAGGGGCGCTTGACCGGGCCCGAGGCCGGCACGAGCGTGGAGAGCTTCGGGGTGGCGCCGAGCCACAGGCCGCGCAGGCTGTCCTGGCGGGGCGCCTTGATGAAGCGGGCCTCCAGCAGCTCCATGAAGATCAGCTGGACCTGCGGGGCGGCCTTGAGGGTCTGGAGCTCGACCTCGAAGCCGGGCAGGAGCGTCATCGTCTCCACGGTCCACGGGCTGAGCCAGTCGCCGGTCGCCATCTGAGCGGTCGCCTCGCGCAGGCCGTTCATCCGGGCGCGGACGAACTCCGGGCGCTTCTCGGGCAGTTTGGCGTAGCCGGGGCTGCGGGCGAGGGCGTTGCGCCCGTCGGACTCGCCGCCGGTCATGCAGACCGTGACGGTCGGGGCGCCGCTGCGTATGGACTGCTCCAGCTCGGGGTTCATGAAGTACAGCGAGTCGTCCGCGTGGGCCATGATGTGGACGAACGACTCGGTGGTCGCGGCCTTCGCCGGGCGTGCGGGGAATTCGCCCTTCTTGTGCCCCTTGTCGGAGCCGGGTGCCAGCCACTGCCAGGCGCCCACCGCGCCCGTTCCGACGACCAGGCCTCCGCCCGCGACCTGGAGGACGCGACGACGCGGTATTCGCCCTGGCACAGGGGTCTCCTTCTTGTCCTGCGCCAAGTGAGCGCGGCCGTAAGCGGAAAGGGGCGATTGGGAACCAATCGCCCGCTGATCATGAGTTCGATCCTATGATCTGCAAGCCCCTGTTTCCCTGCTGTTGTGTAACAGCCATGCCACGGCGAGGCATAGATTCTTTGGCGATTGGGCAACGTGGGATGGAGGCCGCCCCTCCGTAACGGAACGTCCCCGGACGGCTCCATGATGTGATGCCCGCCACGCCCCGCGACTACGCCCCGGCGGGGTCGTGGTCGTGGAGGATCCGGTGGAAGAGCACATGGTCCCGCCAGGCCCCGTCGATGTGGAGATAGTCCCGCGCGACGCCGATCCGCTCGAAGCCGCACTTCTCCAGGACCCGCTGGGACGCGGTGTTCGCGAGGACCGTCCCGGCCTCGATCCGGTGGAGGCCCAGCCGCTCGCCGGCGTCCCGGCACGCCGCCGTCACCGCCGCGGTCGCCAGGCCCCGGCCCGTGTGCCGCGACGCGACCCAGTAGCCGAGGTTGGTGCTGTGCCAGGCGCCCCGCACGATGTTCGCCAGGTTCACCACCCCCGCGATCTCGCCCCGGCCCCCGTCCTCCGCCAGCACCCAGGGCATCAGCCGCCCCGCCGCGCGCAGCCCCAGGACGTCCTCCAGCCGGGCCGCCTGGCCCTCCGCCGTGTAGAAGGACGCGGGCCGCCGGGGCTCCCAGGGCCGCAGGTGCTCCCGGTCGCGGTCGTAGGCCCGGGCGAGGGCCGCCGCGTCGTCGAGGGCCACCGGGCGCAGCACGATGTCCGGCGTGAGGGAGTGGAAGTCAGTGATCATCCGTCTACCGTAGGCGGGACCGTCGAGTGCCCCGGGTCATACCCCGGTATCACCCTCCGGTTGGCTCCCGGGGGTGACGCCGCGCGACCCACCCCGTTCCTACGTTTCCCCTCGTCACCACGGACGAGGGAGATCATTCATGCGCCGCTTCACGCGCGCCCTGGCCGCCGCGGCCGCCGTCACCGCCGTCATGGCCGGCACCGCCGGCTGGGCGGCCGGCGACGAGCAGACCGCGGTGACCGGCCCCCCGGTGGGCACCGCCGCCTGGCGCGCGGACCACTCGGCGCACCGCACGCTCCCCGACCCCACCGCCGACCCGGACGAGATCGCCCGCTTCTTCGCCGGCCTCCCGGAGGCGACGCGGCACGACCTGGCGGCCCGTCACCCGCTCGTCGTCGGCAACCTCGACGGCGCCCCCGTCGAGCTGCGCTACGAGGCCAACCGCCGCGCCCTCGCCGCCGAACGCGACCGGGAGCGGGCCCGGGCCGCCGACCGCTCCCGACCCGGCCACGAGCGGAAGGAGGCCGAGGAGCGCGCCGGCCGCTACGCACGGCTGCTCGCCCCCGGCCGGCAGATCCTCGCCTTCGACCCGCGCGGGCGCGGCCAGGTCGCCGAGGTCCACGGTGACTGGACGGCCGCCCGGCACACCGCGGTCGTCGTGCCCGGCTCCGACATCGACCTGGCCTCCTTCGACCGCGCCCGCGACCCGTACGGCACCCCGACCGGGATGGCCCGCTCGCTGCGCGCCGAACTGGCCCGGCAGGCGCCGGGCACGCCCACCGCCGTGATCGCCTGGGCCGGCTACACCACCCCGGTCGGCGTCGGCCTGGACGCCGCGAGCGGCCGCCTCGCGGAGGCGGCCGCCCCGCGCCTGGAGCGGCTGCTGGCCGGGCTCGCCGCGCGGGGCACGGCCGCCGCGCCGCCCGCCGTGTTCTGCCACAGCTACGGCTCGGTCGTCTGCGGCCTGGCCGCGTCCGGCATCGACGCGACCGAGGCCGGCGACCTCGTCGTCCTCGGCAGCCCCGGCATGCGCGCCGGCTCCGCCGCCGACCTGCGCACCGGCGCCCGGGTCTGGGCGACCCGCCGCAACGGCGACGACTGGATATCCCGCGTCCCCCACGTCAGCGTCCTCGGCCTCGGCCACGGCGCGGACCCGGCCGCGCCGGACTTCGGCGCCCGCCCGGTGCCGTCCACCGGCTCCCACGGGCACACCGCCTACTTCGCCCCGGGCACCGCGTCGCTGCGGCACTACGCCGAGATCACGCTGGGCCGGTACGCCGCCGTGCGCTGACCTTCCGTCAGAGCTCCCTCGCCAGCAGGAAATCCGTGAGGCCCGCCAGCTCGCGGACCGCGTCCGGCGCGAGCGGGGCGGCCGCCAGGCAGGCATGGGCGTCCGCCGCGTGGCGGCGGGCCGCGGCCTCGGCGGCCTCCCGACCGCCCGCCGCCTCGACGAGCGCGGCCGCGCGCGACGCCGCCGAGGCGTCCAGCGGGGCACCGGAGGAGAGCAGCGCCTCCAGCGCGCGGGCCGCCGGGGTCCCCGTCCGCAGGGCCGCGAGGACCGGCAGCGTCTTCTTGCGGCGGCGCAGGTCGGCGTGGACGGGCTTGCCCGTGACCGCAGGGTCGCCCCAGATCCCCAGCAGGTCGTCCACCGCCTGGAAGGCGGCGCCCAGGTGCCGGCCCGCCTCCGTCAGCGCCCCGACCGCCGCCGGGGAGGCGCCCGCGAGCACCGGGCCCAGCGCCAGTGCGCAGGAGAGCAGCGACCCGGTCTTGCCGGCCGCCATGGCCTCGTACTCCGGCAGCCGCACCGCGCCGGCGCCCGTCCACGGCCGGGACTCGAAGAGCAGGTCGTCGGCCTGGCCGCGGAGCAGTTCCCGCAGCACGCCGGACAGACAGCGCACGCCCGCCGCACAGTGCTCGCCCTCGGCGCCGGCCACCGTCTCCACGGCGAGCGCGAACAGCGCGTCCCCCGCCAGGACCGCGGGCCCGGTGCCGAACGCCTTCCAGACGGTGTCCCGGTGCCGGCGCCGCTCGTCGCCGTCCATGACGTCGTCGTGCACCAGCGAGAAGGTGTGCACCAGCTCCACGGCGACGGCCCCGGCGACGACCACCTCCGCGGGCGCCCCCACGGCCTCGCCGCCCAGCACGGCGAGGGCCTGGCGTATCCCCTTGCCCCCGCCCCCGGCCGCCGGGGTGCCGTCGGCGTGGCACCGGCCGAGCGCGTAGGAGGCCATGCGGCGCGGCCACGGGTGGAGGCTGTCCACCGCCGTCCGCAGGGCGGGCTCGACCAGCTCCCGGCTGCGACCGAGGACGGGCGGCGGCCCGGCCTGCGGCACCGTGAGGCCGGTTGCCGCCGTCACGCGGAGACCCCGAGCTCCGCGCGGGCCTTGGCCACCATCTCCCGGGCGTGCATCAGGCCCAGGCCGCGCAGCGTGTCGTCCAGCGCGTCGAGGTCGGCGGCGGTCTCCGCGACCTCCCGGCCCAGCCGCGCCCGGGACTTGACCAGGCCCAGGGTGGCCAGGGCGGTGCCGCGCGGCTCCGCCATGTCCCGGAACTCCTCCAGCGCCCCGGCGTAGGTGTCCCGCGCCTCCTCGTAGCGGCCCGCGCGGAAGAGGACGTTGCCGCGCATCTTGTGGTTGTACGCCAGCGCGCTCACCAGCCGCATCCGCCGGCAGGTCGCCTCGGCGCGGGTCAGCAGCTCCAGGGCGTGCCCGGTCTCGCCGCGCAGGGACAGCACGTCGGCCATCCCCCGCAGGGCCCACGCGTGGCCGCGCGCGTCGTCGGCCTTCTCCGCTATCCCGGCGGCCTCCTCGAACATCTCCAGAGCGGTGTCGTACGCGCCGGTGTTGCGGTGCATCTGGGCGATGCCCTCCAGCGCCCACACCGTGTGCCGGGCCTCGCCCCGCCGCCGGGCCTCGGCCAGCAGCTTCTCGTGGAGCTCGCCCACCGCCTGGTAGTCGCCCCGGATGCGTCCGGTCTCGGCCAATCCCGCGAGCGAGTAGCCGCGGGCGACGATGTCGCCGCCGCGCTCGGCGAGGTCGGCGGCGATGGTCAGCCAGCGCATCGCGAGGGCCAGGTGGCCGCGCTGCCGGGCCAGGGTGCCGCCGCTCCACACGGCCCAGGCCATGGCCCCCAGGTCGCCGGCGCCACGGGCCGCGCGGTAGCTCGCCCGCCAGGCCCGCTCGGCCTCCTCGACGAGGCCCAGCCGCCGGCTGGCCTCGGCCACGGCGAGACCGGCGTGCGCCGAATCCAGCGTGGAACCGGCCAGTTCGGCCTTCCGGCGCTGCTCCTCGGCGGTCTCGAGGACCTCCTCCAGCGAGGCGTTCACCGAGAGCGCGCCGAGCGCGCCGCGGTACTCGGGAGCGAATGCCTTGCCGTACATGTGTACCTCTCTTCGTGACGACACGGCGGACTCCGGGCGCTGTCCGGGCGCCCGTTCCGCCGGAGATCACGAAGCTATGGCCAACGCCCCCCGGTGGGAATCCGCCCGCGAGGCGGTCCCGTGTACCTCTGAGGGCTGGTGGCCGAAGGCCGTGTCATACGTGAGATGTACACGCCTCGTCAGCTGGTAACTTCTCAGAGTTGATCTTGTGTTCCCCCGAACACTGTCAGTTGTTCGCGGAATCGTTACTTCACTGAAGGAAGCCCATTGCTCCGGCACCGCCGTCCCCGCCGCCTGGCACGCTGCGCGACGATCTCGGCCGTCGTCCTCGCCGCCCTCCCCGCGACCCCCGCCCTCGCGAGCCCTTCGGACACCCCGCACCTCGACGCGGTGGAGAAGACGCTGCGTCAGGTCTCGCCCGGCCTCGAGGGCGACGTGTGGCAGCGCACCAGTGGCAACAAGCTCGACGCCTCCCAGGCCGACCCGTCCGACTGGCTGCTCCAGACCCCCGGCTGCTGGGGCGACGCCTCCTGCGCGGACCGCCCGGGCACCAAGCGGCTGCTGGCGAAGATGACGGAGAACATCTCCAAGGCCCGGCGCACGGTCGACATCTCCACCCTGGCGCCCTTCCCGAACGGCGCCTTCCAGGACGCGATAGCCGACGGCCTCAAGAAGGCGGCCGCCTCCGGCACCAAGCTCCGCGTCCGCGTGCTCGTCGGCGCCGCGCCCGTCTACCACATGAACGTGCTGCCCTCGAAGTACCGCGACGACCTCACGGCACGCCTGGGCAAGGCGGCGGAGAACGTCACGCTGAACGTGGCGTCGATGACGACCTCCAAGACCAGCTTCTCCTGGAACCACTCCAAGCTGCTGGTCGTCGACGGCGAGTCGGCCATCACCGGCGGCATCAACAACTGGAAGGACGACTACGTCGACACCACCCACCCGGTGACCGACGTCGACCTCGCCCTGACCGGCCCCGCCGCCCACTCCGCCGGTCGCTACCTGGACCAGCTGTGGAGCTGGACCTGCCAGAACAAGAGCAACGTCGCCAGCGTCTGGTTCGCCTCGTCCGGCGGCGACTGCATGCCGACGATGCACAAGGACGCCAACCCCGTGCCGTCCGGCCCCACCGGGAACGTCCCCGTGATCGCCGTCGGCGGCCTGGGCGTCGGCATCAAGGACAAGGACGCCGCCTCGGCGTTCGACCCGAAGCCGCCGTCCGCCAACGACACCAAGTGCGTCGTCGGGCTGCCGGACAAGACCAACGCCGACCGCGACTACGACACGGTCAACCCCGAGGAGAGCGCCCTGCGCGCGCTGGTCGCCAGCGCCGAGCGCAGCGTCGTGATCTCGCAGCAGGACCTCAACGCCACCTGCCCGCCCATCGCCCGCTACGACGTCCGCCTCTACGACCAGCTCGCCGCGAAGCTGGCGGCCGGTGTGAAGGTCCGCATCGTCGTCAGCGACCCGGCCAACCGCGGCGCGGTCGGCAGCGGCGGCTACTCGCAGATCAAGTCGCTGTCCGAGATCAGTGACACCCTGCGCAACCGCCTCGCCCTGGTCACCGGTGACCAGCAGAAGGCCAAGGCCGCGATGTGCTCCAACCTCCAGCTGGCCACGTTCCGCAGCTCGCCGGGCAAGACCTGGGCCGACGGCAAGCCGTACGCGCTGCACCACAAGCTGGTGTCCGTCGACAGCTCCGCCTTCTACATCGGCTCGAAGAACCTCTACCCGTCGTGGCTCCAGGACTTCGGCTACATCGTCGAGAGCCCGGAGGCCGCCAAGCAGCTGGAGGCCAAGCTGCTCGACCCCGAGTGGACGTACTCCCAGGAGAGCGCCACGGTCGACTACGCGCGCGGCGTCTGCGCGAGCTGACGCCCGGTCGGTACACCGACTCGAAGGGGAGCACCCGTGCCACACAGGTACGGGTGCTCCCCCTTTCGCTCGGACAATTCTCTTCGCCTTCCGAAGAATTATCCGATCGTATTCACTCCATCGTGGACGGATTTCTTTCCCCGTGGCGCCGGGTGCAAGCATGCGCTCGCCTCAACCGACGAGCGAGGAATTCTGGAGACTCCATGGAGCCATGTGAGGGACGTGTGGTCCGCCGCTGGGGAGCGGCGCTGACCGCGTCGGCCGCGGTGTTCGCGGCCGCCCTCCCGACCGCCCCCGCCCAGGCCGCGGGGGGCCCGACGGGAATCACCGCCAAGGGGGCCTACATCGACGGCGGACCCGGCGGGAGGACGTGGGGCAAGGCGCCCGACACCCCGCGCCAGATGGCCAGCACCACCAAGATCATGACCGCGGTCGTCGTGGTCGACGACCACGCGGGCGAGCTGAACCGGCAGGTCGAGATCAAGCAGTCCTACCGCGACTGGGTCCAGCGCAACCAGGCCAGCACCGCCGACCTGCGCACCGGCGACCGGCTCACCGTACGCCAGCTGCTCTACGGCATGATGCTGCCGTCCGGCTGCGACGCCGCCTACGCCCTCGCCGACACCTTCGGCGACGGGGAGACGGAACGGGAGCGCACCGCGTCGTTCATCGGGAAGATGAACGCCAAGGCCCGCGAACTGGGCCTGAGCAACACCCACTACGACTCCTTCGACGGCATCTCCGCCGCCGGGGACAACCACTCCACCCCGCGCGACCTGGCGAAACTCGCCCGGCACGCGCTGGGCGGCAGCACCCTGCAGACGGTGATGAAGTCGCTCAGCACCCAGCAGAAGGCCGCCAACGTCAACCGGCTCTACACCTGGTACAACACCAACAAGCTGCTGGGGTCGTACAACGGCGTCGTCGGCATCAAGACCGGCTCCACCCGGGCGGCCGGCCCCTGCCTCGTCTTCGCCGCCCGGCGCGCCGGGCGCACCGCGGTCGGCGTCGTCCTCGACGACCGCGCCGGACGCTACCCGGACGCCGCCAGGATGCTCGACTACGCCTACGGCGAGCGCACCGCGATGACGCTGCGCCGGCTTCCCATGGGCGCCCACGAGGACTGACCCGGGGCGCGGCGGCCCGGTCCGGCCTCGTACGGGGCGCGGGGCCGGGCCGTCCGTTCGTGGCCCGTCCGCTCAGGACTCGTTGGAGGGGCGGGGCGAGGGGAGCGTGCCCATCGGCGCACGGTGCCGGACGCGCTCGACCGGGTGGCAGTAGTCCAGCCCCGCCAGCGGCCCGCCCGAGAAGAAGCGCGTCATCAGGTCCACCAGCTCCGCCGGGCGCTCCAGGTGGACGAGGTGGTCGGCGTCCTTGAAGGTGGTGAACCGGGCGTCGGCGAGCCGGGAGGCGGCCTCCCGGCTCAGCGCGGGGGTGCTCAGCGGGTCGTGCTCACCGGTCGTGACCAGGGCCGGGACGCGTACGGCCGGGCCGCCGGGCAGCCGCGAACACACCAGGAGCCGCTGCGAGTTCTCCCGGTACTTCGCCATGTCCTCGGCCGTCATGTCGTACAGGGCGCGCCGCAGGCAGCGGGTGATCGCCGACCGCCGGGAGACGGTGACCAGTGGGGAGCCGCACACCATGGTCTCGATGACGCACTCGACGAACTCCGCGCGCCGCCCCTTCTCCGCCATCACCAGCGTGCGCTCCACCCGGGACCGGACGTGGTCGGCCAGATGGGACATGGTCCCGACGAGCCCGAGCCGCTCGGCGCGCCCGGGATGGTCGCGCACCCACTGGTAGGCCACGGCGCTGCCGTACGAGCCGCCGAGGATGTTGACCGGGTCCGGCGCCACCTTGGCCAGCAGCTGGTCCAGCGCCTCCGCGAGGAAGTCGAGGCCGTAGTGCGCGGGCAGCCGGTCCGCGGCGCCCCAGCCCGGCAGGTCGACGGTGATGACGGTGGCCGACTCCAGGAAGCCCCGCTCCAGCCGGCCCCAGGCGTTCTGGTGCTGGAACGCCCCGCCGACCAGGACGACGGGCGCCATTCTCGCGTCCGGCCGGTGGACGATCCGCCCGCTGTAGGAGTACCCGCCGAGGGTGAGCGGAATGACCTCTTCCAAGAGTGCGGTACGCGTCGGCACGGCCGGTCTCCGTTTCGTGGGGGAGCTTCACCAGAGGAAACGAGAGCCGGTGGCGGGACGTTACTGCCGCCTCACGGCCGCAGCGCGAGCACCTCCGCCCGGATCAGGGAGGCCAGCCGGTCCGCCAGCGCCCGGTGACCGTGGTCCGTCACCACCGTCACCACCGCGGACGCGTCATGGAGGAACATCGTCGCCGCCACCGGGTGACCGGGGCTCAGCGGAGGCAGCCCCGCCAGCCCGGCGAGCCGCGCCCGGCCCAGGGCCAGCGGGCCCGCGTACGTCGCCGCGCTGCTGCACAGCAGCGAGGAGTAGAAGGGCGAGTCCGCGTACCGGCCCAGCGCGTCGCCCAGCGGGCCGTGCCGCCGCGGCCGCGCGTCCACCAGCCGCGCCTGGGCCCGCGCCCGTTCCTTGAGCGCCGCGCGCCGGGTGAAGCCGTCCACCGCCGCCAGCCGCTGCCGGGGACCCCCGCGGACGGGGAGCGGCACCCGCACCGTGGCGTAGCGGTTGCCGAGCAGCGCCGCCTCGTCCTCCGCGCGGACGTCCACGGGCACCATCGCGCACACCCCCGGCAGCGGCAGCCGGCCCAGCGCCCCCGAGTCGCGCAGGGCCCCGGCGGTCGCGGCCAGGAACACGGCGTTGACCGAGGCCCGCCCCGAGGGCAGGGCGTCGCGGGCCGCGTCGACGTCCGCCATCGGCAGCCGGCGGAAGGCCACCGCCCGCCGCGGGTCGACCCGGCCGTGGAACGGCAGCGGCCGGCCCCGGGGCACCGCGTCCGCCAGTGCCCGGGCCAGCGCCGCGGCCCGGGGCGGGGCGGCGGGCGGCGCGGTGGGCCGGGGCCGGCCGCGCGGCCCCGGCAGGCTCACGGCAGGGGAGTCGAGGAGGGCCCGCAGCAGCGTGATGAGCGAGACGCCGTCGAGCAGCGCGTGATGCGCGCGCAGCAGCAGCGCGAAGCCGCCGGCGGCCGGCAGCAGATGCAGCTGCCAGGGCGGCCGGCCCACCCCCAGGGGCTGGGCGAGCAGCTGGGCGACCACCGCCTCGGCCGAGACCGCGTCCGGACCCGCGACGACGTGCCGCTCGGCGGCGAACGCGGGCCCCGCGACCCACCCGGGCCAGGCCCGCCGGCCGGTGGCGGGCACGTCCGGCGTCAACCGCAGCCGCTCGTACGCGCCCCAGCGCTCGGCGACCCGCTCGCGCAGCGCCTCCAAGGAGGGCACGGCCCCCTCGAACCAGGCCATGACCCCGTCGGTCATACAGATCGTGCCGCTGCTCTGATGCCGGTACAGCCAGGCGTCCAGCGGCGGCATGGCCGTACCGGTGGCAGGCCCGGCGTCGGGGACGCCGGGCAGGAGAGCACCGGACCCGGCGGGCCGGGGCGTCATGCGGGCCTCCCCGCCCCGACGCCGGCACCGGGCGCGACCGTGCGCCGCGCCAGCGTCCCGGCTCCGGCGCCTGGCCGCGCCGTGCGCCGCCCACTCGTCCCGGTTCCGGCCGTAGGCCCCGTCATACGCCCCCTCACCGCCCCGCCTCCTCGACCGCGCGGGCCACGGCCCCCGCGCCGTCCTCGCGGCCCAGCCGGCCCGCCAGCTGGACGGCCCGGCCGGCGAAGCGCTGGTCGCCGGTGGCGCGGCGGAGGGCTCCGGCCAGGCGGCCCGCCGTCAGGTCGGTGAAGGGCAGCACCCCGGGCGCCACCCCCAGCCGGACCAGCCGGCCGGCCCACCACGGCTGGTCGGTCATGACGGGCACCGGCACCGCCGGCACGCCCGCGCGCAGGCCCGCCGCCGTGGTCCCGGCCCCGGCGTGGTGGACGACGGCGGCCGTGCGCGGCATCAGCCAGCCGTGCGGGAGCGGACCCACGGTCAGCACGTCGTCGCCGGCCACCGACAGCCCGGCCCAGCCGGACTGGACGATGCCGCGCAGCCCCGCCTGGCGCAGCGCGCGGGCGGTGAGGTCGGCGAGCCGTTCGGAATCGCCGGGCATCATGCTGCCGAAGCCCACGAAGACCGGGGGCGGGCCGGCCGTGAGGAAGTCCGTGACCGCCGTGGGCGGCTGCCAGTCGGCGCACTCGTGCGGCCACCAGTAGCCCGCGACCCGCAGGCCCGGGCGCCAGTCCGCGGGGCGGGGCACCACCGAGGGGCTGTAGCCGTGCCAGATCGGCCACCGCTCGCGCTCCCGCTCCCGGCGCAGCAGATGGGTGCCGCGGTGCGAGAGCCCCAGCCGGAGGTGGAGGCTGCGGTTCGCGGCGGCGTACAGGGCGTCCAGCACGCCGTTCGCGCCGAGCCCGCGCAGCCGGTTGCCGTACCCCGGCGGGCGCAGGGCCGTCGTGCAGGGCGGGAACGCCGTCGTGGGCGTGTCGGGCTGGAGGAAGACGCCCATGCTCGGCACGCCGTGGTAGCGCGCCACCACCCGCCCGATCGGCGCGGCGATCGACGACAGCAGGACCATGTCGGCCTTGGGGTCCAGCCCCGCCAGGACCCCGTCGACCAGCGCCAGCGCGGCCCGCTCGACGGCGCGGGCGAAGCCGGCCAGCACGCGCGGCGACCGGGCCGCGCCGTTCGCCCCGCGGTGCACGGCCAGCAGCTCCTCGAACGGGTCCGCCGGCAGCGGCCGCATGCCCAGCCCGCAGCACGCCACCAGGGGCGCGAACTTCGCGTGGGTGACGACCTCGACGTCGTGGCCCTCCGACCGCAGCCGGTGCCCGAGGCCCGTGTACGGGGCCACGGACCCCGTCGTCCCCGCTGTGATGATCTGGATGCGCATGTCCTGGGCCCTCCCGCCGCCCTGTCGGGACAACGAGAGGGCACCCGGACCGGATACGGCACCCGGCTACTTCGCCGCCCCCGCCGGCACCGGCAGCGGCCCGGCCGCGCACTCCGTGTCGCGTCGGGGGGCCTCGTCCCGCAGCAGGTAGGCCTCCACGGTGCCGTCCACGCAGGAGTTCCCGGAGAGCCACGTGCCGTGGTCACCGCCACCGGTCACGGTGACCAGCCGCGACCCGCGCAGCGCGCGGTGCGCCCGCAGCGCCCCCTCGTAGTGGGTGGCCGGGTCGTGCACCGAGTTGAGCATCAGCGTGGTGGGCAGGCCCTTGCCGGTCACCTTCACCTCGGGCGCCGTGGGCTTGGGCCAGTACGCGCACACCGAGGCGAACGCCAGCTCGCGGGCGCCCAGCAGCGGCCGCTCGCGGGTGTCCTTCGCGCTCCGCCGCTCCCACTGGCCGATGTCCCGCGTCCACGGGGTGTCGTTGCAGGTCACCGTGAAGTACTCGGCGAGGAACTCCGGGCTCAGGTAGTGGCCGAACAGCTTGCCCACGAGCTCCTTCTCCGCCGCCCCCGCGGTGTCCCAGCGGCCGAGCGCCACCAGGCCCGCGGCCAGCGCGGGGAAGCCCTGACCGGCGTTGTACATCGCCTGTATCGCGCCGTTGTCCAGCTGGTTGGGGCCGATGACGACCGAGCCCGCCGTGACCGGGTGCTCGCCCAGGGCGGCCCGCCGCCGCTCCCAGCCCGCCCTGACCTCCGCGACGGTCCGCCCGAGGTGGTAGACGTCGTCGTACTTCGCCAGCCACGGCAGGAAGTCCTCGTCGAAACGGCGCTGGAAGCTCCTGGGCTGGCCCTTCATGAACTCCTCCCACGTGCCGTCGAACGCGATGTTGCTGTCCAGCACGGCCCGTTCGACGCGCTGCGGGAAGAGCGTCGCGTAGTAGGCGCCGATCATCGTGGCGTACGAGGCCCCGTAGTACGAGATCTTCCGCGCTCCCAGCAGCGAGCGGAACAGGTCCATGTCCCGCACCGTCTGCTCGGTGTTCAGGTACGGCAGCAGGTCCCCGGTGCGCTTCTCGCAGCCCTCGACGAACTTCCGCGAGTTCTCCAGCACCCGCTGCCGCGCGGCGGGGGAGCCGTCGCGGTAGTCGCCGGCGAGGAACTCGGTGAACTCCGCGCCGGTCTGGCACTCGGCCCGGGTGCTGCGTCCCACTCCGCGCTGGTCGAAGCTGACCACGTCGTAGGCGGCGCCGACCGCGGGCGACTGGGCCACGACGCCGGCGGGCCGCATCAGCCCCGAGCCGCCCGGCCCGCCCGCGGCCATCATCAACACCCCGCGCCGCCCGCCGGAGCCGGTCGCCCGGTGCCGGGACACCTCCACCGAGATGTCGGCCCCGGCACCGGGGTGGTGCCAGTCGCGGGGCACGGTCATCGTCGCGCACTCCAGCGGGGAACCGGTCTCGCAGGCGTGCCACTCCAGCGTCTGCCCGGTGTAGCGCGCGGGCACGTCCGCGCCGGCCGTCCGGGCCTGGGCGGGGGCCGCCGGCAGGGCCGTGACGGCGACGGCCGCCACCACGGCACCGGCCACGGTGGCCGCCGGACGCGACGACTTCGCGAACTTGAACATCGATCCTCCTGGGCAGTGTGACTACGGCGTCGATACTTCCGCGCCGCCCGCCCGCGATCGATCCCACCCGTGCCCGTTCCGGGGGTGGTACTGGTACCACCCCCGGGCCGTGCCACCGTGAGAAAGGCCCTCCATGGTCCTGGACATCGCCGCCCTCCGCGAGGACACCCCCGGCTGCGCCCACCGCGCCCACCTCAACAACGCGGGCGCAGGCCTCCTCTCCCGCCGCACCCTCACCACGGTGACCTCCCACCTCGAACGGGAGGCCCTCGTCGGCGGCTACGAGGCCGCCACCGAGCGGCTCGCGGACATCGAGGCGACGTACGCCGCCGTCGCGGAGATCGTCGGCGGCCGGCCCGAGGAGGTGGAGCTGTTCGACAACGCCACCCACGCCTGGGGGGCGGCCTTCTACGCGGTTCCCCTCCGGCCCGGCGACCGCGTCCTGACCGGGCACTCGGAGTACGCCAGCAATGTGCTGGCCTACTTCCAGGCCGCCCAGCGCACCGGCGCCGAGATCGTGGTGGTCCCCGACGACGCCTCCGGGCAGCTGGACACCGCCGCGCTCGCCGGCCTGCTGGACGAGCGCGTCAAGCTGGTCGGCGTCAGCCACGTCCCCACCGGCGGCGGCCTGGTCAACCCGGTCGCCGAGATCGGCCGGCTCACCCGCCGGGCCGGGGTGCCGTTCCTGCTGGACGCCACCCAGTCCGTGGGCCAGTTCCCCGTGGACGTCGAGGAGATCGGCTGCGACATGCTCTGCG
The DNA here is from genome assembly GCF_056434285.1 of Streptomyces sp. NPDC044063. NCBI lineage: Bacteria > Bacillati > Actinomycetota > Actinomycetes > Kitasatosporales > Streptomycetaceae > Streptomyces > Streptomyces sp. NPDC044063. Next base: position 218,805 of record NZ_JBWKFM010000010.1, read on the forward strand.
CCACCGGCCGCAAGTTCCTGCGCGGCCCGCGCGGCACCGGCTTCCTCTGGGTCCGCTCCGGGATGCTCGACCTGCTCGAACCGGCCGTCAACGAGACCGCCGCCTCCGTCTGGGACGGCAAGCGGGGCTTCTCCTGGCGCCCGGGCGCCCGCCGCTTCGGGACGTGGGAGATGAGCTACGCCAACATCCTCGGCCTGGGCAGCGCCGTACGGCAGGCCCTGGACCTCGGCCTGGACGCCATCGGCGAGCGGTCCGCCGAGCTGGGCGCCGCCCTGCGGGAGCGGCTCGACGCGGTGCCGGGCGTCACCACCCACGACCGGGGTCGGCGCCGGTGCGCCATCGTGACCGCCACCGTCGCCGGAGTCGCCCCGGACCACGTCAAGGCGGAGCTCGCCCGGCACGGCGTCAACGTCACCACCACCCACCCGGAGACCGTGATGACCGGCAAGGAGGCCGGCGCCATCCACCCCGTGGTCCGGCTCTCGCCGCACTACTACAACACCGAGGACGAGCTCGACCGGGCGGTCGCCGTCGTCGCGGACCTCGCCCGGACGGCTCAGCCCAGGTAGTCGATCTGGTAGACGTGCAACGTCCGCGTCCGGTGCCCCAGATAGATGACGACGAACACGTCGTCGAGCACGAGCATCCGCATGACGCCGTCGTCCTCGCCGTAGGGCACGGTCGCCGCCAGCGGATCCGTGCAGGCGGCGATCAGGCGGTCGCCGAGGTGCGCGCTCACCGGGGGCGGGAGCTGCTCCCAGACGGCGGCCGTCGTCATGTCGAACTTGAGCGCGTACACCGGTCGGCTGTCAGTTCCAGGCGGTGCCGAGGCCGCGCGGCGGGCCCGGGTCCTCCTGCGCCGTCCGGGGGAAGTCGATCCAGTCGCCCGGCACCTCGCGGCCCGCCGCCTGGGCGGCCGCCGCCTGCCGGCCGCGTTCGACCGCGGTGAGGGTGCGCTCGGCGATGGCCTGCCACTTGGCGAAGACGACCGGCACCTCGTGCGCCGGGGCCCGGCCGATCTCCCGGGCGAAGCGGCGGGAGAGGTCCGCGCTGCCCAGCGCGTCCCGGATCCGCTCGATGCTCCACACCTGACCGGTGGTCATGCGTCCTCCCCGCGTCGGCGGCCGGACCGCCCACCCTAGCGAAGGGGGCCCCGCCGGCCGGGTGCGCCGACGGGGTGGACGCGCCCGTTCCGTGGCCGGATTCACCCGGACGCCGGGGCCGGTGTCCCGTACACGCGCCGGGCGTTGTCCGCCGCGACCATGGCCGCCACCCGCTCCGCGTCCGCCGCCGACCAGGCGCCCTCGGCCACCCAGCCCGCCAGCAGCCGCGTCAGGGCCCGCCGGAACAGCTCGGCGCCCACCACGTACAGCTCCGGCAGCCCGTACGCGTCCGTGGAGAACAGCAGCTTGCCGAACGGGGTGAGCTCCGCCGTCTCGGCCAGCACCGCCTCCGCCCGCGCCCCGGTATGGGTGAGCGACAGGCCCACGTCGGCGTAGACGTGCGGGAGGACGGCGGCCAGATAACCGGCGTTGCGGTGGTACGGGTAACCGTGGAGGAGCACCACGGAGCAGCCGGTGGGGCGCACCGCCTTGAGGAAGTCGGTGAGCAGCAGCGGGTCGCAGCGGTGCAGCCGCAGGTCCGGGTCGCCGAAGCCCGTGTGCAGCTGGAGCGGGAGCCCGGTCGCGGCGGCCGACCACAGCAGGTGGCGCAGCAGCACGGGGTCGGCCAGCCGCTCGCCCGGGGCCCGCCGGGCCAGCCACGCGCCGGCGGCGGCGCGTACCTCGGCGTCGGCCGGTGGGCCGGGCGCGAAGTCCAGGCCGTGGCGGTAGCCGACGACCGACTTGAAGCCGGCGGCCGTGCGGGCGCTCTCCTGAACGGCCGAGCCGAGGGCGTCGAGGAAGTCGCGGACGCCGCCGGCCGTGTCGGCCGCCCCCTCCGCCAACCGCTCCAGGCGGACGATCTCGTGGCAGGAGGCGTCCCCGGCCGCCGCCAGCTCGGCGGGGGAGGTGAGGTCGCCGGGGATGCCGGTGTCCACCAGGTACGCGGCGATGCCGGCGGCACCCAGCAGCCGGCGGGTGGCCTCGGCCGGGCCGAGCGCGCGCCGCCGCCGGAGGTACGCGTCGGGCGGGCAGTGCGCGTCGAGGCCGAGCAGGGGCGGACACCAGCGGCGCACGGCGAAGCCGAGCTGGGTGTCGAAGAAGCTCGTACCGGGCGCGGCGGGCGCGTCCGACTCGGTGAGGAAGGCCGCGAAGGCCTCGTCGCTGAGCTCGCCCCGGGCCACGCCGTGGCAGTGGTGGTCGACCAGCGGCGGGATGTGCGGCCCCGCCCCGCGCCCTTGGGTCACGTCAGTACCGCAGCCGGGTCGCGGCCGCTACGTCCTTCGGCGCCATCCCCTCGAACAGCTCGGCCTCACCGGCGCGGACGGCGGCGATCGCCTCGAACAGCGGATCGCCGAGCGCCTCCCGCAGCAGGGAGGAGGCCCGGAAGTGCTCCAGGGCCTCGGGCAGCGACGCCGGCAGCCGGGTCTGGCCGCCGGTGAGCGCCGGGTCGCCGGCCATCGGGGGCGGCAGCCGCAGGCCCTCGTCGAGCCCCGCGAGGCCGGCGGCGACGACCGCGCCCGTCACCAGATAGGGGTTGGCCGCCCCGTCGAAGCACTTCACCTCGGCGTTGGCGGCCCCGGTGTCGTCGGGCGCGCCGGTGATGAAGCGCAGCGCGGCCTCCCGGGTCTCCAGCCCCCAGCACTGGTAGACGCCGGCCCAGCGCGAGGGCTCGAGGCGCAGATAGCTGGCGGGCGTGGGGGCGCCGAGCACCAGCAGGGCCGGCAGCTCCCGCAGGACGCCGGCGAGGAAGGACTCGCAGGTCCCGGTCATGCCGAACGGGCCCCCGCCGCCCCGGCACAGGTTGGTGTCGTCCTGCCACAGGCTCAGGTGCAGGTGCGCGCCGCTGCCGACGCCGCCCGGCTCGGCGACGGGAGCGAAGGAGACGTCGAGCTCGTGCCGGCGCGACACGGCGCGGATCGTCTCGCGGACCAGGACGGACAGGTCGGCCGCGCCGACGGGGTCCGACGGGGCGACGGACACCTCGAACTGGCCGGGGGAGTACTCCGGGTGGATCTGGAGCACCTCGACGTCCTGCGCGGCGAGCGCCTCCAGGACGTCGCGCAGATAGTCGGAGAGCTCGACGACGCGGGTCATGCCGTAGGCGGGGCCGGAGCAGCCGTAGCGCGGCGGCTCGTGGCCGTTGGCCCGCATGACGACCCACTCGGTCTCGAAGCCCATGCTGAGCCGCAGGCCCCGCTCCGCCGCCGCGCCGGCCATCCGCCGGGCGAACTGCCGCTGGCAGGCGACGTGGGGCGTGCCGTCCTGCGCGTAGCGGTCCACCGGCGCCCAGGCCCAGCCGGGCTGGGCGGCGAGCACGGTGAGCCGGTCCAGGTCGGGGACGAGCCGCAGGTCGCCGTCCGGGCCGCCGAGGTGGCGGCTGGTGACCGCCGAGTCGTCGACGAGGTAGGTGTCGAAGCACGGCGAGGCCCCGACGCCCCGGTGTGCCGCGTGCCCGAGCCGGCCGGTGGGCACGGCCTTGACGCGGGCCAGGCCGGCGTTGTCCACCCAGGTGAGCGCGACGCCGTGGACGCCCTGCGCGGTGAGCTGCGCCGCGGCCTGCCGGCCCGCCGACTCCGCCCGTTCCCGTTCCTCCACGCCCGCTCCTCACCGTCGACGATCAGCCGGTCCAGGGATTCTGGTCACGATCCGGCCGTATTACACCTCATGCGCGGCGCCGGGGGTCGGTACACGGCCATATACGGCCATGGGCGTGCCCGGCGCCGCCGGGGCGCCGGGCACGGACCGGGCGTGACGCCGGGTCAGCGCAGGGCGGTGAGCCGGTCGAGTGAGGAGCCGGCCGGGCCGGTGGTGGCCTTGGGACCGGCCTTGGGGGCCGGCTTGGTGCCGCAGTACTCGGCTTCGAGGAGGCCGGCGAGGTCGCCGCCCCAGTCGCCGTTGAGGTTGAACGCGGCGGTGTGACGGCCGTCGGCGGTGGCGGACGCGAGGGAGGTGGAGCCGTGGATGCCGCCGCTGTGGAACCAGATCTTCTTGTCGCACGACAGGGTGGCGGTGGAGACACCGAGGCCGTATCCGGCCCCGGCCTCGCCGGCCGCCGGGACGGTGGTCAGCAGTTCCCGTTGCTGGCGCTCGGGGAGCAGCTCCCCTCGGAGCAGGGCGCTGTAGAAGCGGTTGAGGTCGCCGGTGGTGGAGATGATCTCGCCGGCGGCCCAGCCCCAGGACGGGTTGAGCTCGGTGACGTCGTAGACCTTGGCGTCGGGCGCGTCGCTCAGCAGCTTGCTGTAGCCCCGGCCGTGCGGGCCGGGGACGCGGGGCGACGTGCCCGGGAGGGTGGTGGCGCGCAGGCCGAGCCGGCGGACGACGCGCCGGTCCACCTCGGAGGCGTAGGAGTGACCGGTCACCTTCTCGACGATCAGTCCGGCGAGGACGTAGTTGGTGTTGGAGTAGTGCCAGCCCTTGCCCGGGGCGAAGTACGGCGCGTGCCGGGTCGCGGTGGCGACGAGCTCGGAGGGCGTGCGGGTCTCGAAGCGGTGGTCGAGGAAACCGGTGGTGATCCGCTCGACGAACGCGGGGTCCTCGGTGTAGTTGAAGACGCCGCTGGTGTGGTTGAGCAGCTGCCGGACGGTGATGGCGCGGCCGTCGTGGCCGTTGCCCCGTACGACGCCGGGCAGCCAGTGGTCGACCGGGTCGTCGAGGTCGAGTCTGCCCTCGGCCTCCAGCTGGAGCAGCACGGTGGACACGAACGCCTTGGTGATGCTGCCGACGCGGAAGCGGTCCTGGGGGAGGCGGTCGCGGCCGGTTCTGAGGTCGGCCGTGCCGGCGGAGGCGTTCCAGGTGCCGTGGTCGTCCCGGGCCTGGCCCAGGACCCCGGGAAGGCCGGCCGTCACCTGGGCCTCCATCACGGAGCGGGTGGCGGCGTGCCGGTCGCGGTCCCGCCCGGTGTCGGCCGCGGTGGCGGTGGTGGTGGCCGTGAGGGCTGTCGTCGCGAGGGCCGTCGCCAGCGCCGCCCCCGTGAGTACTCGGCGCGGTGTCCGTTGTGACAGCGGTATCCGTCCTGACATCTGTCCTGCCTTTCCGTGCGAGGGACCTCCCCGCACATCCGAAGGACCTGTACATCCCCCTGGACTCCGTCGAGGCGCCCGGACGTTGAGCCGGTGGCGGACCGGGACCGGCGGATGAGCGGAAACCGGCCAATGTTCTTATCGGACCATTAAGGGCGGGGATGTCTCGCTCAAGCCCGTTTCTCACCCGATCGACGGAATGCCCCAGGGTGACTGACCGACTACGCTGCATTTGTGGCGTTCTGGGGTCGTGCTGCGGTGGTGCAGCCCGTATTGCGGGCTGTCGTCGTGCTGCTGGCCTCCGCGCTGATGGTGCTGTCCGGTGTGACCTCGGAGTTCGCCGACTACGCCGCCGCCCGGGAACGGGCACCCGCCTCGGCGCCCGCCGAGGACGGGGCGAACGACGAATGCGCCGCGTGCGTGCCGGAAAGGCGCGTTCCGCGCCCGGGGAGGGCTGGACGGCCGCTGGGCGGAAGCCTGTTGGCCGTTGCGGCCGCCGCCGGGACCGCCGGGGTGCTCTCCGGCCCGCGGTCGCCGGCCCGCCCGGGCGACCCCGTCGTCGATCCGGGCCACGCCCGGCATTCCGTCCTGCGCTGCTGAGCGCGACCACACCCCCGCCCCGTCCAGGGGCCGGGGGTGTCGTTCGCGTACCCGGATTCCGGCCAGTCGGCAGTCTTCACAGCAGGAGTGACACGTCATGCGCATCGACACCGCGCGTGCGCTCGGCGCCTACGTGCGCGCCGAGGCATACCGCGCCCACAGCCCCAAGCCCGACCCGGAGCCCGTGCCGGTCGTCGTGGAGGAACTCCCGGAGCTCCCGCCGCTCGACGAGGGGGCCGCGCGCTCCCGGTCGCGAGGGGCGTGGAGGCTCGTCCGGCTCCTCTTCCCGCGGCGCGGGTGACGGCGGGGCCAGGGGCGGGTCGTCCGGTCGTCGTGCGGGGAAACCCCTCACGCGGGATGACTTTTAGGTAAGGCTAACCTAATATCACCGGTGTCCGGAGGGTTCCTTTCCTCCCGGACGACGGCCTTCCCCTGCCTTTTCCCGACTCTTCTCAGACGCCCGGAGCCTTCGATGACCTCGTCCCGCCGCCTCCTCATGTCCACCCCGCGCCGCGCGGCCCAGGCCCTCGCCGCCGTGGGCGCGGCCGCCCTGCTGCTGACCGGCTGCGGCGGGGACGGGGACTCCGACAAGGGGAAGAGCGACGGGGCGGCGTCCGACGCGGGCGGCGGCACCCGTACGGTCAAGGACGCGACCGGCACCGCCGTGAAGGTCCCGGCCCACCCCAAGCGGATCGTGACCCTCACCCAGGAGGACCTGGACGCGGTGCTCGCGCTCGGCATCAAGCCGGTCGGCATCACCAACGGCCAGGGCCTCAACAAGCCCCCGGCCTACCTCGAGGACAAGGTCAAGGGCGTCAGCGTCGTCGGCAACCTGCTCCAGCCGGTGATGGACAAGGTCATCGCCGCCAAGCCCGACCTGATCCTGGCCGGCGACATGCAGGACCAGCAGGTCCTCAAGCAGCTCCGCGAGATCACTCCGGCCACCCTGGTCACCATGGCCCCGACGGACGACTGGAAGCTGTCCTTCCGAGGCATCGCCAACGCCGTCAACGGCATGGAGAAGGCCAACAAGGTCATCGCCGACTACGAGACGAAGGCCAAGAAGGCCGGCGAGGAGCTCGGCGACAACAAGGGCGCCGAGGTCAGCATTGTGCGCTGGAACCCGGACGGCCCGAGCTGGATGGAGAAGAAGCAGTTCGCCTCCGGCGTCGCCCTGGACATGGGCCTCAAGCGCCCCAAGTCCCAGGACAAGGACGGCAACGCGCACACCCCGGCGCTCAGCCTGGAGAAGATCAACGAGATCGACGGCGACTGGCTGTTCCTGTCCACCCTCACCGCCGACGGCGAGAAGGCCCTCAAGGACGTCCAGGAGAAGCCGGCGTACAAGGACCTGAACGCGGTGAAGAAGAACCACGCGGTCACCGTGAACGGCTCGGTGTGGTCGACGCGGGGTGGGCCGCTGGCCAGCGGTGTGGTCATCGACGACATCAGCAAGGCGCTGAAGAAGTAGGCAGGGGCGCCGGACGGGCCGAATGGCCCGTCCGGCGCTTGAGGACCGGGGGTCCGGGGGCGGAGCCCCCGATTACGCGCGCGCCGCCGCGAAGTCCGCGGCCGTCCACGCCATACCGATCGCCCCGTCGACCACGGCCCGCTCCGCCTCCGGCGAAACGGCCGCGGCGACGAACTCCGGCTCGTGCGGCCCGCACGCCCCGCCCGTGATGTCCAGCACCGGGTGGATCGACGGCACCGCGTGCGACACGTTGCCCATGTCCGTACAGGCGAACGCCTCGCGCCGCTCCGGCTCGGGGCGGCCCAGCGTCCGGGCGTTGGCCGTCCAGAGGGCGATCAGCTCCGGGTCGGTGCGGAAGTCGAGGTAGTCGGGCTCGGGGCGGGTGAGCGTCACCTCGCAGCCGGTGGCCAGCGCGCCGGCCCGGAAGCAGGCCTCGACGCGCTCGCGGAGCTCGCGCAGGTCCTCGGCGGCCGAAGTGCGGATCTCGTACTCGGCGGTGGCCCGGTCCGGGATCAGATTGGGGGCCGTGCCCGCGCTCGTGGTCACGCCGTGCACCTTCCAGTGCGGCGGCAACTGCTGGCGCAGCAGCCCCAGAGCCACCTGGGCCACCGTCAGGGCATCGGCGGCGTTGCGTCCTTCGTGGGCGTTGAGGCTGGGGTGCGCCGAGCGGCCCCGGTACTCCACCGAGAGCGTGCCGAGTGCGAACGACCGGAACTCGGCCACCTCGAACGGGCAGGGGTGCACCATCATCGCGGCGTCGACGCCCTCGAAGGCGCCCGCCCGCAGCAGCAGCTCCTTGCCCGCCCCGCTCTCCTCGGCCGGGGTGCCCAGAACCCGTACGGTCAGGCCGAGTTCGTCGGCGTACGGTGCCAGGGCCAGCGCCGCGCCGACGCCCGCGGCCGCGATCAGGTTGTGGCCGCAGGCGTGCCCCAGTCCGGGCAGCGCGTCGTACTCGCAGGCGACGGCCACCGTCACCGGCCCGCTGCCCGCCGTCGCGGCGAACGCCGTGTCGAGCCCGTACGCGGGGGCGGTGACCGAGAAGCCGTTCCGGCCCAGGAGTTCAGCGCACCAGGCCGCCGCCCGGTGCTCGGCGAACGCCGTCTCGGGGTGGTCGTGGATGCGCCGGCTGAGCGACAGGAGCTCCTCGCGATGCGCCGAAACCCTTTCGCGTATGGCTGATTTGAGGCCTTCGGTCACGGTCATGTCCGGCTCCACTGTCGTAGGTGTCCCATCCGGCTCGGGCGAGGCGGAGGCCGCTCTCACCGGCGGTCAAAAAATAGCTTAGGCTTACCTAAGCTGACGCACCGGGGGGTTCCGGTGTGACCAGGAACGTTTGCCTTTCTCCGGGAGTCCCCACGCATGCGTGACCATCAGGACGAGTCCGCCCCCGTCGAACTGCCGCTGCTCGCCGCGCAGTCCGGCATCCTGTACGCCCAGGCGCTCGACCCCGGCAACCCGGTCTACAACACCGGTGACCGCGTGGAGATCACCGGCGACCTCGACGAGGAGCTGTTCGAACGCGCCCTGCGGCAGACCGTGACCGAGGCCGAGACGCTCTCCCTGCTGGCCGTCCCCGGCGACGGCGCCCCCGCCCAGCGCGTCGACCCCGCCGCCGTCCCCGTCCTGCGCAGGATCGACCTCCGCACCGCCGAACGGCCCGCCGCGGAGGCCGAGGCCTGGACGCGCGCCGACCTCGAGCGGCCCGTCGACCTCACCGAGGGCCCGCTCGTCACCCAGGCCCTCCTCCGCCTCGCCGACGACCGCTACTGGTGGTACCAGCGCGTCCACCACTTCGCCGTCGACGCCTACGCGCTCACCCTGATCGGGCGCCGCCTGGCGGAGGTCTACACCGCCCTCGCCACCGGCGCCGAACCCGCCCCCAACCCGTTCGGCACCCTCCGCGAACTCGTCGACGACGAGGCCGCCTACGTGGCGAGCGAGCGCCACGCCGCCGACCGCGCCCACTGGCGCGAGCGCCTCGCCGACCGCCCCGAGCCCGTCTCCCCGGGCGGAGCGCCGGCCGCCCCCGCCGCCGGGGTGCTGCGCCGCACCGCCGACCTGCCCGCCGGCTCCCTCACCCGCCTGGAAGCGGCGGCCCGCGCCGCCAAGGCCACCTGGGCCGAGCTCGTCATCGCCGCCACCGCCGGTTACCTCCACCGCGTCACCGGTGCCCAGGACATCGTGCTCGGCCTGCCGCTGATGAACCGCCGCGGCCCGGCCGCCCTGCGCACCCCCGCCATGATGGTCAACGTCATGCCGCTGCGCGTGACCGTCCGGCCCCAGGACACGGGCGCCGAGCTGCTCCGCCGCGTGGTCCTGGAGCTCCGGGCCGTCCGGCGCCACCAGCGCTACCGCCAGGAGGACCTGCGCCGCGACCTCGGCCTCACCTCGCCCGAGCAGCCCCTCTTCGGCCCGATGGTGAACATCAAGGCGTTCGAGGGCGACCTGGACTTCGCCGGCCTGCGCGGCGAGGTCGTGAACCTCGCCGCCGGCCCCGTGGACGACCTCGCCGTGGCCGTCACCCCCGCCCCCGACGGCTCCGTACGCCTCGGCCTGGACGCCCACCCCGGCCGCTACGACGCCGCCTCCCTCGCCGGCCACGAGCGCGGACTGCTCCGCTACCTCGACGCCCTCACCGACCTGCTGCTCGACGACACCCAGCGGCCCGTCGGCACCATCGACCTCCTCGACGCCGAGGAGATCCACCGGGCCACCGCCGGCCGCACCGAGCCGCGCGTGGACCGCACCCTGCCCGAGCTGTTCGCCGCGCGGGCCGCCCGTACGCCCGAGGCGGTCGCCGTCCGCGCCGGCGCCACCGCCCTCACCTTCGCCGAACTGGACGCGGCCGCCGACCGCCTGGCCCACGAGCTGCGGGACGCGGGCGTCCGCCCGGGCACCGCCGTGGCCCTCGCCCTGCCGCGCAGCGCCGACATGGTGGTCGCCCTGTTCGCCGTCCTCAAGGCGGGCGGCGTCTGCCAGCCCCTCGACCTCGGCCACCCCGCCCAGCGCATCACCGCCGTCCTCGACGACACCCGCCCCGGCTGCATCGTCGGCACCACCGACGCCGTGCGCGGCCTGCCCGAGCACACCGTGCCCGTCCTCCTCCTCGACGACGCGCCCACCCGTGCCCGGATCGCCGCCCGGTCCGCGACGGCCCTCGCCGCCCCGGCGCTCCACCAGCCCGCCTACGTCATCCACACCTCGGGCTCCACCGGCCGTCCCAAGGGCGTCCTCGTCACCCACGCCTCCCTCGCCAACCTCCACGCAGGGCACGGCACCGACCACATCGCCCCGGCCGTGGAGCGCACCGGCCGCGAGCGGCTGCGGATCGCCCACAGCGCCTCCTTCGCCTTCGACGCCGCCTGGGACCCGCTGATCTGGATGGTCCACGGCCACGAGCTCCACCTGCTCGACGACGAGGCCTACCGCGACCCCGCCACCCTCGCCGCCCACGTCCGCGACCACCGCGTCGACTACCTCGACGCCACCCCCTCCTACGTCGAGGCGCTCGTCGCCGAGGGCCTGCTGGACGAGGGCCGGCACCATCCCGCCCTCGTCGTCGTGGGCGGCGAGACCGTGCCCGAGCCCCTGTGGCGCCGCCTCGCCGCCACCGAGGGCCTGAGCCCCATCAACCTCTACGGCCCCACCGAGACCACCGTCGACGCGTATTACTGGCTGCCCGGCACCGACGCCGACGGCACCCCCGTCGGCCGGCCCGTACGCGGCTCCCGCGCGTACGTCCTCGACACCTCCCTGCGCCCCGCCCCCGACGGCGTCACCGGCGAGCTCTACATCGCCGGCGCCTGCCTGGCCGCCGGATACCTGGGCCGGCCCGACCTCACCGCCGAACGCTTCACCGCCGACCCCTTCGGCGCCCTCCACGGCGAGCCGGGCGCCCGGATGTACCGCACCGGCGACCTCGTACGCCGCCGCCCCGACGGCACCCTCGAGTTCCTCGGCCGCGCCGACGACCAGGTCAAGATCCGGGGCTTCCGCATCGAGCTCGGCGAGATCCGGAACGCCCTCGCCGGTCACCCGGCCGTGGACCGCGCCGCCGTCATCGCCCGCGACACCCCCACCGGCAAGCGCCTCCTCGGCTACGCCGTCCCCGCCGAGGGCGCCGCGCCCGACCCCGAGAAACTGCGCGCCCACCTCGCCCAGCGGCTGCCCGACCACATGGTGCCCGCCACGATCCTGATCCTGGACGCCCTGCCCCGCACCGCCAACGACAAGCTCGACGTCAAGGCCCTGCCCGACCCCGAGCCCACCGGCACCGCGGACCGCGCCCCCCGCACGCCCCAGGAGGACATCGTCCGCGGTCTCTTCCAGGACGTCCTGGGCCTCGCCGACGCCCCGTCCCCGGACGCCGACTTCTTCGCGCTCGGCGGCCACTCCCTGCTCGCCGGCCGGATCGCCGCCCGCGTCCGCGACGCCTTCGGCGATGACGCGATCGGACTCGCCGACGTCTTCCGCAACCCCACCCCCGCCGCCCTCGCCGCGCTCGTCCGGGAGCGGGACACCGAACAGGACCGGCCCGCGCTCGTGCCCGTACCGCGCACGGACCGCATGCCGCTCTCCCCGGCCCAGAAGCGGCTGTGGTTCATGTACCGCCTCGAAGGCCCCAGCCCCACCTACAACATCCCGCTGCTCCTCACCCTCACCGGACCCGTCGACCAGGACGCGCTTCGCCTCGCCCTCGCCGACCTCGCCGAGCGCCACGAGACGCTGCGCACCCTCTATCCGGCCCTCGACAACGAGCCCCACCAGCTGATCCTCACCCCCGAGCAGGCCCGACCCGAGCTGCACATCGCCCCGCTCGACGCCGACCTCACCGAGGCCGTCCGCCACTCCTTCGACCTGGCGACCGAACTCCCACTGAAGGTCACGCTCTTCACCGATGGTGGCGACCGGCACACCCTGCTGCTCCTGCTCCACCACATCGCCGGCGACGGCGCCTCCACCACCCCCCTCGCCCGCGACCTCGCCGCCGCTTACACCGCCCGCGCGGCGGGCCGGGCACCCGAGGCGGTCCCCCCGACCGTCCAGTACACCGACCACACGGCCTGGCAGGAGCGGCTCCTCGGCACCGCCGACGCGCCCACCCCGGCCGCCGCGCGGATGCTCGACCACTGGAAGGCGGCCCTCGCCGGCCTGCCCGACCAGCTCGAACTCCCCACCGACCGGCCGCGCCCCGCCGTCGCCTCCACCGCCGGCGACACCGTGCCCTTCGAGCTCGACCCCGACGCCCACGCGGTGCTCGCCGCGCTCACCCGCGCGAGCGGCACCAGCGTCTTCATGGCCGTCCAGGCCGGCCTCGCCGCCCTCCTCACCCGCTACGGCTGCGGCACCGACATCCCGCTGGGCACCCCCGTCGCCGGACGCGACGACGACACGACCGCCGATCTCGTCGGCTTCTTCGTCAACACCCTCGTCCTGCGCACCGACACCTCCGGCGACCCCACCTTCCGTGCCCTCCTGGAGCGCGTCCGCACCACGACCCTGGCCGCCCACGAGCACGCCGACCTGCCCTTCGACCGGCTCGTCGAGGAGCTCAACCCGCCCCGCTCGCTGGCCCGGCACCCCCTCTTCCAGGTCATGCTCGCCTGGCAGTCCATGCCCGACGCCGCGTTCTCCATGGGCCCGGACCTCGCCGCGCGGATGACCGCCGTCCCCACCGGCACCGCGAAGTTCGACCTCACCCTCAACGCCGGCGAGCGGCCCGGCGGCGGCATATCCGGCTTCCTGGAGTTCCGCACCGACCTGTTCGACACCGCCACGGCGGAACGTCTCTCCGCCCACCTCACCCGGCTGCTCACCGCCGCCGCGGCCGACCCCGACACCCCCGTCGGCCGCCTCCCGCTCCTCGACGGGGCCGAGTTCCACCGCTCCCTCGTCGAGTGGAACGCCGGCACCCGCACCCCCGCGAGGCAGCGGACCCTCGTCGAGCTGTACGAGGACGCCGCCCGCCGCCACCCCGACCGTACGGCCGTGACCTGCGACGGGGTGTCCCTCACCTACGCCGAGCTGTCCGCCCGCGCCAACCGCCTGGCCCGGCTGCTCGCCGGGCGGGGCATCGGCCCCGGCGCCATCGTCGCCCTCGCCCTGCCGCGCTCGCCGGAGCTCGTCACCGGCCTGCTGGCCGCCGCCAAGTGCGGTGCCGCCTACCTCCCGATGGACCCGGACTACCCGGCCGACCGGCTCGCCTACATGCTCGCCGACGCGGCGCCGGCCGCCGTCGTCACCGACACCGCGACCGCGGCCCGCGTCCCGGCGCACGACCTGCCGGTCGTCCTCGTCGACGGCACCGACGCCGACGGGTACGCGCCCACCGACCTGACCGACGCGGACCGCACCCGGGCCCAGCGCCCCGGCGACACCGCCTACGTCATCTACACCTCGGGCTCCACCGGCCGACCCAAGGGCGTCCCGGTCACCCACCACAACGTCACCCGGCTCTTCTCCGCCACCGACCACTGGTTCGGCTTCGACGAGCACGACGTGTGGACCCTCTTCCACTCCTACGCCTTCGACTTCTCGGTGTGGGAGATGTGGGGCGCCCTGCTGCACGGCGGCCGGCTCGTCGTCGTACCGCACCTCGTCAGCCGCGACCCGGCCGCCTTCCTCGGCCTGCTCGCCGACGAGGGGGTGACCGTCCTCAACCAGACTCCGTCGGCCTTCTACCAGCTGATGGCCGCCGACAAGGAGAATCCGGGGATCGAACCGGCCCTGCGCTACGTCGTCTTCGGTGGCGAGGCGCTGGAACTGGGCCGGCTGGACGACTGGTACGAGCGCCACGCCGAGAATGCCCCCACCCTCGTCAACATGTACGGCATCACTGAGACGACCGTGCACGTCTCCTACATCGCCCTCGACCGGGCGAGCGCCGCCGCCGGCACCTCCAGCACCATCGGCGTCAACATCCCCGACCTGCGCGTCTACGTCCTCGACCCGTACCTCCAGCCCGTGCCGCCCGGCGTCACCGGCGAGATGTACGTCGCGGGCGAGGGCCTGGCCCGTGGCTACCTCGGCCGGCACGCCCTCACGGCGGAACGATTCGTCGCCGATCCCTTCGCCCACCTCTTCGGCGAGAGCGGCAGCCGGATGTACCGCTCCGGCGACCTCGCCCGCCGCCGCCCCGACGGCACCCTCGAGTACTTCGGGCGCGCCGACCACCAGGTGAAGATCCGCGGTTTCCGCATCGAGCTCGGCGAGATCGAGGCCGCCGTCGCCGGCCACCCCGACGTCGCCGACGCGGCCGTCGTCGTCAGCGAGGACACCCCCGGCGACAAGCGCCTCGTCGCCTACGCCGTCCCCGCCCGCGAGACGACTCCGGCCCTGCTGCGCGAACACACCCGGGGCGAACTCCCCGGCCACATGGTCCCCTCGGCCGTGGTCCTCCTCGACCGGCTGCCGCTGACCGCCAACGGCAAGCTCGACCGCAAGGCCCTCCCGGCACCCGACCTCGCCGGGACCGTCACCGGCGGCCGCGCCCCCCGCGGCCCCCGCGAGGAGCAGCTCTGCGCGATCTTCGCCGATGTGCTGGGCCTGCCCCGGGTCGGCGTCGACGACAACTTCTTCGACCTGGGCGGCCACTCGCTGCTCGCCGTACGGCTGGCAGGCCGCGTCAAGGAGGCCCTCGGGGCCGACGTCGGCATCGGCACGATCTTCCATGCGCCCACCGTGGCCGCGCTCGACGCCGCCCTGGACGCCCGGGCCGAGGCCACCGACGCGCTGGACGTGCTGCTCCCGCTGCGCCCCGCGAAGGACGGCGACGAGGCACCGCTCTACTGCGTCCACCCCGCAGGCGGACTCAGCTGGTGCTACGCCGGCCTCATCCGCCACCTCCCCGCCGACGTGCCGATCTACGGGCTCCAGGCGCAGGGCGTCGGTCCCGCCACGGCCGCCGAGCCGCTGCCGGCCACCCTGGAGGACCTGGCCGCGCACTACGTCGACCGGCTCCGCGAGGTGCGGCCCGACGGCCCGTACCGCCTCATGGGCTGGTCCACCGGCGGCATCATCGCCCAGGCCATGGCCACCCGGCTCCAGGACCTCGGCGCGGAGGTCGAACTGCTCGCCATCCTCGACGCCTACCCCGCCGAGGGCTTCCGCGAGCTGCCCGTGCCCGACCAGGCCGAGGCCCTGGAGGCCCTGCTCGCCATGGGCGGCTACGGGCCGGACAGCCTGGAGGGCAAGCCCTTCGAACTCGCCCACGTCACCGAGGTGCTGCGGCGCGAGGGCTCCCCGCTGGCCAGCCTCGACGACACCACCATCGAAGCCCTCAACCGCACCTACCTCAACACCAACCACCTGGTGCGCGGCTTCGACCACCGCGTCTTCAAGGGCGACGTGCTCTTCTTCCGGGCCACCGTCGACACCATCGACGACACCCTCACCCCCGAGACCTGGACCCCGTACGTGACCGGGCGGATCGACAACACGAACGTCGCCTGCTCGCACAAGGACATGACCCTGCCCGAACCGATCGCGCACATCGCGAGCGTCATCGCCGACCGACTGCGGAAACTGGAGAACTGACCCCATGAGCGACGCACCCGCCAACCCCTTCGACGGCGACGGAGACTTTCTCGTCCTCGTCAACGCCGAAGGACAGCACAGCCTCTGGCCGGGCTTCGCCACCGTGCCCGAGGGCTGGACCACCGTCCACGGACCCTGCGCCCGGCAGTCGGCGGTCGACTGGATCACCGAGCACTGGACCGACCTGACCCCGCTCTCCGCCCGGTGACCCGCTTCTCCCCGCGCATCGCCGTCGTGATCGTCTACACGGCGGCGATGTGCATGAACGGGCTCGACTCCACCATCGTCAACCCGGCGCTGCTCACCATCGCCCGGGACTTCGGCGAACCGGTGTCGGCCGCCAACACCGTCGAGGTGGCCTTCCTCGTCGCGCTCGCCGTCGCCCTGCCCGTCGCCGGCCGGCTCGGCGACCGCCTCGGCACCAAGAAGGTCTTCCTCGGCGCCCTGGCCGTCTTCACGGCGGCCTCGGCGGCCTGCGGGCTGGCCCAGAACCTGCCGGCGCTCGTCCTCGCGCGCGTCGTCCAGGGCGTGGCGGGCGGGCTGCTCACGCCCGTCGGCATGACCCTGCTCTTCCGGGCCTTCCCGCCGCACGAGCGGATGAAGCTGTCCAAGGTGCTCATCGTGCCGACCGCGCTGATGCCGGCGCTCGGCCCGCCGCTCGGCGGCTTCCTCACCGAACACCTCTCCTGGCACTGGCTTTTCTTCGTCAACGTGCCGATCGGCGCGGCCGCCGTCCTGCTCGGCGTGCTGGGCCTGGACGAGCACAAGGAGGAGGCCGGAGGCTTCGACCTGACGGGCTTCCTGCTGGCGACCCCCGCGCTGGGCCTGCTCACCTACGCGCTGGGCTTCGGCCCCACGCACGGCTGGACCGCGCCCTCCGTCCTGGTCTCCGGCCCACTCGGGCTCGTCCTGCTCGCCGCCGGATGCGCCCACCTGCTGAAGGCACGGACACCCCTGCTGGACCTGCGGCTGCTCACCGACAAGGTGTTCGCGTCCGCCACGGTCCTCGCGCTGGTCACCTCGGCGGGGCTGATGGGTGTGCTCTTCGCGTTCCCGCTGCTCTACCAGGCGGCACTCGGCGCCTCGGCGCTGGACGCCGGGCTGAGCGTCTTCCCGGAGGCGCTCGGCCTGATGCTGGCCTCCCAGGCGGCCGACCGGCTGATGCCCCGGCTCGGGCCCCGGTGGCTCGCCGTGCCCGCGCTCGTCCTGGCCACGGGCGTCTTCGCGGCGCTCGCCGTGCCGGGCGTGGCGGAGCACGTCTGGGCCGTACGGGCGCTGATGTTCTGCGTCGGCCTGGTGCTGGGCACGGCTGTACTGACCGTCCAGATCGCCGGGTTCGCGGACGTCCCGCCCCCGGCCATGGGCCAGGCGATGGGCCTGTTCACCATCGTGCGCACCCTCGGCGGCGCGCTGGGCATCGCCGCCGTCGCCGCCGTGATCGCGGCGGGGGGCTCCGGCCCGCACGACGCCGCGCCGGGCCCGTACCGGTGGGCGATCGCGGTCACCGCCGCGCTGGTGGCGCTGGGCGGGCTCGTCGCCCTGCGGCTGCCCAAGGAGGCCCCCGCCCCGCCGCCGTTCGACGACGAGGCGGAGGAGACCTCAGCGGCGGTCGCCTGAACCGTCCGACAGCAGCCCCACGAGTCCGACGGCGAGCCCGCCGCGCCAGCAGGCGTAGTCGTGGCCGCCGTTGAACTCGTGGTAGGCCACGTCGTAGCCGCGGGCCTCCAGCACGTTGCGGAGGTGACGGTTCTGCGGAAGCAGCATCCACTCCTGCAGGCCGACCTCCAGATGGA
The DNA here is from genome assembly GCF_056434285.1 of Streptomyces sp. NPDC044063. Taxonomy (NCBI): domain Bacteria; kingdom Bacillati; phylum Actinomycetota; class Actinomycetes; order Kitasatosporales; family Streptomycetaceae; genus Streptomyces; species Streptomyces sp. NPDC044063. The sequence goes on from NZ_JBWKFM010000010.1 coordinate 236,326, forward strand.
AGCGGACCGGCAGCCGCGCGCTCGTCGCGAACCGCCGGGTCAGCCACTCGCTGCCGCCGTCGAACTCCGTCCCGTCCGGCCACCAGAAGGACCCCGACTGGGACAGCGCGTTCCCGAACCGCTCCGGCCTGCGGAAGGCGGCGAAGGCCGCCGTCAGACCGCCGGCGCTCTGCCCGGCCACGACGGTACGGGCGGGGTCGTCCGTCGCGCCGTACTCCCGCGCGGCCCACGGCAGCAGCACATCGGCCAGCCAGTCGGTGAACTCCTCGCTGCAACTGAGGTCGGCCATGCGCCGGTCGCGGCCCATGGTCTCCACCATCAGGGTCACGGTCGGCGGGATCCGCCCGTCGTGGTGGAGGTTGTCCAGGGTCGTACCGAAGTCCAGCACCGGGCCCCACATCTCGCCGTCGAGGAGCACGGCGACGGCGTACGGCCCGCCGCCGACGGTGTGCCCGGCGGGCAGATGGACGCCCACGCGCCGCCCCGCGACCTCCGCCGCGATCCGCGCCCCGCGCGGCACGCCCTCCCGAGCGGCCGCCCAGTCCTGCGCGGGCGCGTCGGGAAGCGCCATCACCGAGGAGGGATTGCGCCCGTCGCGTGAGGCGAGGACGGGACCGGCGGCGAGCGGATCGGGCAGAGCACCGTCCAGCACCCCCAGCCACGCCGCCCGATCGGTCCGCAGAGCGTCCTCGCGGGGCCCTCGGTGCACGGAGAACTGGTACGACGCCCGGTGATCGGCCCGCAACCGATGACTGATGGCCCACACATCGGTGCCGGGCACCTTCGCCATGAGATGGGGCGTCAGGTCCTTGGCGTGGCGGTCCTTGTCGGTGACGGTGTGGAGGAGGGCGAGGACGTCGGTGGCGGGATCGGCGGGATCGTCACGCCAGACGAAGGTGACGAGCCGCCGCGCCGGGTCCCCCTGGGGGTCGGGCTCGACGAGGGGCGTACCGGTGGCGGCGGTCCGCCGCCAGAAGTCCGCGACGGCGGCGGGGTCGCCGGCGGCCATCAGTTCGCGCAGCGTGGGGCTCTGGAACTCCATGTGACTTCCTTTCCGGACGGGCCGAATTCAGCCCGTCCGGCGTTTGAGGACCGGGGGTCCGGGGGCGGAGCCCCCGGTTACGGGAAGGGGCGGGGTGGGGGAGAGAACCGCCGGTGGCCTACACCCGCGCCGCCCCCGACCGCCCCAGCAGTACCCACAGCAGGAACGGCCCCCCAAGAACCGTCGTCACAATGCCCACAGGAATCTCGACCCCATCCAGCAGCACCCGCCCCACCGTGTCCGCCACAACCACCAGCCCCGCCCCCACCAGCATCGACCCCACCACCGGCACCCGCCCCGCCCCGTAGACCCGCCCCGCGATCACCGGCGAGGCGAGCGCCACGAAGCCCACCGGCCCGCAGATGCCGACCGCCAGCCCGGCGAGGGCCACGGCGAGCAGCATGCAGTACATCCGCACCCGGCCCGGGGCCACGCCCAGGGACGAGGCCGTGGAGTCGTCGAAGCGCAGGACGTCGAGCCGGCGGGCGACGGCGAGGGTGAGGGGGACGAGGACCGCCAGGCCGGCGAGGACGGGGACGGCCACCGCGTAGTCGCGGCCGTTGAGGCTGCCGGAGGTCCACACGTAGAGCGAGCCGGCCGAGTTGAGGGAGCGGCGGGCGAGGACGACCTGGGTGACGGCGGAGGCCAGGGCCGACATGGCCAGACCGACGACGAGCACGCGGTAGCCGCGCTGCCCGAGGCCGCCGGAGACGGTGGTGACGACGAGGACGGCGGCGAGGGCGCCGAGCGGGCCGGCCCACCAGGCGCCGAAGGTGCCGGTGAGGGTGGTGGAGACGAGGACGGCGGCGGTGGCGCCGTCGTTGACGCCCAGGAGTTCGGGGGTGGCGAGCCGGTTGCGGGCGAGGGTCTGGGTGAGGCAGCCGGCGAGGCCGAGGGCGGCGCCGGCGGTGAGGCCGGCGACGATCCGGCCGAGCCGGAACTTCTGCACCAGGAGGACGTCGAAGCGGTCGCCGGAGCCGAGGACGGCGTTGAACGTCCGGGTCAGGCCCATGTCGCTCTGGCCGGCGTACGCGGACAGCACCACCGCGCACAGGAGCAGCAGGGCGAGTGCCAGCGTGGCGAGGGCGGCGCGACGCGGCAGCAGGACGGAGAACGTGCCGCCCCGCAGCACCATGCTCTCGTCGCGTGCCGGCCGCGAGGGAAGGGCGAACCGCCGCCGGGGCGTCCCGGATTCCTCGGTGGCGGGGTCGGTCATGCCCATCGCCGCCATGCGGCGGGAGCGGACGATGCCGATGAGGACGGGGGCGCCGATGAGGGCGATGATGACGGACACCGGGGCCTCGAAGGGCCGGGAGACGACGCGGGCCAGGACGTCGGCGCCGGTGAGGACGCCGGCGCCGACGAGCCCGGCGAGGGCGATCTGCGCGGCGAGGCGGGGGCCCGCCAGGGCGCGGGCCAGGAAGCCGGCGAGGAGGCCCAGGAAGGAGACGGGTCCGACGAGGGCGACGGCGGCCGCGGTGAGGAGGGTGACCGCCAGGGCGACGACCACGCGGATGACGGAGGGCCGGTGGCCCAGTCCCTTGGCGAGGTCGTCGCCGAGCGACAGCGCGGACAGCGGTCGGGCGACGAGCAGGGCCACCAGGAAGCCGGCGGCGAGCACGGGGAGCAGGGCCGTGAGCCTGCCGTAGCCCTCGACCCCGGCGAGCGAGCCGAGCACCCAGAAGCGGAAGCGGTCGTAGGTCTCGGCGGAGTTGACGATGATGACGCTGGTGATCCCGCCGAAGGTGGCGCCCAGCGCGGAGCCGGCCAGCACCAGCCGCATCGGTGAACCGCCGCCCCGGCGCCCGGCGATGAAGAGCACGAGCGCGCTGGCGGTGACGGCGCCGCCGAAGGCCCACAGCAGGTGGCCGTAGCCGCTCTGGACGCCGAGGAACGCGATGCCGACGACCACGCCGAGCGAGGCGCCCGCGTTGACGCCCAGCAGGCCGGTCTCGGCGAGGGGGTTGCGGGTGACGGCCTGCAGCAGGCTGCCGGAGGTGCCGAGGGCGGCGCCGACGAGGAGCGCGGTGAGGGTGCGCGGGACGCGCAGGTCGCCCACGACGAGGGACAGCCGGGAGTCGGCGCGCGCGCCGTCACGGCCGAGGAGGTAGTCGAGCACGTCGCCGGGTCCGACCTCGCCCGCCCCGACGCACAGGGAGAGGGCGGCGAGCACGAGGACCGCCAGGAGGAGGGAGGCCGAGGTGATCAGGAGCGTCCGGCGGCCTCGGGGGGCGTCGGCGAACGCCTGGTCGTCGACGGCTTCCGCCCCGGGATCCACGTGCGACAAAGTCATAAGGTAAGGCTAGCCTAACGTCGTATGGGATCCGCCGCCCGCACGGTCGCCTCCGCGTGCGGGGCCGGACGCGTGGTCATACGTTGGGCATGTCCCCGCGGTGTCCCCGTGTCAGCCCCGGCGAGGAGAGACGCAATGCCCGGCCATACGCTCAAGGACAAGGTCGTCGTCATCGGCGGAGCCTCCCGCAACCTCGGCGGTCTCATCGCGCGCGAGGTCGCCAAGGACGGCGCCCATGTCGTCGTCCACTACAACGCGCCCTCCTCCAGGGAAGGGGCGGAGAAGACGGCGGAGGCCGTGCGGGCCGCCGGGGCCGAGGCGGTCGTCCACGAGGCGGACCTGAGTAAGGTGGCCGAGGTCGAGGGGTTGTTCGAGGTGGCGGTCGCGGCCTTCGGCAAGGTCGACTGCATGGTGAACACCGCCGGGATGGTCATCAAGAAGCCGATGACCGAGGTCACCGAGGACGAGTACGACAAGATGTTCGCCGTGAACTCCAAGGCCGCGTTCTTCATGATGCAGGAGGCGGCCCGCCGGGTGGAGGACGGTGGGAAGATCATCACCATCGTCACCTCCCTGCTCGCCGCGTACACCGGCCTCTACTCCGTCTACGCGGGCAGCAAGTCGCCCGTCGAGCACTTCACCCGGGCCCTGTCCAAGGAGCTCTTCGGCCGCGACATCTCCGTCAACAACATCGCCCCGGGCCCCATGGACACCTCGTTCTTCTACCCGGCCGAGAGCGACGACTCCGTGGCGTACCACAAGTCGTCCTCGATGAACGGCGAGCTGACGAAGATCGAGGACATCGTGCCGTACGTGCGGTTCCTCCTCACCGACGGCTGGTGGCTCAACGGGCAGACCCTCTTCGTCAACGGCGGCTACACCACCCGCTGAACGTCCCGCGCGGGCTCGGCCGCGAACAGGTGCACCACGGGCGGGATCAGGTAGCGCGGGTCCCCCGGGGGCCGCCCGTCGAGCACCTCGACGAGGTGGCCGTCGAGGAGGTCGCCGATCAGCCGGTGGGCGCGGGCGACGCTGCACCCGAGCAGCACCGCCGCGCCGCGCAGACTGAACCCCGGCTCCCGGGCCTCCGCCAGCCGGTGCAGCGCCCATCGCGTCCGGTCGTCCAGCACGCTGAACGCCGCCGCCACGGCGGCCCGTACGGCCAGGTCGCCCGCGCTCAGCTCGCGCAGCCGGGTGCGGGGGTCGTCGAGCACCTCCTCGATCAGGGTGCGCATCGTCCAGTGCGGGCGGGCGAGCAGCCGGCAGCCGACCACCCGGAGCGCGAGCGGGAGATGGCCGCACAGCTCCGCCACGCGCGCCGCGTCGGCGCGCGTCGCGCGGACGCGGTCCTCGCCGAGCATCCGCGCCAGGAAGTCCAGCGACTCCTCGGGGCCGAACGCGCCGACCGTCACGCATCCGGCCCCGGTCAGCGCCGACAGCCGGCGCCGGCAGGTCACGATCACGGCCGAGTCGCCGACCGCCGGACGCGCGCAGCGGACCTGCCCCTCCGAGACCGCGTCGTCCAGCACCACGAGCACCCTGCGGCGGGCCAGCACCGCGCGCAGCCGGGCGCTCCCCTCCTCCAGGGTGCCCGGTGCCTCGCCATCCACCCCCAGGGACTGGAGAATCCTGCGGACCACCTCGGCCGGCCGCAGGGCGGGCCGTCCAGCGGGGGAGAGCTCGACGTAGATCTGGCCGTCGGGGAACCGCGCGCGCGAGCGGTGCGCGGCGTGCACCGCCAGCGCCGTCTTGCCCGCGCCCGGCTGGCCGCCGACCAGCGTCAGCCGGGGATCGGACCGGTCGTCCGGGCCCGGCCGCCCGGCGCCCGGGGACAGAGCCCGGGCGATCCGCCGCAGTTCGGCCTCCCGGGCCGTGAAGTCGCCTATGTCCGGCGGGAGTTCGCAGGACGCCGGGTGGCCGGCGGGGTCGGCGAGGACGGCGGGGTGGGCGAGGCTGGCGGGCCGGACATCCGGGTCATGGCAGCCGTCGCACCCCGTGTCCTCCCCGGCGCCGGTGGCCCGGGCCGCCTCGACGAGCCGCCGGGTGACGGCCTCGCCCTGCGCGAGCGCGCCGGTCAGCAGCTCCACGGTCCTGCGCTGCGGGCGGCCGGTCCGGCCCCGCTCCAGATCGCTGATGGCGCGGACGCTCAGCCCCGAGGCATCGGCCAGCTCCTCCTGGGTCATCCCCGCCGCCAGCCGGTGGCGGCGCAGCAGCGGGCCGAACTCCGGTCGCCGATCCCCGTCAGGCACCCCTGTTCCCCCTCGGCCCTTCGGCCTCTCCCGCCACGTACCGCCGTTCCCGGAACCGCCGTACGTGGCCCCGACCCACAGGATTCCCCCGTATGTGACGTATCCAGCGTATGGCCCTCAAATCCTCCGTCAAGGCGGTCCCGGTCGCGCCGGGGCGTGCCGGAACGGCCGGAGGTCGCCCGGCGGTTCCCCGGAACTTCCCCCGCGTCGGCCGGAGGTTCTCCGGATGCCTCCCCGAGGCCTGCCCACGGGCGTACGGGAACGTGTTGCGGCGCGCCCCGGACGGCCGCAGGATTCCCCGGGGTGGTCCGCCGACGGCACCGCGCCCCAGGACCGGGAAGGAGGCCGATGGCTCCTCGGACAGCTGCCCGGCCCGGCCTCGGGACCGGGCCGCGGTACGCCAAGGGCTACTGCTGCGGCAACGGCTTCGTCCTCCTCCTCGACCCGGACAACCGCCTCCCGCTGTCCGACGCCGCCGTGCGCGCCCTGTGCGCGCCGCACACCGGGCTGGGCGGCGACGGCGTCCTGCGGCTCGTGCGCACGGCGCGCGCCGGGATGCCGGGACGCTCCCGCAGCGAGTGGTTCATGGACTCCCGCGACGCCGACGGCTCGCCTGCCCTCTCCTGCGCCCCCGGACTCGGCCTCGTCGCCCGCTATCTGACGCTGGCGGGGCTGGTGCCGCCCGGCCGGTTGTGGATCGGCACACGCGTGGGCGACAAGCGCGCGGCCGTCGGCGCCGACGGCCGCGTGACGACGGAGCTCCTGTGTCCGCGCGTCCTCGGCCCCTCCTCCGCGACCGTCGACGGCACGCCCCTGCCCGGCACGGCCGTCTCGCTGGGCAGCCTCCACCTGGTCTGTCTGCTGGAGACCCCGGTGGCGTACGTCGACCTGACCCACGACCTGCGGCTGGACGTCACCGTCTTCCCGCGCGACACCGGCGTCATCGTGCCGGACGCGGACCTCTCGCTGGTGAACGTCCTGCCCAGCGGCCGGCTGCGGGTGCGCGTCCACCAGCCGGGCGCGGGGGAGGCGCGGGCCGGCGGCGCCGCGGTGTGCGCGGCCGCCGCGGCCTACCAGCACGAGAAGGGGGAATGGGGCACCACCCACGTCGAGTGCGACTCGGGCACGCTGTCGGTGACGCTGGAACCGAACGCCCCGGCGCTGCTGTCGGGCACGGCGGGCTTCGCCGCCGAAGGGGTGCTGGACGCGGGCTGGCTGGCCGCGCTCTGAGGGCCGGGAACCTCCCGCGGGAGTGACCGCCGTCACGTTCTCCCTGCCCAACTCCCTCGTGACCAGCAGGAATGCATGGCAGGAAACCCTGATGTGACGACGTTGCACTGGAGTTCACGCTCGTTCGCGCCCAGGGTGGGAGTCATGGAAAACATCACGATGCCTTCCCGACAGGGCGACGTCCTGGCCGTCGTCAGCCAGAGCGGATCGACCATCACCTTCTTCGACGCCGCGACCCACAAGCGTCTCGACGTCCTCGAAGTCCCGGCCCAGCCGCACGAGTTGTGCTTCGACCCGGACCACCGCCTGCTGTACTGCGTCAGCACCTACGTCGACGGCTACTACCACGCCCACCAGGGGCGGGCGCGGGCGATCGCCGTCATCGACCCCGACACCCGTACGATCGTCGACACCCTGGACACCGCCCCCGACCACGCGCCCCACGGCATCGTCCTGGACCGCGAGAGCGCCCGGCTCTACGTCAGCGTCGAGGCCACCGACACCGAGCCCGGCGGCGTCATCGTCTACGACGCGCGCACCCGGGAACGCGTCGCCCGGATCCCCGTCATGGCCCCCGGCCCGCACTGGTTCGCGATCACCCCCGACGGCCGCCGGGGCTACTCCACCAACAAGGAGGCGCCCTTCGTGTCCGTCGTCGACCTCGAACGCGACGAGTTCATCGGACGCGTCGAGGTGCCCGGCAGCGAGGGCCTGGACGTCTCGCCCGACGGCCGCTACGTCTACGTCGCCTCGCCCAAGGGTGACTTCACCAGCCCTCCTGTCGCCCCGCCCGGCCTGCGCGTGATCGACACCGCCACCGGCGAGGTGGCCCAGGTCCTGCGCACCGAGGGCGTGGTCTTCCCCGTGCACACCACCGTCCACGGCGCCGTCCTCGCCGGTGAGCTGCGCATGGCCAAGGACCCGGGCGGCGCGCTCGGCGCCCAGGACGACGGCGTGCTGACCGTCTTCGCGCCCGGGTCCCACGAGGTGCTCGGCCAGGTGGCCGTCGGGCGCTTCCCGCTGACGATCACCTCTTCGCCCGACGGCGGACTGGGTTACGTGGCGAACGTCATGTCCAGCACGGTGACCGTGGTCGACCTCGAGCGGATGACCGTGATCGACACCCTGGAGGTCGACCGGGCGGGCGAAGCGGGTGCCCACGGACTGGCCTACATCCCGGCGGCCCGTTCCTGACGGGCCGGGGCCGGGGGGGGGGGGGGGGGGGGGGGAGGCCAGCCAGGGCAAGCCCGCCCCCCACCCGTGTTTCTGGGCGGTTTCGGT
>NZ_JBWKFM010000011.1:0-182211 GCF_056434285.1 Streptomyces sp. NPDC044063
CCCCCCCCCCCCCCCCCCCCCCCCCCCCCCCCCCCCCCCCCCCCCCCCCCCCCCCCCCCCCCCCCCCCCCCCCCCCCCCCCCCCCCCCCCCGCCGCGTCACGGCCACGTCGACACCGCCCGGGTGCGCCACCCGCACCCCGCCCGCCCCCGGGGATATCGTCTGGGAGTGGACCGGAAGACGCATAAGCCAGTGCAGTTGAACCCAGAGGCCACCGAGACCCCCGAGCCCGTCACCTGCGCTCGCTGTGGCACCGAGGCCCCCGGCGGCACGCCGCCCCCCACCTGGATCTGCTCCGTCGAGAACGGCAGCCGCCACTACTTCTGCGACGACTGCGCCCGAGCCAACCTCAGAGCGATCGAGGGACGACTCGACTCGTCCTGGTGGTGACGGGCAGATCGACGGGGGGGGGGCCCCTCCCCCCCGCCCCCTCCCCTTCCCCCCACCCCCCTTTGTCGCTCAGGCAGGGGTGTCCTGGCTGCGGTCGTGGGCCGCGATGCCGGGCACCCATGCCTCCATCTCCTCGCGCAGGCGCACCGTGGCGCCCAGCTGGCAGAGCACACCGATCGTGCTCATCGTCACCCGGTGGATCAGCAGGTAGGCCGGCGGCAGGTTGAGCTGCCGGGCCAGCTGGTAGGCGGGGGAGCGGGGGTCGGCGATCCGGGTCGCCTGGGTCCGCATCCACTCCCTCGTGAAGGTGAACTCCGCCACCTGCGCCGGCTCGATGATCGGCAGCAGATAGTCCAGCACCGCCTCCGGGTCCAGCTCGATCCCCGCCTTGACGAAGCCCTCCTCCCGCAGCAGCTCGTGGACCGCTTCCGCCCGGCCGTCCAGGGTCAGCCGCAGCGCCGTGCCTATCTCCACCGGCAGCCCCTGCGGCAGCCGGTCCACCGTGCCGAAGTCCAGCACCCCCAGCCGCCACTTCTCCGGCGGGCCGTCCGGGGCGTCCCCGGTCAGCAGCCGGAAGTTGCCCGGGTGCGGGTCGGCGTGCAGCAGGCCCGTACGGGCCGCGCCGGAGAAGAGGAAGCGGGCCAGCAACTGCCCCGCCCGGTCCCGCTGCTCCCGGGTGCCGCTCGCGATCACCTCGGACAGCGGCACCCCCTCCAGCCACTCCGTCACCAGCACCTGATCGCTCCGGTGCACCACGTCCGGCACCGTCACATCGGCGTCCCCGGCGAACTCCCGCGCGTGCGCGCTCTGCGCCCGCGCCTCCAGCTCGTAGTCCAGCTCCTCCGACACCCGGTCACGCAGCTCCGTTATGAGCGGCTTGATGTCCATCCCGGGCACCAGCGGCCCCAGCAGCTTCGCGAACCGGCCGAGTTGCGTCAGATCGGAGAGCAGCGCCTCACCCGCCCCCGGATACTGCACCTTGACCGCGACCTCACGACCGTCGTGCCACACGGCCCGGTGCACCTGGCCGATGGACGCCGCGGCCGCCGGCCGGTCCTCGAACTCCTCGAACAGCTCCCGCCAGTCCGGCCCCAGCCGCTGGGCCAGCGCCGCGTGCACCGACGCCGTCGGCATCGGCGGCGCCGCCTCCTGGAGCTTCGTCAGCGCCGCCCGGTAGGGGCCGGCGACCTGTTCGGGCAGGGCCGACTCGAAGACGGACAGCGCCTGTCCGAGCTTCATGGCCCCTCCCTTGAGCTGGCCGAGGGTCGCGAACAGCTGCTCGGCGGTGCGCTGCTGGAGCTCCGCGGCGATGATCTCCGCCGGCCGCCCGCCGATGCGCTTCCCCAGCCCGAGCGCCGTGCGCCCCGCGAACCCCAAGGGCAGCGCGGCCAACTTGGCGGTACGGGTGACCGCCTTGCGGGGTAGATCAGACATGCGCCCCTCCAACTAGCTGAACAGCCACGCCTCGGACGGCGGTTACCCGGGTCATTGTCCCGCGCGGCACCCTTCGGACCCGGCGCACCCCGGTCACCCGGAGCCCGCCGCGCCGCAAGGGCACCGCGGATGCGGCTCCACGGGCCGGGGGGACCAGCCGGGCCCCGGCAGGGCCAGCTCCAGCCGTTCCCCCGCGCCCGCCGTGGACCCACCGTCGAGAAAGGCCAGCGCCCTCGCCACGGTCAGCCCCGCCACGACCGTGGCCAGTGCCATGTCGCACGACGGTACTCCCGGGCCGCGGCCCGACCGCCACTGGGCGAGCATCCGCGCCCACGCCGGGTCCCGGTCGGACCGGTCCAGCTCGACGCAGCCCGCGCACGCCGACTCGCCCGGCAGCACCAGCGGCCCCACGATCCCGGTCGCCTCCAGCACCCCCGCGTACAGGTGCGGGGTCCCGCGCGTGACGAGCTCCCGCCCCGCCTCCGCGTCCGGGGCGTAGGCCGCGAGGCCGTCGCGGGGCGCGAACACCACCAGGGCCGGCGACGCGTCGTCCTCACCCGTGCGGCCACCGCCCGGTCTCGCCCTCGGCCGGGGCAGCGGCGCGGCCTGCCGCACCACCTGCCGGACCGCCGCGTCCCGCCGCTCGCCCGTGCGTTCCACCCCCACCCCGCCGGGTGACACGTCCCAGGGCTCGACGCGGCCGCCGTCCAGGACGTCGACCCTGCCGATGCCCGAGGCCGCCAGCAGCGCCGCGATCGCGGCCCCCACCCGCCCGGCGCCCCGCACCTGCACCCGTGTCGCCTGCCGCGCCGCCATCAGCCGCATCGCCGCCCCCGGCTCCGGGTGGAGCACCGACAGCGAGGCCAGGTCCGGGCGCAGCCGTTCCAGCGAGCCGCCGCGGGCCCGCAGCGCGGCCGCCTTCCGGCCGCCCGCGCGGGGATCGTCGAGCAGCCCGGCCGCCGCCAGGCGCGCCACCAGCGCGTCCGCCCGCCCGTCGGGCAGATCGAACCCCCTGGCCTCCTCGCGGAGCAGCGGCATGCCGCGCGTCCCGTCGAGCAGGCCCAGGAAGCTGCCGGTCGCCGTGTCCACCGGGCCCAGGACGACCGCGTGCGCGGGGGCGGCCCCGCACTGCACCGTCTCGCGGTCGCGCCAGGCCCGGCGCAGCGCGGGCTTGATCATCGGATGCGCGGAGTCGGCCGCCCGCGCCGCCACCACGGGGTCGGGGCCGTCCTCCCGGTCGGGCACGGGTGCGGGCATGGGCCCGGGCACGGTTCCGGGCATGGGCCCGGGCACGGTTCCGGGCATGGGCCCGGGCACGGTTCCGGGCATGGGCCCGGGCACGGTTCCGGGTACGGGCAGTGGTGTCGTCGGCATGGTGTCCCCCCTCGCTCGGCCTTCAGCATGCCCGTCCCGCGCCGGCCTCGCTCGATGTTGTCCACAGGGCCGGGGTGATTGTCGTACTGATATGTGCCAGGCCGGGCATTCCCCCGACAGGCGCCCCGACAGGCGAGCCGAGGGGCGGGACTTCCCCCGCCGCCAGCGGGTAACGTCGGGGCGTGTCCGTCGACCCTCCGCACAGCGCCGCCCGCCCCTCGCGCAGCGCCCCGAGCCCGCTCACCGGCGGCCGGGGGGCCGGGCACGAGACCTGGACGGGGTCCGAGGTCGAGGTCCGGCGCAGCTCGCGCCGCCGCAGGACGGTCTCCGCCTACCGCGAGGGCGGCCGGACCGTCGTCCTCATCCCGGCCCGGATGTCCGAGGCCGAGGAGAAGCGCTGGGTCGGGCTGATGCTCGACAAGCTCGCGGCGCAGGAGAGCCGGCGGATGCTCGGCGACGGCGAGCTGGCCGAGCGGGCCCGCCGCCTCTCCGCGCAGTATCTCCACGGCCGGGCGCGCCCCGCCTCGGTCCGCTGGGTCACCAACCAGAACACCCGCTGGGGCTCGTGCACCCCCGCCGAGGGCAGCATCCGGCTCTCCCACCGGCTCCAGGGCATGCCCGAGTACGTCGTCGACTACGTCCTCCTGCACGAGCTGGCGCACCTGCTCGTCCCCGGGCACGGGCCGGAGTTCTGGCGGCTGCTGGAGGCGTATCCGCGCACCGAGCGCGCCCGCGGCTACCTGGAGGGCGTGGTGTCCGCCGACCGGCTGCCGCACCTCCCGGCCGCCCGGAGCGAGTGAGCCCGCCTCCCCGGCGGCACGACCCGCCCGTCCCAGCCGTTAGCCTGGCGCAACGCATTCACCGCAGGTTCGGATGGGGGACGGTCGTCACGCATGTCCAGGGAATTCCAGCGCGGCCACAAGGCCAAGATCAGTGACCTGACGGCCGGGACCGATCTGTACGTCGGCGTGCAGATCGGCGGCCCCGGCCTGACCTTCGACATCAGCTGCTTCGGGCTGGACGCCCAGGAGCGGCTGTCGGACGACCGCTACTTCGTGTTCTTCAACCAGCCGCGGTCGCCGGAGGGCGCCATCCAGCAGCTGGGTGCCCAGGCCGGGGACACGGACTCCTTCCGGGTCACCCTCGACCAGGTCCCGGCGCACATCCAGAAGCTCAGCTTCACCGCGACCCTCGACGGTCCCGGCCAGATGGCGCAGGCCGGCCCGGGCTACCTCCGCGTCGTCGCGGGCGGCGTCGAGGTGGCCCGCTACTCCTTCACGGGCGCGGAGTTCAGCACCGAGCGCGCGGTGATGCTCGGCGACCTCTACCTCAAGGACGTCTGGCGGTTCGCCGCCGTCGGCCAGGGCTTCGACGGCGGTCTCGAAGCGCTGCTGAAGAACTTCGGCGGCGAGGTCGTGGAGGAGGAGGCCCCCGCCCAGGCCCCCGTCCCGGCCCAGGCCCCGGCTCCGGCCCAGGGCGCGGCCCCCGGTTTCGCGCCCCCGCAGCAGGCGAGCGCGCCCCCGGCCTACGCTCCCCCCGCCGCCCCCCAGCCCGTCCAGGCACCCCCGGCCCCGCCCGGCCAGGGCTTCCCGCCCCCGCCCGGCAGCACCCCGCCGCCCGTGGCGCCCCCGGCTCCCCAGATGCACGCGGCCGCCACCATGGCGGCGCCCATCGCGCCCCCCGGCTACTTCACCGGCGGTCAGCCCGGTGGCCAGGCCGGCGGGCACGGCCAGACCCCGCCCGGCGGTGTGGTCCCGCCCCCGCCGCCCCCGCCCGGCGTCCCCGGGCAGCACGGCGCGTACGCCCAGCCCGCCGCGCCCACCCAGGCCTTCCCGGCGCTCCAGCAGCCCTACGGCCAGCCGGGCGTCCCCGCGCAGCCGGGCATGCCCGGACAGCCCGGCATGCCCGCCCAGCCCTACGGCGCCCAGCAGCCCCACCCGGGCCAGCAGCCCCACCAGGCCCAGGCGGCCCCCTACGGCGCGCCCGCGCCCGGCCAGGCCCCGTACGGCGCCGCCCCGGTCGCTCCCGGCGTCCAGGCCGGCTTCGAGCGCTACCGCGAGGCCCCCAACGGGCAGCGCTGGACCCTGCAGAACCCCAAGCTCGTCCGCGTCGACCTCGGCGCCGACCCGCAGCCGGTGCTCGCCCGCCAGGGCAGCATGGTCCTCTACCAGGGCAAGGTCGACTTCGCCTACAAGGGCGCCGGCTTCATGGGCCGCATCGTCGGCAACGCCACCGGCCAGGAGATGCAGCTGATGCGCTGCACCGGCCGCGGGCAGGTCTTCCTCGCCGAGGACTCCTCGCACCTCCACCCCATCCAGCTGGAGAACGAGGCCCTCTGCGTCTCGGCGGACGCCGTCCTCGCCTTCGACGAGTCGCTCCACCACGAGGTCCGCCGCATCGAGGGCCACGGCATCCCCGGCGGCGCGCTGTTCACCATGCAGTTCCACGGCACCGGCACCGTCGTCGTCAAGACGCACGGCACCCCCGTGGTCCTGCCGGTCACCCCGACCACCTTCGCCGACAGCAACGCCATCGTCGCCTGGTCCGCCGGAGCCCAGGTGATCGTCTCCAGCCAGGTGCGGATCCGCCGCACCGCCTACCCGGGCCACAGCGGAGAGACCGTGAACCTCCAGTTCCGCGGCGCGCCCGGCAACTTCATCGTCGTCCAGCCCTACGAGGTCTGAGGGAGCCCGTCATGGACCAGTCGCTGATCACGGGCCACGCCCCGACCCCGCCCGCCGCCCGCATGGAGAACCACGGCAGCAGCATGCTGAAGGTGGCCATGCAGACCGGCCACGACCTGTTCGCGCGCACCGGCTCGATGGTCGCCTACGAGGGCTACGTCCAGTACGAGCCCAACCCGCCCGCCATCCGCCAGATGGCCTCCCAGTGGCTCACCGGCGAGGGCGCCCCGCTGATGAAGTGCAGCGGCGACGGGCTGCTCTACCTCGCCGACTACGGCGCCGACGTCGTCTGCCTCAACCTCAACAACGAGTCCGTCTCCGTCAACGGCACCAACCTGCTGGCCTTCGACGCCCACCTCCAGTGGGGCGTCGAGCGGGTCAAGGGCATGGCCAAGTTCGCCGGCCAGGGCCTGTTCAACGTCGTCGTCAGCGGCACCGGCTGGGTCGCCCTGACCTCGCGCGGCACCCCCATCGTCGTGGACTGCGGCGGCGGCGAGGACGAGACCTATGTGGACCCCGACGCCCTCGTCGCCTGGTCCACCCATCTGCGGATGAAGGGGAAGCGCAGCTTCAAGGCTTCCTCGATGATCGGCCGCGGCAGCGGCGAGGCCTACCAACTGGGCTTCTCCGGCCAGGGATTCGTGGTCGTACAGCCCAGCGAGGACAGCACCGACCGGCTCCGGGCCCGGGGCTGAGGGGACGAGGAAGATCATGCAGAGCCCGCTTTTCGGCCACACCGAGGCCCAGACGCAGGACCGCTACGCCCTGCAGAACCCGCAGATGCTGCGCGTCTCCCTCACCGGCCACGACGACGTCCTCGCCCGCAAGGGCTCGATGGTCGCCTACCAGGGCCTCATCGAGTTCGACGGCGAGTACCGCACGCCCGGCCAGCAGCGCGCCCAGACCCACACCGGCGAGGGCCTGGACCTGATGCGCTGCTCCGGGCAGGGCACCGTCTACCTCGCCAACCTCGCCCAGCACGTCCACGTCGTCGACGTCGACCACGAGGGCCTGACCGTGGACAGCTCCTACGTCCTGGCGCTGGACTCCACCCTGCACTGGGACGCCGTCGCGGTGGACAGCCAGTTCGGGATCTCCGGCACCGGCGCCTACCAGCTCACCATCAGCGGGCGGGGCAAGGTCGCCCTGATGACCTCCGGGCAGCCCCTGCTGCTGGAGGTCACGCCCGAGAAGTACGCGTTCGCCGACGCCGACGCGGTCGTCGCCTGGACGTCGTCCCTGCGCGTCCAGATGCAGGCCCAGACGTCCTCCTCGGGCGTGTGGCGCCGTCGCGGCGGCACGGGCGAGGGCTGGGAGCTCGGCTTCCTCGGCCGCGGCTACGCGCTCGTGCAGCCCAGCGAGATGCTGCCGCCCCAGGGCGCCCAGATCGGCCAGGGCGCCATGGCGCAGTACGGCTTCGGCCAGCACGGCGCCCACGGCCAGAACCAGGGCAACATCTGGTCCAACTGACAGCGGTGACCGACAACGGTAAGGGGCGGCCGCCATGGCGACCGCCCCTTACCGATGACTCACAGCGCGGTCACAGCCGCGCCAGCGTCCGCCGCGTCAGCTGCACCACCGAGTCGTCGGCCACCCCGGCCACCTCGTCGTACGGGAACCAGCGCAGGTCCAGCGACTCGTCGCTGATGGCCGCCACCGCGCCCGGCGGCACCAGGGCCGCGTACTGCACGTCCAGGTGCCAGTTGCAGGGCGCCGGGATCGGGTGCCGGTCCAGCCGCACCGGGCCGCCCGGCAGCAGGGTGAGCCCCGCGATGCCGGACTCCTCGGTGGCCTCCCGCAGCGCGGCCGCCTCCAGCGTGGCGTCACCGGGCTCGCAGTGGCCGCCCATCTGGAGCCACATCCGCAGCTTGCGGTGGAGCGTGAGCAGCACCTGCCCGCGCTCCGGGTCGATCACCAGGGCGCTCGCGGTCACATGCCCCGCCTGGCAGGGCTTCCCCATGCCGTCCGGGTGGGCGGCCAGGTGGTCCAGGTAGACGTCGCGCAGCTCGGGCTGGTCCTCGTACCCCTTCAGGACGAGGGTCGCGTTCTCGTGGAGGCTCACTTCCCGTCGTCGCCCTTGCCGTCGCCCTGGTCGCCGCTCTTCTCCCGGCCCTCGCCGGGCTCGCCGGAGCCGGCCGAGCCCTTGGCGGCCTCGCCGAGCATCTTGTCGAGCTCGGAGAAGTCCAGCTGCTCACGGTGGACGAAGCCGTCCGGGTCGTCCAGGTCGGCGGCCGTCGGCAGCATGTCCGGGTGCTCCCAGAGGGCGTCCCGGCCGTCCATGCCCCGCGCGTCCGTGAGCGAGGCCCACAGCCGGGAGGCGTCGCGCAGCCGGCGCGGCCGCAGCTCCAGGCCGATCAGCGTGGCGAACGTCTGCTCGGCGGGGCCGCCCGAGGCGCGGCGCCGGCGCAGCGTCTCGCGCAGGGCGCCGGCCGACGGCAGGTGCGGCGCGGCGGCCGCGTGCACGACGGCGTCCACCCAGCCCTCGACCAGCGCGAGCGCGGTCTCCAGGCGGGCCAGCGCGGCCTTCTGCTCCGGGGTGTCCTCCGGCTGGAACATGCCCTGCTGGAGGGCGTCCTGCAGCTGCTCGGGGTGCGTGGGGTCGAGCTGGCCGACCACGTCCTCCAGCTTGGCCGTGTCGACCTTGATGCCGCGCGCGTAGCCCTCGACCGCGCCGAACAGGTGCGAGCGCAGCCACGGCACGTGGGCGAAGAGCCGCTGGTGGGCGGCCTCGCGCAGGGCCAGGTACAGCCGCACCTCGTCCTGCGGGACGCCCAGGCCGGAGCCCAGGGCCTCGATGTTCACGGGCAGCAGCGCGGCCTTGCCGGCCGGGCCCAGCGGCAGGCCGATGTCGGTGGAGCCGACGACCTCGCCCGCCAGCACGCCCACGGCCTGGCCGATCTGGGTGCCGAACATGGCGCCGCCCATGCTGCGCATCATGCCGAGCAGCGGGCCCGCCATGGCCTGCATCTCCTCGGGCAGCACCCCGCCCATGGCGGCGCCGACGCGCTCCGCGACCGGGTCGACGAGGTCCTTCCACACCGGCAGGGTCGCCTCGACCCACTCCGCGCGGCTCCAGGCGACGGCCGTGCCGGAGCCCGAGGGCAGCGACGTGACGCCGTCCAGCCACAGGTCGGCCAGGCGTACGGCCTCCTGGACCGCGGACCGCTCGCCGTCGGTGACGCTGGCGTCCTTGGTGCCGTCGGCGGTGCCCTGCGCGACGGTCTGGCGGGCGATCTGCTGGGCCATCTCCCAGTTCACCGGGCCGCCCTCGTAGGAGAGCATCTGGCCCAGCTGCTGGAAGGCGGCTCCGAGGTCCGCCGGGTTCATCGAGCCGAACATCGCGGCGAACGGGTTGTCCCCGCCGCCGGCCGGCCCGCCGAACCCGAACGGATTCGCGGGCCCCTGGCCGCCCTGGCCGCCGCCCTTCTTCTTGCCGTCGTCGCCGTTCTCCGGCTCCTCCGGCGGAAGACCGAATCCGAATGGGGTGTCACTCACGGGTTTCCTCGGCTCGTAGGGCCGCCGGCTTCGGCCGGCGGCGAATGCCCGACAACACCACCAAGCGTAGACACCTCGCCGCTATCCGGGCTTGGTGCTCCACGCGCCCGGGGCCTGCGGCAGGATGGACGTCACCTGGTACGTACGTGTCATGACAACGGTGATGGCACATACGTACTGAAGACAACCGCTGGAGACGCCCGGTGAGTTCCCCAGACCGAGAAGTTCGCGCAGCGCGAAACGGTTCCGCGCGCGAGACGACGACCCCGCACGGCCCGGCCGCGCGCGGCCGGCGGCCCGTCGTGGCCGTCACCGGTGCCGCGCGCGGCGTCGGCGCGCTCCTCACACGGCGGCTGGCCGCCTCCGAGGAGATCAAGCACGTCGTGGCCATCGACGAGCGCCGCGGCGACGTGACCGAGGCGCAGTGGCACGTGCTGGACGTCCGCGACCCGGCGATCGCCGAGAAGCTGCGCGGCGCGGACGTGGTGGTCCACCTCGCGCTCGACCTCGACCTGGAGTCCGACGACGCGGCCCGTACGGCGTACAACGTGCGGGGCACCCAGACCGTGCTGACCGCCGCCGCCGCGGCCGGTGTGCACCGCGTGGTGCTGTGCACCTCCGCCATGGTCTACGGGGCGCGTCCCGACAACGACGTGCCGCTCGCCGAGGACGCCGAGCTGCGGGCGACCGCCGAGGCGACGGGCGTGGGGGACCTGCTGGAGATAGAGCGGCTGGCCAGGCGCGCGCCCCGGGCGCACCCCGGCCTGAACGTCACCGTGCTGCGGCCCGCCGTCCTGGTCGGCGGCACCGACACCGCGCTCACCCGCTACTTCGAGTCGCCCCGCCTCCTGGTGGTCGCCGGATCCCGGCCCACCTGGCAGTTCTGCCATGTGGAGGACCTGGTGAGCGCGCTGGAGTTCGCCGCCCTGGAGAAGGCGGAGGGGGAGCTCGCCGTCGGCTGCGACGGGTGGCTGGAGCAGGAGGAGATCGAGGAGCTCAGCGGCATCCGGCGGATGGAGCTGCCCTCGGCCGTGGCCCTGGGGGCGGCCTCGCGGCTGCACCGCCTGGGGCTCACCCCGTCCCCGGCGGGCGACCTGGAGTACACGATGCACCCCTGGGTCGTCAGCGGGCACCGGCTGCACGACGCGGGCTGGCGGCCGCGCTGGACCAACGAGGAGGTCCTCGCCGAGCTGCTGGAGGAGGTCGCCGGCCGCCACACGGTCGCCGGGCGCCGCCTGGGCCGCAAGGACGCCACCGCGGCCGGGGCCGCCGGCGCGACCGTGGCCCTGCTGGGCACCGCCGCGCTGGTCCGCCGGGCCCGCAAGGCCCGCCGGCGCCTGTAGGGCTGCCGGCGGGCGCCCGCGGGGCCGTGCCGGCGCCTGGAGGACCGTACAGGGCCCGTCGCGCGGTTCCGGCCGAACCGCGGGTCGGTGCCGCCCTGGGCGTACGGCACGATGGGCGTATGAGCAGCTACGACCACCCCGGCGAGCGCGCCGCCCAGGATCCGGTCCGCCTCCTGGCGGTCCGGGACACCCCGCTGTCCGTGGACGAGGTCTTCGCGGCCGTCGGTGACGACGCCGCGGGCGGCACGGCCCTGTTCGTCGGCACGGTGCGCGACCACGACGGCGGCGCGGACGTCACCGGGCTCGGCTACTCCGCCCACCCCAGCGCCGAGGCGGAGCTGCGCCGGGTCGCGGAGAAGGTCGCGGTGGACTTCCCGGTCCGGGCCCTGGCCGCTGTGCACCGGGTGGGGGAGCTGGCCGTGGGGGACCTCGCGGTCGTCGTGGCCGTCTCCTGTCCCCACCGGGCGGAGGCGTTCGAGGCCTGCCGCCGGCTGATCGACGACCTCAAGAGCGAGGTCCCGATATGGAAGCACCAGAGCTTCGCGGACGGCACCGAGGAATGGGTGGGCGTCTAGGGCACCTCTGGTTCGCGCGGGTGCTGTCACCCATTGGTCCGAAACCGCCCTCCTTCGGGCCGCTTCCGGTTGCGTAACCGTCCCCCTGACGTAAGCGTTGAGACCGAAGACGACTAATCTGCTCATCAGTTGTTCTCATCGGTTGTTCGCATCAGTCAGTGCGCTTGCGTGAGGGGTCGGAGGCCGGCATGGCGGCGCTCGCTTGGTTGCTGATTCCGGTTGCCGCGGCGGTCGTCGCCGCGCTGTGGGGCGCCTGGGCCGCCCGTAACCGGAAGGCCGCCGATGTCGCGGAACTGGCGGGGTACGCGAAGTTCCGCGAGGCGATGGAACGCACCGAGTCCGGCTCCGGCTCGGCACGCTAGCGGAGCGTCCCGTAGCTGCCCCGGACGGACCGCCCCGGGAGTGGACTGCCGGACCCGTCCCGTACTGTCGTTCCATGCCCCGCCGCACCGCGACGATGCTCGCCTCCCTCCTGATGCTGATCGCGCTGCTCTGCGCCGGCGTGCTGATCCCCGTGCCCTACTCCGAGATGTCGCCGGGGCCGACGGTCAACACGCTCGGTGAGCACGGCGGCGAGCCGGTGCTCCAGATCTCGGGCCGCAAGACCTACCCGACCTCCGGGCACCTCAACATGACGACGGTCCGGGTGACCGGTTCGCAGTACCGGATGAATCTGGTCGAGGCGGTCTACGGCTGGCTCGCGCACGACAACCTGGTGGTGCCGCACAGCACGCTCTACCCGGACGACAAGTCCCCGGACGAGCTGAACCAGGAGACGGCGGAGGAGTTCACCCAGTCCCAGGAGAGCGCCAAGGTCGCCGCCCTGAAGCAGCTGGACATCCCGGTCGGCACCCGCGTGGTCGTGTCGTCCGTGGTCAAGGGCAGCCCCGCCGAGGGCGTCCTCCACGCCGGCGACGTGATCAAGGCCGTGGACGGCACCGCGGTCGAGGAGCACGGCGACGTGGCCAAGCTGGTCACCAAGCACAAGCCCGGCGAGAAGGTCACCTTCCTGATCGTCCCCGCCAAGGAGGCGGCCGCCGCGGAGAAGGAGAAGCGGCAGCCCAGGACCGAGGAGAAGGTCACCCTCGTCACGGGCAAGGCCCCCGAGGACGGCCGGGCGATCGTCGGCATCCAGGCGGGCCGGGACCACACCTTCCCGTTCACGATCAACATCAAGCTCGCGGACGTCGGCGGGCCGAGCGCGGGCCTGATGTTCGCCCTCGGGATAGTCGACAAGCTGACCCCCGAGGACCTCACCGGCGGGAAGTTCGTCGCCGGCACCGGGACGATCGACGACGACGGCAAGGTGGGGCCGATCGGCGGCGTGCAGATGAAGACGGTCGGGGCGCGCTCCAAGGGCGCCCGCTACTTCCTGACCCCCAAGGACAACTGCGCGGCCGCGGCGAAGGACGCACCCTCCGGCCTGACCCTGGTGAAGGTCGACACGATCAAGGACGCCCTGACGTCCCTGGAGAAGATCCGCAAGGGGGACACGGCCGGCGTGCCGCTGTGCTCGGCACGCTGAGCCGCGTCCCCCGGGCGATCAGTCCTCGAACGTCGCGGCCAGCGCCTCGGCCAGGCCCGGCACCAGGTCGGCGCCGGTGAGGACCTCGGTCGGCGAGTCCTTCTCGCGCAGCCGCACCGCCGACTCGCGGGCGCCGTCGCGCAGCACGGCCACGGTCATGCGGACCTCCTGGCGGTCCGGGTGCTTGGCCACCCAGCCGGCGAGCTGCTTGTCGGACATGCCGTGGGGCACGGAGGCCTCGGCGGACGGCGGGAGCATCAGGCGCTCCACGGTCAGGGCGCACCCCACCACGGCCTCCGGCCAGGCGATGGTGCCGAGGAACTTGTCGAGGGCGGTGCCGGGCGGCAGCTCCTCCTGTTCGATCGGGGTGTAGGACGGCGCGGCCGCCCCCTGGGTGTCGTCGTCGAGCCCGAGCTGGGCCGCCAGGCCGGGCTCCTGGGTACGCAGCCGGGCCGTGTCGACCAGGGCGAAGAGACGGGCGGGCTGGTCCCAGCCGAGCCCGGAGGCGTACTCGTCGATCTCGAGGACGGCGCGGGTCAGCGGGCTGGCCGCCATGGGTGCGGAGGGCTCGTGCGAGCCGGGAAGGTTCGAACCGGTATTGCTGGACATGGTCAATATCGTGCCCTGAGACAGCCCGAAATCGGGAACCGAGTAAAGCCTCGGTAAGTTGCCTCAGTGGACCCCGCACCACCGGGGGCCGCGCGGGGCACGGCCGGCACGCCGGACGGGACCCGTCGCACCACCCGCAGTACGACCGACAGCTCCACCCACAGCTCCACCGACAGCGAAACATCGAGGTGCGCACCTTGGCTTTCCAGATGCCGGACCGCGGCGGAGGCCCGCACGGGCCACGGATCAGAGTCGGCCGGCCGTCCCGGCGCGTCCGGACCCTGCTGATGACCCTCGGCGTGCTGGCGGTGCTCGCCATGCTCTTCGTGATGTTCGCCGGGTTCTGGACGGACTGGCTCTGGTACCGCTCGGTCGACTACTCGTCGGTCTTCACCACCACCCTCGGCACCAAGATCGGCCTGTTCGCCGTCTTCGGCCTGCTGATGGCCGTGGCGGTGGGGCTCAACATCTGGCTCGCGCACCGGCTGCGGCCGCCGCTGAGCGCGATGTCGATGGAGCAGCAGAGCCTCGACCGCTACCGGATGAGCGTCGCCCCCTACAAGAAGTGGGTGCTGCTGGCGATCGCCGCGCTCGTCGGGCTGGTCGCCGGCGCCTCGGCCGCCGGGCAGTGGCGCACGTGGCTCCAGTGGGTCAACGCCGTCCCGTTCGGGCGGCGCGACCCGCAGTTCCACAAGGACATCTCGTTCTACACCTTCGACCTGCCCTGGTACCGCTTCCTGCTGAGCTTCGGCTTCGCGGCGGCCATCCTGTCGCTGATCGCCGCCGCCCTGGTGCACTACCTCTACGGCGGGCTGCGGCTCACGAGCCCGGGCGGGCGGGCCACCAAGGCCGCCACCGGCCACCTGTCGGTCCTGCTGGGCGTGTTCGTCCTGCTGAAGGCCGTCGCCTACTGGCTGGACCGGTACGGCCTGGCGGTGAAGTCCAGCGGGCTGAAGTCGGCCGACGGCTGGACGGGCCTGCGCTACGTCGACGCCAACGCCTACCTGCCGGCCAAGACGATCCTCTTCATCATCGCGCTGATCTGCGCGGTGCTGTTCTTCGCCACCCTCTGGCGGCGCACCTGGCAGCTGCCGGTGATCGGCTTCGGTCTGATGGTGCTCTCCGCGGTGCTGATCGGCGGGCTCTACCCGGCGATCGTGCAGAAGTTCCAGGTGCAGCCGAACGAGCAGGCCAAGGAGGCGCCGTACATCAAGAAGAACATCGCGGCGACGCGCGAGGCCTACGGCATCGACGACTCCAAGGTGAAGGACTACGCGGGCACGAGCGACATCAAGGGCAAGGACAAGGAGAAGCTGCGCGGCGACGCCGCGGCCACCGCCAGCCTCCGTCTGCTCGACCCCAACGTCGTCTCCCCGGCCTTCCAGCAGGAGCAGCAGGTCCGCGGGTACTACCAGTTCCCGTCCACCCTTGATGTCGACCGCTACAAGGTGGACGGCAAGGAGCAGGACACGGTCATCGGTCTGCGCGAGCTGAACCTCAAGGGGATTCCCGAGCGCAACTGGATCAACGACCACTTCAAGTACACCCACGGCTACGGCGCCATCACGGCGAAGGGCACCTCGACCGACAAGGCCGGCGCCCCGGACTTCACCGAGAAGAAGCTGCCCACCGAGGGCATGCTCGGGCGGTACGAGCAGCGCGTCTACTACGGCGAGAAGACCACCCAGTACTCGATCGTGGGCGGTCCGCAGAAGGAGCTCGACCACCCCAGCGACCAGGGCGAGACGAGCTACAGCTATCAGGGGAAGAGCGGCGTCAGCCTCTCCGGCCCGGTGAACCGGGCGGCGTACGCGGTGGCGTTCGGCGAGCCGCAGATCCTCTACTCCGGCGCCATCGGCAAGGGCTCGCGGATCCTCTACAACCGCACGCCCAAGGAGCGCGTCGAGTCGGTCGCCCCGTGGCTGACCATCGACGGCGACGCCTACCCCGCCGTGGTCGACGGGCGCATCCAGTGGATCGTGGACGCCTACACCACCAGCAACGGCTACCCGTACGCCTCGCGCACCACCCTCGGCGACACCACCACCGACTCGCTGACCACCGGCCAGCGCGCGGTCGTCGCCCAGCAGAACCAGGTCAACTACATCCGCAACTCGGTCAAGGCGACGGTCGACGCCTACGACGGCACGGTCAAGCTGTACCAGTGGGACGACAAGGACCCGGTGCTCAAGACCTGGATGAAGGCCTTCCCGGGCACGGTGAAGGCGAAGAGCGCCATCAGCCCCGCGCTGATGGACCACCTGCGCTACCCGCAGGACCTGTTCAAGGTCCAGCGCGAGCTGCTCACCCGCTACCACGTCACCGACCCGGGGACGTTCTACACCGGCAGTGAGCGCTGGCAGGTCCCGGACGACCCGACCAACGAGGAGGGCAACGCGGTCCCGCCGTACTACCTGAGCATGCGGATGCCGGACCAGCAGAAGCAGACCTTCTCGCTGACGACGACGTTCACGCCCAGGAACCGGCCCAACCTCGGTGCCTTCATGGCGGTCGACGCCGACGCGAAGAGCTCGGGCTACGGCAGCATCCGCATTCTCAAACTGCCGTCGGAGACGACGGTCTGGGGACCGGAGCAGGCGCAGAGCAAGTTCAACGGCGACACCCGGGTCGCCGACCAGATCAATATCTGGAAGCGCGGCGATTCCAAGGTCGAGTACGGCAATCTGCTGACCGTCCCGCTGGACGGCGGCCTGCTCTACGTCGAGCCCGTCTATATGCGCGGCACCGGCTCGAATTACCCGCTGCTGAAGAAGGTCCTGGTCAACTACGGCGAGAAGATCGCGTTCAAGGACACCCTGGACGAGGCGCTGGACGAGATCTTCGGCGAGAAGGGCCCGGACACCGGCGCCCAGCCGCCGCCGGCGACCGGGCAGCCGACCAAGCCGCCGGCCCAGGACGCGACGGTCAAGCAGGCGGTCAAGGACGCGCTGGACGCGTACGAGGCCAGCCAGAAGGCGCTCGACACCAAGGACTGGGCGGCATACGGCAAGGCCCAGAAGGAGCTCAAGGACGCGCTCGACCGGGTGGCCAAGGCGGAGGCCAAGACCTCCGGCGGCGACTCCGGGGGCGGCTCCGGCGGTTAGCCAACGGCCACCCCGCGCCGTGGTACGGTTGTTCCTACAACGGCGCGGGGTGGAGCAGCTCGGTAGCTCGCTGGGCTCATAACCCAGAGGTCGCAGGTTCAAATCCTGTCCCCGCTACTCAAAGACAAGGCCCGGAGTTCATGGACTCCGGGCCTTGTCGTGTACCGGGGCCGCCCCGGGCCCCTCGCCGGGGGCCGCCGGGGCCAGAACACGCGTCCAGTGCCCGGCACGCGCGGTCTGTGCGGGTTGTGTGCGGGGGCTTTGATTAGAGTTTGGGGCACCACCGTGTCGGGAAGTCGGGAAGTCGACAAAACGCTGAAGTGACCTCACTGGCTGCGGTATTCCAGGTGTACGCAGGTTGCGGGAGTGCGACGATGGGACTTATGGGGGACAAGGCGAGGCTGTTGGAAACACGTCGGCTTGTAGCGGCTCCCGGCGACGGGAGCGATCAGAACCACGAGGACCCGTCGTCCTACGACCCGGGGGAAGGCGCTTCCGACGCCACCGACGCGGTCGACCTGGAGCTGGAGACGGCCCGCCGCCGTGCCGCCGAGTCCGGCGACCCCGCCTCGCTGAGCATGCTCGGCGCCCT
Organism: Streptomyces sp. NPDC044063; assembly: GCF_056434285.1. Taxonomy (NCBI): domain Bacteria; kingdom Bacillati; phylum Actinomycetota; class Actinomycetes; order Kitasatosporales; family Streptomycetaceae; genus Streptomyces; species Streptomyces sp. NPDC044063. Next base: position 17,125 of record NZ_JBWKFM010000011.1, read on the forward strand.
CCTGCTGCGCCGCGGCGACCTCGACGGCGCCGAGCGCCACCTCCGCGCCGCCACCGCCGAGGGGGACCGCTCCGCCGCCAACAACCTCGGCGTCCTGCTGCACCAGCGCGGCTACGCCGACGAGGCCGCCGGCTGGTGGCGGGTGGCCGCCGTGGCCGGCTCCGCCCCCGCCGCCCACGCCCTCGGCCGCTATCACCGCGAGCGCGGCGACGAGCCCGCCGCCGAGTACTGGCTGCGCCAGTCCGCCGAGTCCGGCCACGCCCTGGGCGCCTACGCGCTGGCCGACCTGCTGGAGCACCGCAGCGACGTCGGCGCCGAGCGCTGGTTCCGCAGCGCCGCCGAACGGGGCCACCGCGAGGCCGCGTACCGCCTGGCCCGGATACTCGACGGCCGGGCGCCCAAGCCGTCGGCCGTGCCCGGAGTCCTCGGCGAGGCCCTCGGCCCGCTCGGCCGGCAGGCCTCCGCCGGGCCCGACACCTCGGTGCGCGAGCTGCGCGCCGCCGCGGCCAACGGCCGCCAGGACGGCCCGGCCGGCGAGGCCGAGCAGTGGTACCGGCAGGCCGCGGCCCGCGGCCACCGGCGCGCCGCCCTCCACCTGGGCACCCTGCTGGAGGCCCGCGGCGAGATCCACGAGGCCGCACGCTGGTACCTGACGTCCGCCAAGGACGGCGAGCCGCGCGCCGCCTGCGCGCTGGGCTTCCTGCTGCGCGACGCCGGGGACACCGACAGCGCGGCCGAGTGGTGGCGGCGCGCCGCCCAGGAGGGCGACGGCAACGCCGCCAACGCCCTGGGCGCCCTCCACGCCGACCGCGGCGAGTCCCAGCAGGCCGAGCGCTGGTACCGCACGGCCCTGGACGCCGGCGACATCAACGGCGCCTACAACCTCGGCCTGCTCTGCGCCGAACAGAGCCGCACCGCCCAGGCCGAGCAGTGGTACCGCCGCGCCGCCTACGCCGGCCACAAGGAGGCCGCCAACGCGCTGGCCGTGCTGCTGCTCCAGGGCGGCGACTCCGCGGGAGCCGAGCCCTGGTTCTCCAAGGCCGCCGAGGTGGGCAGCGTCGACGCCGCGTTCAACCTGGGCATCCTCTACGCCGGGCGCGACGAGGAGCAGCTGGCCTTCCAGTGGTACGAGCGGGCCGCCGCCGCCGGGCACACCGAGGCGGCCCTCCAGGTCGCGATGGCCCTGCTGCGCGACGGCGGCACCGAGGACGCCGAGGCGGCCGAGCGCCACCTGCGCGTCGCGGTGCGCGGCGGCAACGCCGAGGCCGCCTTCCGGCTGGGCGCGCTGCTCGACCGCGACGACGCCACCCGCCCGGACTGCGAGGAGTGGTACGAGCGGGCCGCCCGGCAGGGCCACCGGCGGGCCCAGGTGCGCCTGGGCATGCTGGTCGCCGAGCGCGGCGACGGGGCCGGCGCGGCGCACTGGTACCGCGCGGCAGCCGAGGCCGGCAGCCGTATCGGCGCCTTCAACCTCGGGCTGCTGCTGGCCCGCGAGGGCCGCGAACAGGAGGCGGCGCGCTGGTGGGCACGGGCCGCCGAGGCCGGGCACGGCCGGGCGGCGCTGCGCCTGGCGCTGCTCGCGGCCCGCCGGGGCGACCTGGCCGAGGGGCGGCTGTGGTGCGCCCAGGCGGTCGAGCTGGGCCCGGCCGAGGTCGCCGAACGCGCGGCCCGGCTGCGCGACGCGCTCCAGCAGGAGCTCACGGCGTAGGGCGCGCCCCGGCGGCCACCGCGCCCCGGCGGCCACCGCGCCCCGGCGGCCACCGCGCGCCGGTGGCCACCGCGCGCCGGTGGTCACGCCCGGTGCACGCCCGGGGGCGATCAGGCGTTTGCGTGGACCGTCACGGACGGGTTAAGGTGGGTGAACCGACGCGGGGTGGAGCAGCTCGGTAGCTCGCTGGGCTCATAACCCAGAGGTCGCAGGTTCAAATCCTGTCCCCGCTACTGACACGAAGGCCCGGATCCTTAGGATCCGGGCCTTCGTCGTGTCTCCGGGCGCCCCGCGCGGGCGGGGCCCACGCGGCCGCGCCTCACGCCGTGGCGCACTCCGGGCACAGGCCCCGGTAGGTCACGTCGACCGCGGACACCAGGAAGCCGAAGCGCTCCTCGTCCGGCAGGCCGGCCACCAGGTCGCCGGACGGGTGGACGTCGCGGATCGTGCCGCACCGCGAGCACACCAGGTGCTGGTGGGCGTGGTGGGCGTTGGGGTCGTAGCGCTTGGCGCGGCCGTCCGTGCACACCTCGAGGACCTCGCCCAGTGAGACCAGCTCGCCGAGGGTGTTGTAGACCGTCGCGCGCGAGATCTCGGGCAGTAGATCGGCCGCCCGGGCGTGGACCTCGTCGGCGGTGTAGTGCACGTGGTCCCCGTCGAGCACTTCGGCGACGACGCGTCGCTGCGCGGTCAGCCGCCAGCCGCGGCTGCGGAGCCGTTCCAGCAGGTCACTCATGCCATTCACCTATCCGTCAGATAGCACCAGCGTAGCAGCGGGGCCTGTCCACACATGGAGCGCGTATTTCTATGGGACCCATCTTGACTTAGACAGGGTCCAATGTAAGGATCGTTCTCGGTCGGGCCGGGAGAGATCGGTGCCCGGCACAGGACATCTGACGACGGAGGCGCACGTGACCACGGCGAACGGCGAGGCGGCAACCACGACGGGCCCGCTGACCACGGAGTCCGGAGCTCCGGTCGCGGACAACCAGAACAGCGAGACGGCCGGCCCCGGCGGGCCCATGCTGATCCAGGACCAGCTGCTGCTGGAGAAGCTCGCGCACTTCAACCGCGAGCGCATCCCGGAGCGCGTCGTCCACGCCCGCGGCGCCGGCGCGTACGGCACCTTCACCGTGACCGCCGACGTCAGCCGCTGGACCCGGGCGGCCTTCCTCTCCGAGGTGGGCAAGCAGACCGAGACGTTCCTGCGCTTCTCCACCGTCGCGGGCAACCTCGGCTCGGCCGACGCGGTCCGCGACCCCCGCGGCTTCGCGCTGAAGTTCTACACCGAAGAGGGCAACTACGACCTCGTCGGCAACAACACCCCGGTGTTCTTCATCAAGGACGCCATCAAGTTCCCCGACTTCATCCACACCCAGAAGCGCGACCCGTACACCGGCTCGCAGGAGGCGGACAACGTCTGGGACTTCTGGGGTCTGTCGCCCGAGTCCACCCACCAGGTGACCTGGCTGTTCGGCGACCGGGGCATCCCCGCCTCGTACCGTCACATGAACGGCTACGGCTCCCACGCCTACCAGTGGAACAACGAGGCCGGCGAGGTCTTCTGGGTCAAGTACCACTTCAAGACGGACCAGGGCATCGAGAACCTCACCCAGGACGAGGCCAACAGGCTCGCCGGTGAGGACCCCGACAGCCACCAGCGCGACCTGCGCGAGTCCATCGAGCGCGGCGACTTCCCGACCTGGACCGTGCAGGTGCAGATCATGCCGGCGGACGAGGCGGCGCACTACCGCTTCAACCCGTTCGACCTCACCAAGGTGTGGCCGCACGAGGACTACCCGCCGATCGAGATCGGCAAGCTGGAGCTCAACCGCAACCCCGACAACGTCTTCGCCGAGGTCGAGCAGGCGATCTTCTCGCCGGCGCACTTCGTGCCGGGCATCGGCCCGTCCCCGGACAAGATGCTCCAGGGCCGCCTCTTCGCCTACGGCGACGCCCACCGCTACCGCGTCGGCATCAACGCCGACCACCTGCCGGTGAACCGCCCGCACGCCACCGAGGCCCGCACCAACGGCCGCGACGGCTACGCCTACGACGGCCGCCACGGCCGCGGCAAGAACTACGAGCCCAACAGCTTCGGCGGTCCCGCCGAGACCGGCCGCCCCCTGTGGCAGCCGCTCCCGGTCACCGGGGCGACGGGCAGCACCGAGGCTCCCTCGCACGCCGAGGACGACGACTTCGTCCAGGCGGGCACCCTCTACCGGCTGATGTCGGAGGAGGAGAAGGAGCGCCTGATCGCCAACCTGGCCGGCTTCATCGCCAAGGTCTCGCGCGACGACATCGTCGAGCGGGCGATCGGCAACTTCCGCCGAGCGGACAACGACTACGGCAAGCGGCTCGAAGCCGCGGTCCAGGCCCTGCGCGGCTGATAAGCCACACTGGACGCTTGCCGTACAAACGGAGAGGCCGGACGCCAAGGGGCTCCGGCCTCTCCGGCCTTTTCCCCGAAGGGACGTCAGGCCGTCAGCGCGCCGGCCCGCTCGTGCTCCCGTTCCCGGTCCGCCTCCCGGGGCATGGACCGCAGCCAGCAGCGGATGATGTCGCGCACCGACACCACACCGACGGCCCCGTGGCCGTCGAGGACGATCAGGTGCCGGAACTCGCCGCGGGACATGGCGGCGGCCGCCTCCTCCAGCGTCCACTCGGGGGCGGCGAAGACGACGTCGGTGGTCGTGTGGCCGTGGGCGGTCTCGCGATCGGGGTCGTGGCCCGCCCCGACCGCGTTGAGTATGTCGCGTTCGGTGAGGATGCCGAGGCCGCTGGTGTCGGGGTCGAGGACGACCGCCGCGCCGATGCTCCGCGCGGACATCAGCCGGGCCGCCTGGCGGAGGGTGTGTGCCGGGCCGATGGTGAGGACCACCGTGCTCATGGCGTCGCGGACGAGCATGGCTTGCGCCACCTCCTTCGTGGACTGCGCGAGTCCCGGGAACGGTGAACCGGGGGCGGTGGACGCCCCGTTGGGTTCACAAGTTCACAAGCGCCGGGAGTGCCAGAGTGGCATGCCGTCGCACGACCCCACAAGGTCCGCGAACCAAGGAGCTTTGCCTAATTTTTACGCACGCCTGGTGGGTTTGAAACCCTCACTGCTTCAGATAACCGAGCAACTCGTCGTGGAGCAGCCCGTTCGAGGCCGCGGCGTTGCCGCTGTGCGGGCCGGGGATGCCGTCCAGGCCGGTGAACCGGCCCCCCGCCTCCTCGACGATGATCGCGTTCGCCGCCATGTCCCACAGCGACAGCTCCGGTTCGGCGCAGATGTCCACCGAGCCCTCGGCCACCATCATGTACGGCCAGAAGTCGCCGTAGCCGCGGGTCCGCCAGCAGTCGCGCGACAGGTTCATGAAGCCCGGCAGCAGGCCGCGCTCCTCCCAGCCGGACAGCGAGGAGTACGCGAACGACGCGTCCTCGATCCGGCTCACCTGCGAGGTCCGCAGCCGGGTCGCCGACAGCAGGCTCCGGCCCGTGTAGGCGCCCGAGTCCTTCGCCGCCCACCACCGCCGGCCCAGCGCCGGTGCCGACACCACGCCCACGACCGGGTGGAAGCCGCCCTCGCCCTGCACCATCAGGGAGATCAGCGTGGCCCAGACGGGCACCCCGCGCACATAGTTCTTGGTGCCGTCGATCGGGTCGACGACCCAGCGGCGGGGGCCCATGCCCTCGCTGCCGAACTCCTCGCCCAGCACGGCGTCGCGCGGCCGCGCGCGATGGAGGTGACCGCGGATCAGCTCCTCGGCGGCCTTGTCCGCCTCGCTCACCGGAGTCATGTCCGGCTTGGTCTCGACCTTCAGGTCGAGAGCCTTGAACCGGTCCATCGTGGCCGCGTCGGCGGCGTCCGCCAGGACGTGGGCCAGGCGCAGATCATCGTGGTAGTCCGACATGCTCCGCACATTACCCGTGGCCAACGCCAGGTCGCGTGCGGCGCGGCCTGCCGGGACTCTTGACACCGTCTGGCGGCGCGTCAATCCTGTGCCTGGCCCCAACCGTCGTGCGGCCGTACGGCCGGGGAGGCGACGATGCCCGCGGCACGAGAGCTCTTGCTGGACGCGGCGTTCACGGCGCTCGGCGCCCGGCCCTGGAACGGGGTCCGGATGGTCGACGTCGCCGCCGCGGCCGGGGTCTCCCGGCAGACCCTGTACAACGAGTTCGGCAGCAAGGACGGCCTGGCCCGCGCCCTGGTGCGGCGCGAGTCGGACGCCTTCCTCGCCGGGGTGGAACGTTCCCTCGCCGACACCGCGGCCCGTGGTGGGGCCGACGCCGGGGACTGCTGCGCCGCGGCCGCCGTCTGGACGCTGCGCACGGCCCGCGCCAACCCCTTCGTCCGCGCCGCCCTGACCGGCTGCCGCGGCGACCGGCTGCCGCCCGCGGCCGCCCCGCCGCTGCCGTCGCCCCGCTCCGCCTTCGGCCGGCGCCCGGCGCGCGGCGCGGCCTCGCCCCTCGCGCTGGCCGAACGCCTCCGTGACAGCGCCCTCGGGGCGCTCGGCGTGCTCGCCGCTGACCGGCCGCCGGACGGCGCGCCCGATCCGGAGGGGATACGGGCGCGGCGGGCCTGCGAGGCGGCCGTCCGGCTGACGCTGTCCTACGTGGTGGCCCCGGCCGGCTCCGACGAGGAGGCGGCGGGCGAGATCGCCCGGCTCGTACGGACCCTGCTGGCGGCGCCGCCGGGCGCGCCGTAGGGCGCCGGGCTCAGTGCGCCGAGCCGGACAGTTGCAGCCCGATGACGCCGACGATCACCAGCGTGATCGAGACGATCTTGAGGACGGAGACCAGGTCGCCCAGGAAGACCATGCCGTAGATCGCGGTCCCGGCCGCGCCGATGCCCGTCCAGACGGCGTACGCCGGGCCCACGTCCAGCTTGCGCAGCGCCAGGGTGAGCAGCCCGAAGCTGCCCAGCGCGAAGCAGGCGAACGCGATCGTGGGCCACAGCCGGGTGAAGCCGTGGGAGAGCTTGAGGCAGACGGCGAAGCCCGTTTCCAGCAGTCCGGCGACCACGACCAGCAGCCACGCCATCAGATTGCCTCCCGTTTCGCGGACCGCCCCGCGGGTCCCGGCGTTCCTCATGCCCTTGCCGCCCGCGGTCACTCGCAAACGTAGGCGATCAGTCGCCTTCGCGCCGCTCCCTCGTCGACAGCAGCCGGCGCAGGGAGTACAGCCGCTGCGGATCGGCGTGCCCGTCCTCGACCCACTGGTCCAGGGCGCAGTCCTTCTCGTCGTGGCTGCACGCGCGCGGGCACTCCTCGGTGCCGGGCTCCAGGTCGGGGAAGGCGTGGATGACGCGCGACGGGTCCACGTGGTGGAGGCCGAACGACCGGACGCCCGGGGTGTCGATGACCCAGCCCGACCCGTCCGGCAGCGGCAGGGCCAGCGCGGAGGTGGTGGTGTGCCGGCCGCGGCCGGTGACGGCGTTGACGTGCCCGGTGGCCCGCTGACGGTCCGGCACCAGGTGGTTGACCAGGGTGGTCTTGCCGACGCCGGAGTGCCCGACGAAGGCGGTGATCCGGCCCGCCAGGCGCTCGCGCACCCGGTCGGCGGCCTCCCCGTCGGCCAGCTCCTCGCGGTTGGTGACGACGTAGGGCACGCCCAGCGCCCCGTACGACGCCATCAGCGTCTCCGCCGGGGCGAGGTCGGACTTGGTCAGCACCAGCAGCGGTTCGAGGCCCGCGTCGTAGGCCGCGACCAGACAGCGGTCGATCAGCCGGGGGCGCGGCTCGGGGTCGGCCAGGGCGGTGACGATCGCGAGCTGGTCGGCGTTGGCGACGACCACGCGCTCGTACGGGTCGTCGTCGTCCGCGGTGCGGCGCAGCACGGAGCTGCGTTCCTCGACGCGGACGATGCGGGCGAGGGTGTCCTTGTCGCCGCTGAGGTCGCCGACGACCGCGACGCGGTCGCCGACGACGGCGCTCTTGCGGCCCAGCTCGCGCGCCTTCATGGCGACGATGGTCCGGTCCTCGACGAGGACGGTCAGCCGGCCGCGGTCGACGGTCAGGACGAATCCCTCGGCGGCGTCCTCGTGCTTCGGCCGGATGTTGGTACGGGGGCGGTTGCCCTTGCGGTTGGGGCGGACGCGGACGTCGTCCTCGTCGGTGTGCTTGCCGTAGCGGCGCATGGTGCTTCCAGGGTCTCTCAGCTTCTCGGCGCCGACGTCGCCCCCGCGACGGAGCCGAGCATCCCGGTCCACAGGGCCGGGAAGTCGGGAAGGGTCTTGGCGGTGGTCGCCACGTTCTCGACCTCGACGCCCTCGACGGCCAGGCCGATCACGGCGGCGGCGGTGGCCAGCCGGTGGTCGTCGTAGGTGTGGAAGACGCCGCCGTGCAGCGGGCGCGGGCGGATGCGCAGGCCGTCCTCGGTCTCGGTGACGTCGCCGCCGAGCTCGTTGATCTCCTTGGCCAGCGCGGCCAGCCGGTCGGTCTCGTGCAGCCGCAGGTGGGCGATGCCGCGCAGGACGGACTCGGAGTCGGCGAGCGCCGCGACGGCCGCGATGACCGGGGTGAGCTCACCGACCTCGTGGAGGTCGGCGTCGATGCCGTGGATGCGGCCGGTGCCGGTGAAGGTGAGCCCGGCGTCGGTGAGCCGGCAGGAGCCGCCCATGGACGTGAAGATGTCGCGCAGCGCGTCGCCCGGCTGGGTGGTGCGCTCGGGCCAGTCGGGGATGGTGACCCGGCCGCCGGTGACCAGCGCCGCGGCCAGGAACGGCGCGGCGTTGGAGAGGTCGGGCTCCACGACGAGGTCGCGGCCCAGCAGGGCGCTGGGGGAGACCCGCCAGACGTCGGGCTCGCCCCCGGACTCGGGGGTGTCGACCTGGGCGCCGGCCGAGCGCAGCATGTCCACGGTCATGCGGATGTGCGGCATGGACGGCAGGACGGCGCCGACGTGGCGGACCTCGACGCCCTGGTTGAAGCGCGGGCCGGAGAGCAGCAGCGCGCTGACGAACTGCGAGGACGAGGAGGCGTCGATCTCGACCGGTCCGCCGTCCAGGGCGCCGGCGCCGTGCACGGTCAGGGGCAGGGCGCCGCGGTCGTTGTCGTCGATGCGGGCGCCCAGGACGCGCAGCGCGTCGATCACGCCGTGCAGGGGGCGCTCGTAGCTGCGGGGGTCGCCGTCGAAGCGGACCGCGCCGTCGGCCAGGGCGGCCACCGGCGGCAGGAAGCGCATGACGGTGCCGGCGTTGCCGACGTCGACGGTGGCCGGGCCGTGCAGCCGGGCGGGGATGACCCGCCAGGCCTCGCCCGTGCCGTCCGGGCCCACGCCCTCCTCGATGCCCACACCCAGGGCGCGCAGCGCGTCGGCCATGAGCAGGGTGTCGCGGGAACGCAGCGGGCGGCGCACCCAGCCGGGCTCGGCGGCGAGGGCGGCCAGGACCAGGGCACGGTTGGTGACCGACTTGGATCCGGGCACGGTGACGGTCGCGTCGACCGCTCCGGTGGCGTGCGGCGCGGGCCAGAGGTCAGGGTGCACGGGGCTCTCGGTCATGCCCTTACCTTACTGACGTTCTCGTCGTGGTCCGGTACGAGAAGCCCGGCGTCCGCGTGCGAACGGCCCCGCCGGGGTCCCCGCGGGGCCGGGTTCACAGGCCCAGCAGCCAGCGGCCGCCCCCGGTCAGGCTGCACAGGGTGACGACGTGGAACAGGCCGAGCCACACGGCGGCGGGCAGGTTCGTCAGCCGGGCCAGCTGGTCGGCGTCGGAGTCCGCCGCGCCGCCGTGCCGGCGCTTGGTCTGCAGCTCGAAGGGCGGCCGGACGCCGCCGAGCAGCAGGAACCACACCACTCCGTAGGCGAAGGCCGCCTGCACCGTGGGCCCGGTGAGCCAGGAGACCAGCGCGAACGCCGCGCCCGCGAGCAGCACGGTCAGCACCCCGTAGGCGTTGCGGATCATCACCAGCATCGCGGCCAGCAGGGCCGTGGCGCCCCACAGCAGGGCGGTGACGTGCCCGGCGGCGAGGAGGGCGGCCCCGGCGAGGCCGAGCAGGGAGGGGGCGGTGTAGCCGGCGGCCGCGGTGAGGACCATCCCGATGCCGGTGGGGCGGCCGCGGGAGACGGTCAGCCCCGAGGTGTCGGAGTGCAGCCGGATGCCGTCCAGCCGGCGGCCGCTGATCAGGGCCACCAGGGCGTGGCCGCCCTCGTGGGCGATGGTGACGGCGTTGCGGGTGATCCGCCAGACGCGGTGCGGGGCCACGGCGGCCAGCGCGACGGCGGCGGTGACGGCTATGAGCCACACCGGGGGGTGCGGCTGGGTACCGAAGACGCTCCACGGGCCGGCCCACAGGTCGGTGGCGGTGGCGCTGTTGTCCATTTCTGAGCCGCTCCTAGCGTCTTCGTGGCAGTGTGGCACTCATGTGCGGGCGATATGCGGCGAGCCGGCGGCCGGAGGACCTGGCCGGGCTCTTCGGGGTGGAGAAGTGGGTACCGGAGGAGACGCTGGCTCCGGACTGGAACGTGGCGCCGACGAAGAGCGTCTACGCGGTGCTCGAGCGTCCTGGGAAAGACGCAGCCGACCGCCGTCCGGTTCGTCAGCTTCGTGCCCTGCGCTGGGGGCTGGTCCCGTCGTGGGCGAAGAACCCCGACGGCGCGGCACGCATGATCAACGCACGGGCCGAGACCGTCCACGAGAAGCCCTCCTTCCGGCGGGCCTTCGGGGCACGCCGCTGCCTGCTCCCGGCGGACGGCTACTACGAGTGGGTCACCGGCGCGCAGGAGCGCGAGCTGGAGGAGCAGGGCCGCCGCAAGCGTGCCCGCAAGCAGCCGTACTTCGTCACGCCGGCCGACGGCTCGGTCATGGCGATGGCCGGGCTGTACGAGTTCTGGCGCGACCCCACGCTGCCGCCCGACCACCCGCGGGCCTGGTGGGCCACCTGCTCGGTGATCACGACCGAGGCCGACACCGAGCCCTTCGCGGGCGCGGGGAACGGTGGGCCGGGGGAGGAGCCCGGGCCGCGCTCCCTGGCGGAGATCCATCCGCGGATGCCGCTGGTGCTCCCGGCGGAGCGGTGGGCCGACTGGCTCGACCCGGCGCGCACCGAGCCGGAGGAGCTGCTGCCGCTGCTGGCGCCCCCGCCGGCCGGGCGGCTGCGGGCGTATCCCGTGACCACCGCGGTCAGCGACGTCCGCAACAACGGGCCCGAGCTGCCGGCGGAGCTGCCCGCGCCCGAGGAGGCGACGCTGTTCTGAGCGGCGGTGTCGCGGGCGGCGGTCGCCGCCCCGGGTGGCCGGCGGTGGAGGATGGGCGGATGACCGCGCACAGCAACGTGACCGTCCAGGACGTGCCCACCCCCGCCGGGGACGCCCGCGTCCACTGGCACCACGCGCCGGACGCCCGGCTCGTGCTCGCCCTCGGGCACGGCGCGGGCGGCGGCGTCGAGGCGCGCGACCTCGTGGCGCTGGCTGCCGCCCTGCCGCCGGCCGGAGTGACCGTCGCCCTGGTCGAACAGCCGTGGCGGGTGGCGGGGAAGAAGGTCGCCCCCGCGCCCCGCACCCTCGACGAGGGCTGGCGGGCCGTCTGGCCCGCGCTGACCGCGCCCGGCCGGCCGGTCGTCGCCGGCGGCCGCAGCGCGGGCGCCCGCGTCGCCTGCCGCACGGCCGTGGAGCTCGGCGCCGCCGGCGTGCTCGCGCTGAGCTTCCCGCTGCACCCGCCGGGCCGGCCGGAGCGGTCCCGGGCCGACGAGCTCACCGGCTCGGGGGTGCCCACGCTGGTGGTGCAGGGTGCCCGTGACCCGTTCGGCCGCCCCGAGGAGTTCCCGTCCGGCACGGACCCCGTCGTCGTGCCGTACGGCGACCACGGCTTCGCGGTGCCGAGGAAGGCGGACGTCACCCAGGAGGACGCGCTGCGGGTGATCACCGAGGCGGCCGGGGCCTGGCTCCGGACGCTCGCGTAGGCGGTCGCGCGGCCGTTCCGCAGCCGTCCGGGGGGACTTCGTCCGGAGCGGGAATGATCCACCGCGCGTCGCTGTTGTGCCATCTGTTACGCGTACCGGCACAGACGAAGGAATGGGAGCTCCCGTATGGGTTCGATCGCATGCCCGTCCCGCCCGCAGACGGCCGACCAGGGTTGGGCGGTCATGGGTGTGGCCCAGTCGGCCCTGGCCGGAGCGGCGAGCGCACCGGATCGTCGTCTATTCTCCGATTCGAGCGGGTCCGGCCTGGGCTCCGCCGTCGTGCTGGAGGAGGTGGGTCCGGTCACTGGGACCGACGCGGGGGCCGGCGACCGCCGCGAGCGGGAGCCCGCCGAGAGCACGGCGGAGCGCAACGCCCGTTTCGAGCGCGACGCCCTCACATTCCTCGACCAGATGTACTCGGCCGCGCTGCGCATGACGCGCAACGCCGCGGACGCCGAGGACCTGGTGCAGGAGACGTATGCCAAGGCCTACGCGTCCTTCCACCAGTTCCGTGACGGTACGAACCTCAAGGCGTGGCTCTACCGCATCCTGACGAACACGTTCATCAACTCGTACCGCAAGAAGCAGCGTGAGCCGCTGCGCAGCGCGTCCGAGGAGATCGAGGACTGGCAGCTGGCGCGCGCCGAGTCGCACATGTCGACGGGGCTGCGCTCCGCCGAGTCGCAGGCGCTGGACCACCTTCCCGACTCCGACGTCAAGGAGGCCCTTCAGGCCATTCCGGAGGAATTCCGCATCGCGGTCTACCTCGCGGACGTGGAGGGCTTTGCCTACAAGGAGATCGCGGACATCATGGGTACCCCCATCGGCACGGTGATGTCCCGGCTGCACCGCGGTCGTCGGCAGCTGCGCGGACTGCTGGAGGACTACGCCCGCGAGCGCGGTCTGGTCCCGGCCGGGGCCACCCCCGCGCCGAACGGTTCCGACGAGGCGCACAATCGGAAAGGCTCGGACTCATGAGCTGCGGAGACCCGCACGAGACGGACTGCTCTGAAGTCCTCGACCACCTCTACGAATACCTCGATCACGAGATGCCCGAGGGCGACTGCGCCAAGTTCGAGGTGCACATCGACGAATGCTCGCCGTGCCTGGAGAAGTACGGGCTGGAGCAGGCGGTGAAGAAGCTGGTCAAGCGCTGCTGCGGCCATGACGACGTCCCCACCGACCTCCGTGCGAAGGTCATGGGCCGCATCGATCTCATCCGGGCCGGGCACGCGGTGCCCGAGCAGGACGTGGTGGCGGAGGCCGCCGCCGCCGAGGCCGCGCAGCACGACTGAGCCGGGCGGTGATCCGCGCGGCACGGCCGCGTCGGGCGATCCCGCGACCGGCGATCCTGCGATAGCAGTGATCCAAACCACCGCACCAGGGAACGTCACCCGAACGGACGGCGGATTCCCCGTGCGCGGTTCTCCGGGCTCTCCTGAGCCTATTCTCCCCATCCAGACGCCATGTCCGAGGGTCGGGGAGGACGCGCCATGTGGGCACTTCCGGCGGCGGCGCGCGCGTACATCGCGTGTGCCGTGGTCGCCGCCGCGGCGTGCGCCGTGCCCGCCCTGCGGAACGGTTCCGCCGTGCCCTGGGGCGAGATCGCGGTCCTCGCCGGGGTCCGCGCCGCCGGCGAGCGGCTCCCGCGCCGGCCCCTGAGACTGCCCGTGCTGATCGCCGCGGCGGTGCTGCTGCCGCCCTCCGTCGCCTGCCTGGTGGCGGTGCCCGGAGCGTTCACGGGACGGGTGGGCCGCCGCCCGGTGTGGGTGCGGCGGGCCTGGCACGCCGCGCAGTCCTCCCTGGCCACCACCGCCGCGTCGTACGTCTACGGCGGTGTGCCGGGCGCCCCCCGCGCGCTCACCGCGGCGGACTTCCCGGCCGTGCTGCCGGCGGGGCTCGCCGCCGGCCTCGTCCTGGTGCTCGCCGCCGCCCTCCTGGACGGCGGGGTGCTCGTCACCGCCGAGGGCCGCGCGCCGCGCGCCGCCTGGGGCGGCCCACTGCCGGCGCTGCTCGTGCCGGCCCTGGCGCACGGCCCGACGGGCCTGGTCATGGCGCTCCTGTGGCACAGCCCGTACGGGCCCCCGGCGGCGCTGCTGGTGCTGCTGCCGGTGTCGGTCTCCTCCTGGGCCCAGGGCCGCTGCCGCCGCGAGCGGGCGGCCCACCAGGCCACGGTGCGCGCCCTGGTGCAGGCGGTGGGCCTCAAGGACCGCTACACCCGGGGCCACAGCGAGCGCGTCGGGCGGGCCTCCGCGCTGATCGCCCGCGAGCTGGGCATGAGCGGTGACCGCCTGGAGGCGCTGCGCTTCGCCGGCACGCTGCACGACGTCGGCAAACTGGCGGTGCCCACGGGGCTGTTGCGCAAGGAGGGCCCGCTGACGCCGGAGGAGCGGCGGCTGATCGAGCTGCACCCCGAGTACGGCCATGAGATGGTCCGCGGCATCGGTTTCCTGGACGAGGCCCGGGCCGCGATCCTCCACCACCACGAGCGGCTGGACGGCACCGGCTATCCGTACGGCCTGGCCGGACGTCAGATCCCCGAGGTCGCCCGGGTGGTGGCGGTGGCCGACGCCTTCGACGCGATGACCTCCACCCGCAGCTACAGCCGCGCCCGCCCGGTGCCGGCGGCCCTCGCCGAGCTCGACCGCTGCTCCGGCTCGCACTTCGACCCCCGCATGGTCGCCGCGCTGACCCGCGCCCTCGACCGCCACGGCTGGCATCCGGAATCCACTATTCCGTCCAGCCGAAACGTCCCTGTTGATCACTGTTCCGTCCTGGGTCCCCCCGTGGGCCCGCCCGTGGCGGGCAACCGTACGGACCGGGGTGGTCCCGGATGAGAACACCACCGCCGCAGGCCCTGACCTGCTGCGACGCGCCCGGCGGCTGCCGGGTGGCCCCCGGCCGGACACCGCCGGGACCGGCCGCGACCGCCGGCGGGAGGGCGGCCGCCGAGCCCCCCGGAGCCGCCCCGGGCGCCTGCCCCGCCGCGTCGGCCGCCGCTCCGCCGGGGCCTCCGGCGGCGCCCCCGCCGGTGCCCCCGCCGGACCGGGCGGCGGACCCCGGCCGGGCCGGCGGCGCCTGGACCGCCGCCCCGCGCCCCGCCGGCCCCCGCGCCGCGCCCCGGGGCGGAGCGCTCGTCCGGGGCGTGCACGTCGTCGCCGGGGTCGTGGCGCTGGCCGCGCTGGGGTGCACCGCCTGGCGGGGCGTGGCCCAGCCGCAGGTGGCGCTGGCCTACGGAGTGCTGATCGCGGTGGGCGAGGCCGCCCGGCGCACGCCGCGCGGCGCCGGGGCCGGGGCGCGCGAGACCGCGCCCGTGGGAGCCGCCGGCACCCTCGCGTACGCCCTGCTCGGCGAGGTCGGCGGGCAGCCGGCCGCGCACGGCGCCGCCCAGGTCGTCGCCGTCGCGCTCGGCGCGACCCTGGCCGGCGCGGTGGGCCGCCCGCCCGCGCTCGACCGGCTCGCGCGCCGGGTGCTGAACGCCGGGTTCGCCGCCGTCTGCTTCCAGCCACTGCACGGCCTCCCCCCGAGCCCCCTCCACCCCCTGCTCCTGCTGCTGCTCCTGGGCCTCACCGGCCTCTGCGACGCCGTCCTGGCCGCCGCGCTCGCCCGCTCCCGCGCCGGCGGCGGACCGTACGGGCCCCACCTGCGGGAGGAGCTCCGCACGCTCCCCGGCATCGGCTCGGCCATCGCCGCCGGCGGCGTCGTGATGGCGCTGGCCGTGGCCGCCGCGGGGCTGTGGGCCTTGCCGGTGGTCTGTCTGCCGCTGCTGGTCACCCAGCTGTCCGTGCACCGCTACGAGGCCGTACGGGCCACCCGGCGCCAGACCGTCGCCTCCCTGGCCCGGACCACCGAGATCGCCGGCTACACCGTCCCGGGCCACGCCCGGCGCGTCGCCGCCCTCGGCCGGGCGGTCGGCCGGGAGCTGGGGCTGTCCGGCGCCGACCTCACGGTGGTGGAGCACGCGGCGCTGATGCACGACATCGGCCAGCTCTCCCTGCCCGAACCGGTCCCCGCCGGGGCGACCGAGCCCCTGCCGCCCGACGAGCGCCGCCGCATCGCCCTGCTGGGCGGCGCCGTGGTCCGCCGGACCGGCGTTGCGCCGGACGTCGTACGGGTGGTCGAGCAGCAGGCGGATCCGTACCGGGACCAGCCGCTCACCGCCCGTATCGTGCGGACCGTCAACGCCTACGACGACCTGGCCGGCGATCCGGCGTGCGGCCCGCTGCGCGCCCTGGAACGCCTCCGTCTGGCCACCGCGTACGACCACGAGCCCCGGGTGGTGGAGGCGCTCGCGACGGTGCTCGCGCGCGGGGCGCCCGCTCCATCCGGCCCCTGACGGCCGCCGCGGAAGGGGACTGGCCCGCCGAACCCACGGGTAATGAGCGGGCGTCCGAAGGGGCATGGTTGGATGCGAAGAGACGAAGAGAATGGCGAGAAAGCGGAAATCGGGGGGTGTCGTGCGCGCGGTCGTCGGCAAGAAGGCCCGGCAGGGCGGTGTGCGCCGCCCGGTCCGTCCGGCGTGGTGGCACGCAGAACACGAAGAGACCGGCAGGCGGGAATCGTGAGGATCTTCGGCAAGGTACGGCACCGGCCTTCCGCCTCGTGGCGGCAGGCGACCGACCGTGCCTTCACACTCATCGGCGACGGCCGGTACGAGGACGCGGGCGCGCTGCTGACGCGCGCGGCCGACATGGAGCCCTGGCTCTCCGAGTCCTGGTTCAACCTCGCCCTGCTGCACAAGTTCCGGCACGACTGGGAGCAGGCCCGCGCCGCCGGGCTGCGCGCGGTGGCGCTGCTGGACCGGGAGGCCGGCGCCCCCGACTGGTGGAACGTGGGCATCGCCGCCACCGCCCTGCAGGACTGGCCGCTGGCCCGTCGCGCCTGGCAGGCGTACGGCCTCCGGGTGCCCGGCGAGGGCGGCCCGGCCGGCGAGCCGACCGGCATGGAGCTGGGCAGCGCCGCCGTCCGGCTCTCGCCGGAGGGCGAGGCGGAGGTCGTCTGGGGCCGCCGGCTGGACCCGGCGCGCATCGAGGTGCTCTCCATCCCGCTGCCGTCCTCCGGCCGCCGCTGGGGCGAGGTCGTGCTCCACGACGGCGTCCCGCACGGCGAGCGGGTGACCGCCGCCGGGCCCTCCTACCCGGTCTTCGACGAGATCGAGCTGTGGGCCCCCTCACCCGTCCCCACCTGGGTGGTGCTGCTGGAGGCCGCCACCGAGGCCGACCGGGACGCCCTGGAGCGGCTCGCGGCCGACGCCGGGTTCGCCGCCGAGGACTGGTCCTCGTCGGTGCGCCTGCTGTGCCGTACGTGCTCGGAGAGCCGGATGCCCAGCGACGAGGGCGACGGCGAGCACCTCGACCCCCACGACCACAGTGAGCCCGGCCACCCCGGCCCGCTGGGGCACCGCACGGCCGGCTCCGGCTCGGGCTCCCTGTGGGTGCCCGAGCGCGAGTGCGGCATCGCGGCACCCGCCGGGCTGGTCAGGGGCCTGCTGGACGGCTGGGTGGCCGACAGCCCGGACACCCGTGAATGGCGGGATCTGGAAGAGGTCTGCTGAACCGCCTCCGCGGCCCCCTTACCCTGGAGAGACCCAGTGGACTCAAGGCACGATAGTGCTTTCGGGTTGTGAGAGAGGCATACGGCGGACATGGCGCAGCAAGAGACTGAGCAGTCGGTGAACGAAGAGCCGAAGAGCGAGTTCATCGTGGACACCGAGGACTGCGAGGAGCGCGAGCGGGCCCACCGCGAGCGCGGCACCTCCCGCCCGATCACCGTCGTCGGCAACCCGGTGCTCCACAAGGAGTGCCAGGACGTCACCGAGTTCGGCGACGATCTGGCCCGGCTGATCGACGACATGTTCGCCAGCCAGCGCACCGCGGAGGGCGTGGGCCTCGCCGCCAACCAGATCGGCGTGGACCTCAAGGTCTTCGTCTACGACTGCCCGGACGACGAGGGCGTGCGCCACGTCGGCCACGTGATCAACCCCGTCCTGGACGACCTGCCGGCCGATCGCCGCATCCTCGACGACTCCAACGAGGGCTGCCTGTCGGTCCCCACCGCCTACGCGGCCCTGGCGCGCCCCGACTACGCGGTGGTGCGCGGCCAGGACATGCACGGCAACCCGATCGCCGTCGAGGGCACGGGGTACTTCGCGCGCTGCCTCCAGCACGAGACGGACCACCTGTACGGCTACCTGTACATCGACCGCCTGTCGAAGCGGGACCGCAAGGACGCGCTCCGGCAGATGGCGGAGGGCACGCCGCGCTACCCGGTCGTCGCCAACGACTGACCGCCGCCGACCGACCGCCGGCGACGCGAAAGGGCCCGTACGGAACACGTTCCGTACGGGCCCTTCGTCATGACGCGCGCGTCGTGACTAGAACTCCTCGTCGAAGCCGACGGTGCCCTCGACCGCCACCTGGTAGGCGGAGGCGCGGCGCTCGAAGAAGTTGGTGAGCTCCTGGACGTTCTGGAGCTCCATGAAGGAGAAAGGGTTCTCCGAGCCGAAGACCGGGGCGAAGCCCAGGCGCTGCAGACGCTGGTCGGCGACGCACTGGAGGTAGTCGCGCATGGACTCGGTGTTCATGCCCGGCAGACCGTCGCCGCACAGGTCGCGACCGAACTGCAGCTCGGCCTCGACGGCCTCCTTCAGCATGTCGGTGACCTGCTGCTGGAGCTCGTCGTCGAAGAGCTCGGGCTCCTCCTGGCGGACCGTGTCCACGACCTCGAACGCGAAGTTCATGTGCATGGTCTCGTCGCGGAAGACCCAGTTGGTGCCGGTCGCCAGGCCGTGCAGCAGGCCGCGGCTGCGGAACCAGTACACGTAGGCGAAGGCGCCGTAGAAGAACAGGCCCTCGATGCAGGCCGCGAAGCAGATCAGGTTGAGCAGGAAGCGACGGCGGTCGGCCTTCGTCTCCAGAGCGTCGATCTTCTCGACCTCGTTGATCCACTTGAAGCAGAACTGCGCCTTGTCGCGGATGGAGGGGATGTTCTCCACGGCCGCGAACGCCGCGGCGCGCTCCTCCGGGTCGGGCAGGTAGGTGTCGAGCAGCGTCAGATAGAACTGGACGTGCACGGCCTCCTCGAACAGCTGCCGCGACAGGTACAGGCGCGCCTCGGGCGAGTTGATGTGCTTGTACAGCGTCAGCACGAGGTTGTTCGCCACGATCGAGTCACCGGTCGCGAAGAACGCGACCAGGCGGCCGATCATGTGCTGCTCACCCGGGGACAGCTTGGCGAGGTCGGCGACGTCCGAGTGGAGGTCGACCTCCTCGACGGTCCAGGTGTTCTTGATCGCGTCGCGGTAGCGGTCGTAGAAGTCCGGGTACCGCATGGGGCGCAGCGTCAGCTCGAAGCCGGGGTCGAGCAGGTTCTTCTGGCGTTCGGTGGACATTACTGGCAAGCCTCGCAGGACTCGGGGTTCTCAAGGGAGCAGGCGATGGCGTCCGCGTCGGGCGCGGCCTGCTGCACCGGGATCGTGGCGGGGGCGGCCGCACCGCCGGACGCCGCGCGGGCGATCCGGGTGGCCGGGCGGGAGCGCAGGTAGTACGTCGTCTTGATGCCCTGCTTCCAGGCGTACGCGTACATCGAGCTGAGCTTGCCGATGGTGGGCGAGGCCATGAAGAGGTTCAGCGACTGGCTCTGGTCGAGGTACGGCGTACGGGCCGCGGCCATGTCGATCAGGGCGCGCTGCGGGATCTCCCAGGCGGTGCGGTACAGGTCGCGGACCTCCTGCGGGATCCACTTCATGTCCTGGATCGAACCGTTGGCGTCGGTCATGGCGTCACGGGTGGTGCGGTCCCACACGCCGAGCTTCTTGAGGTCGTCCACCAGGTAGGTGTTGACCTGAAGGAACTCGCCCGAGAGCGTCTCGCGCTTGAACAGGTTGGACACCTGCGGCTCGATGCACTCGTAGACGCCCGCGATGGACGCGATGGTGGCCGTCGGGGCGATCGCCAGCAGCAGCGAGTTGCGCATGCCGACCGCGGCGATCCGGGCGCGCAGCGCCTCCCAGCGGTCCTCCCACGCCGCGACGGCGTTGGGGTAGTGGTCCGGGTGCAGCACACCGCGGGCGGTGCGGGTCGCCTCCCAGGCCGGGTGCGGGCCGTGGCGCTCGGCGAGGTCGGCGGAGGCCTCGTACGCCGCGAGCATGATCCGCTCGGAGATCTTGGTGGAAAGGGCCTTCGCCTCGGCCGAGTCGAAGGGCAGGCGCAGGCGGAAGAAGACGTCCTGCAGGCCCATCAGGCCCAGGCCCACCGGGCGCCAGCGGCTGTTGGAGCTGCCGGCCTGCTCGGTCGGGTAGAAGTTGATGTCCACGACGCGGTCGAGGAAGGTGACGGCCGTGCGGACCGTGCGGTCCAGCTTCGCCCAGTCCATCTCGCCGTCGGCGCCCAGGTGCTGCGCCAGGTTGACGGAGCCCAGGTTGCAGACCGCGGTCTCGCCGTCGTTCGTGACCTCGAGGATCTCGGTGCAGAGGTTCGAGGAGTGGACGACCGCGCCCTTCTCCGCCGTCTGGTTGGCGGTGCGGTTGGCGGCGTCCTTGAAGGTCATCCAGCCGTTGCCGGTCTGCGCGAGGGTGCGCATCATGCGGGCGTAGAGCACCCGGGCCGGGATGGTCTTGACGGCCTTGCCCGCGGCCTCGTAGGCGCGGTAGGCGGCGTCGAACTCGTCGCCGTAGAGGTCCACCAGGTCCGGCGTGTCGGCGGGGGAGAACAGCGACCAGTCGGCGTCGGTCTCCACACGGCGCATGAACTCGTCCGGGATCCAGTGCGCGATGTTGAGGTTGTGGGTGCGGCGGGCCTCCTCACCGGTGTTGTCGCGGAGCTCCAGGAACTCCTCGATGTCGGCGTGCCAGGTCTCCAGGTAGACGCAGGCCGCGCCCTTGCGGCGGCCGCCCTGGTTGACCGCGGCGACGGAGGCGTCGAGGGTGCGCAGGAACGGCACGATGCCGTTGGAGTGGCCGTTGGTGCCCCGGATCAGCGAGCCGCGGGAGCGGATGCGCGAGTAGGACAGGCCGATGCCGCCCGCGTGCTTCGACAGGCGCGCCACCTGGTGGTAGCGGTCGTAGATCGAGTCCAGCTCGTCCAGCGGCGAGTCCAGCAGGTAGCAGGACGACATCTGCGGGTGGCGGGTGCCGGAGTTGAAGAGCGTGGGGGAGGAGGGCAGGTAGGAGAGCGTGCTGGTGAGCCCGTAGAGCTCGGCGACGTCGTCCAGGGCCCGGGTGGAGTGGTCCTCGGCCAGGCCGCAGGCCACGCGCAGCAGGAAGTGCTGCGGGGTCTCGATCACGTTGCGGGTGATCGGGTGGCGCAGCAGGTAGCGGCTGTGCAGGGTGCGCAGACCGAAGTAGCCGAAGCGGTCGTCGGCGCCGTCGATCAGCGCCTTCTCGACCAGTGCGTCCAGGCGCTCGGCGTGCTCCTCGACGAACGCGGCGGTCTCGTCCGCGATCAGGCCCTCGCGGTGGCCGACGGCGACCGAGGCGGAGAAGGAGGTGGCACCCTCGCCGGCCGCCTCGTCGGCGATGGCGCGGGTGAGCAGCCGGGCGGCGAGCCGGGAGTACTCCGGCTCCTCGGCGATCAGACCGGCGGCGGCCTCGGTGGCGAGGGAGCGCAGCTCCGCCTCGTCCGAGGCGGCGCTGCGGCCGCGCAGCGCGGCGGCGGCGACCTTGCCAGGGTCGGTGGCGGGAAGGTCGGCGGTGAGGTCGGTCAGGGTGCGCAGCAGCGCGGTCCCCGGACCGGCGGTCGCTTCCGCGTTCTCTGAGACCGGATCGGCGGGCGCGATGGTCACGTGTGGCTCTCCCTCGCTCGGCTGGGTGGGCCGGGCGGGAGCGCGCGACGGTCGCGTACGGGCATGCCGCTTGCACCAGGGCATGCCACGTAGGCGTCCGTCGGCCCAACCCGCGAGGCCCGGACGAATTCAATGCCCATAGCCGAGCCCAGGGCAGGCTCGGTGGAGGGCTTGCTGTCGGCAGGTCCTCGGACTTCAGGTGCGCTGGGTATATGCGCACACATACACCGTTGCGGGACAGTTCCGGATTTCCACCGGATTCCCCTGCGACGACAGCGGAGACGAGCATACATCTAGTGCCGCCCCTCGTACGCGCCCCCACATGTTGTGTCGTCCCGTCATGGAGTGGTTGCGGAATGTGCTATCGGGGTGGCCTGGCGGGCCCATGGGAAAGGGCCGCCACGCCCCCTGGACGGGGGTGTGACGGCCCTGTGGGACCGGGTCGGGTCAGTGGCCTCCGGGGGCTCCCACGGTGGCCGGGGGGAGGTCCGTACGGACGCCCGGGTCGCCGGCGTCGGCGGTGTAGTCGGAGGGGCTGGTCTCGTCCAGGCCCTCGGGTGCCTTCAGGGCCCGGAGGACGACCGTCGCCACGATGACGACGATCACATTGAGGACGAACGCGGTGAGGCCGATGTAGCCCTTCTCCCCGATGAGGGGGATGAGGTTGGTGTTCCCGAAGTGGGACTGGGTGGCGCTCGGCGTCTCGTACGCCCGCCAGGTGCCGTAGATCATTCCGGCCGCCCAGCCGGCCAGCAGCGCCCAGCGGTGGAACCAGCGGGTGAAGAGTCCGCCGACGAGGGCGGGCACGGTCTGCAGGATCCAGATGCCGCCGAGCAGCTGGAAGTTGATGGCGACCGTTTTGTCCATGGTGAGGACGAAAGCGAGCGCTCCGACCTTGACGAGCAGGGAGGCGAGCTTCGACACCTTCGCCTCGTGTTCGGGCGAGGCGTCCGGTTTGATGAAGTCCTTGTAGATGTTGCGGGTGAACAGATTCGCGGCCGCGATCGACATGATCGCCGCCGGGACGAGCGCCCCGATGCCGATCGCGGCGAAGGCGACGCCCGTGAACCAGTCAGGGAACATGTCCTCGAAGAGCTGAGGGATGGCCAGTTGCCCGTTCTTGACCTTCACCCCGGCGGCGAGCGCCATGAAGCCGAGCATCGCCAGCAGTCCCAGCATCAGGGAGTACAGGGGGAGGATCGTGGTGTTGCGGCGGATCACGTTGCGGCTCTTGCCGGAGAGCACCGCCGTGACCGAGTGCGGGTAGAGGAAGAGGGCCATCGCGGAGCCCAGCGCGAGGGTCGCGTACGCCCACTGCGCCTGCGGTCCGGTGACGAGCGAGCCGCGCGGTTTGCCGGTCGCCGGATTCTCGACCGCGAACGCCTGGCCGGCCTTGTGGAAGATCTCGCCGAAGCCGCCCAGCCGGATCGGGATGTAGATGACCGCGACGATGATCACTATGTAGATCAGCGCGTCCTTGACGAACGCGATCAGCGCCGGCGCCCGCAGCCCGGAGGAGTAGGTGTAGGCCGCGAGCACGCCGAAGGCGATCAGCAGGGGCAGGTCCTTCACGAACCAGTTGGTGTTCTCGCCGCCGCCGACCCCCAGCACGTCCAGGACGGCCTGGATGCCGACCAGCTGGAGGGCTATGTACGGCATGGTGGCGAGGATGCCGGTCAGGGCGAGCACCAGGGACAGGGTCTTGGAACCGAACCGCCCCCGGACGAAGTCCGACGAGGTGATGTACCCGTGCTTGTGCGCCACCGACCACAGGCGGGGCAGGAAGGTGAAGACGAGCGGGTAGCAGAGGATCGTGTAGGGCACCGCGAAGAAGCCCGCGGCGCCGCCCGCGTAGATGGCCGCCGGGACGGCCACGAAGGTGTACGCGGTGTACAGGTCGCCGCCGAGCAGGAACCAGGTGACCCAGGTGCCGAACGAGCGCCCGCCCAGTCCCCATTCGTCGAGACTGTCCGCGTTCTCCGCCCGGCGCCACTTCGACGCCATGAAGCCCATGACCGTCACGGCCAGGAAGAAGAACACGAACACGGCGAGTGCCACGCCGTTCACGCCGTCCTTCATCGCCCCTCACCTCCCCGGCGCGCACGCTCGTGCCGGCGGACGATGACGTAGGCGATCACCGTCAGCAGGGTCGAGACGGGCACCCACAGCATCTGGTACCAGTAGAAGAACGGAATGCCGGCGACGGTGGGTGTGACCCGGGAATAGGAGCCGACCCACAGCATGGCCGCGAAGGGTAACGCCAGGCACACCCCGGCGATGATCAGCGGCACGGTCACGACCGGCCTGCGGGAGCCCTCTGCGGGCCGCTCGGGTGGTTCCGACATGCGGTGATCTCCGTTCCCCTGTGCGTACGCATGCGTAATGCGCTGGAATCTAGGGGAGGCGCCCTCCGGACGTCACCCCCTATCCGCATATCGGAACGGCAATGCCGACGGTCCGTCAGGTTGCCGCGAGAGGAAGCGGAATGGGGTCATATCAAAGGGAAGTAAAGAGTCCGTTTGGCGGCTGAGGCGCGTGTGTGCCGCGTCACGGTGGTGAATGCCGCAGTGTGCGCCCCAAGTACCCAACCGCGAGCCCTATTTGATGAAATATTTACCTGTCATCGAAGGGTAACGTGCAGGTAAAGTGACTGTCTCGTCCGCCGGGCACCCTTGGTCGCACGGCGGCCGGCGTGCCCATGCTCCGGCACGCCGACACCCGTAATGCTGACTTGAACACACCGCGCCCCGAACGGGGAACCCATGGGGCGCAGGAGGCAGGCCAACATGAAGTCGCTCATCGACAACGCCCGATCGTTCGCAACGCACGTGGCCGAGAACGCCGAGAGCTTCCGGGCTTTCGAAGCCGGTCAGTCGCCGGAGACCCTGTTCATCACCTGCTCCGACTCGCGCGTCGTGCCCTCGCTCATCACCGGAGCGCGCCCGGGCGAACTCTTCGAGCTCCGTACCGCGGGCAATATCGTCCCCGTGTACCGCAGCGACCACCCCGCGGGTGAGACCGCGACCATCGAGTACGCGGTCCGCGTCCTGGGTGTCCGCGACATCGTCGTCTGCGGGCACTCCCACTGCGGCGCCGTGAGCGCCGTCGCCCGGGGGGACGACCTCTCCTCCGCACCCGCCGTCCAGGGCTGGCTCGACCACGCCGTGCCGGCCGACGCCCACACCCGCACCGCCGGCGCGGACTCGCCCGACATGGCCGACGCCGTCCAGGCCCACGCCGTCGCCCAGTTGAGGGCCCTCCGCGACTACCCCTGCGTCCGTGAACGCCTCGCGGAGGGGCTCCTCTCCCTCCACGCCTGGTACTACGAGGTGCACACCGGCACGGTCACCGTGCACCGGCCCGAGCACGGCCACGGTCCGTTCGGACCCCTGTGAACCGCCCGGTACCGCGACCCGAGGGACCCTCACCCATGTTCTCCATCACCAAACCCGGTGTCCTGCGCCAGGACGCCCTCGCCTCGCTCGTCGTCTTCCTCGTGGCCCTGCCGTTGTGCGTCGGCGTGGCCGTGGCGTCCGGGGTGCCCGCCGAACTCGGCCTGATCACCGGCATAGTCGGCGGTCTCGTCGTCGGTGCCATGCCCGGCAGCACCTTCCAGGTCAGCGGCCCCGCCGCCGGCCTGACGGTGCTGGTCTTCGAAGCCGTACGGGAGTTCGGCCTGGGCATGCTCGGCGCCATCGTCCTGGTCACCGGCCTCCTCCAACTCGCCCTGGGGGCCCTGCGCTTCGGCCGGTGGTTCCGGGCGATCTCGGTGGCCGTCGTCCAGGGCATGCTCGCCGGCATCGGGCTCGTCCTCCTCTTCGGCCAGCTCTACACCATGGCCGGGGTCAAGCAGCCCCGGTCGGGCGTCGAGAAGATAGCGGGCGTCCCGGGGCTCGTCATGGACATCGCCACCGACAGCGGCGTCCTGACCTCCTTCGCGGTCGGCGCCGGCACCATCGCCGTGCTCGTTCTGTGGAAGAAGCTGCCGGGCCGGGCCCAGCTGGTGCCCGCGCCGCTCGTCGCCGTCGCGCTGGCCACGGCCGTCACCGCGGCCGGCGGCCTGGACATCGCCAATGTGGAGGTCAAGGGCCTGCTGGAGGCCGTCCAGCCGCCCGGGCTGAACGACCTCACCTCGCTCGGCAGCGTCGCCGTGCTCGGCACCGTCCTCGCCTTCACGCTCATCGCCTCCGCCGAGTCCCTGTTCAGCGCCGCCGCCGTGGACCGGATGCACGACGGCCCCCGCACCCACTACGACAAGGAGCTCCTCGCCCAGGGCCTGGGCAACACGGTGTGCGGCGTGCTCGGCGCCCTGCCGATGACGGCCGTCATCGTCCGCAGCGCCGCCAACGTCCAGGCGGGCGCCCGGACCTCGCTCTCCCGGGTGCTGCACGGCGCGTGGCTGCTCCTGTTCGCCGTCCTGCTGCCCGCGGCGATCGGTGTCATCCCGCTGGCCGCGCTGGCGGGCGTGCTGGTGCACGCCGGCTGCAAGCTGGTGCCGGTGAAGGACATCGTTCCGCTGTGGCGCGACCACCGGGGCGAGGCCGTGATCCTCGCGATCACCGCCCTCGCCATCGTGACGACCAGCATGTTCGAGGGCGTGGTGCTCGGTCTGCTGCTGGCGGTGGTGAAGTCCGCCTGGGAGACCTCGAAGATCCACACCGAGGTCCGGGAGGCGGCCGACGGCCGGGTGACGGTCACGCTCACCGGCAACGCCACGTTCCTGCGGCTGCCGCGGGTGCTGGAGACCCTGGAGGCCCTCCCGCAGGACCGGCCCATCGAGCTCGACATGTCGCAGCTGCGTCATGTCGACCACGCCAGCCGCACCGCCCTGGAGACCTGGGCCGCCCGCCACCACGACGCCGGCACCGAGCCGGTGCGGCTGCGGCACGCCGGGCTGACCACCGTCGCCTGAGCGCTCCGCCGGAAGTCCGGTGAGCCGGCCGCGGACGCGTCGTGGCCGGTCGCGCGGTTTCCCGCGCCCCTGTGGGGCGCTGCCGAACCGCACCGGACTTCACCAACCCGCTGAGGGCACGCCGTCGACGTAGCGCCGGGCGCCGCCGCCCGGCGCTACGTTGGTGCCCTCAGCCGGCGCTCCCGCTCCGGTGGAGGGCCATCACCGCGACGGCCCCCGTCATCACCAGGCGGTCGGTCAGCGCGTCGAGCTGCCGGCGCTGCTCCGGGGGCAGGTTCCAGTCCTCCCACCGGGTGGCCTCCTCCGGAGAGCAGGGGCCCGACCACTCCTCCTCCCAGGCCCGGCCCAGCTGGCGGGCCAGCGGCACCACCGAACGGGCCAGGACGGCGTACGCGCCGATCACCGCGGCCATATGGCCGCCGGGCAGCCAGTCCCGCCAGACCGCCAGCAGCTCCTCGGCCAGGTGGGACACGTCCTCCAGCCACAGCACGTGCTGCGAGGTCCAGCCCTGCGGACTGGGGCAGGCGGGCATGCCCGGCAGCAGGCGCGGCTCCAGCTGCTCACGCCGGGCGAGGAACTCCCGGGCGAGGCCCAGCTCGTAGTCGGAAGGGACCCAGGAACCCTCGTGCAGGGCGATGACGGCGGCCTCGACCGCATCGACAGGTTGGCTCATTCCGCCACCGTACGTGACCGTCAGTCAGCGGGTCGCCGCAGCCTGGCGACGAATTTGTACCGGTCCCCGCGGTAGACCGAGCGCACCCATTCCACCGGATCGCCCTGGGCGTCCCGGGAGTGGCGGGAGAGCATCAGCATCGGCAGGCCCACGTCCGTACCCAGCAGACCCGCCTCGCGCGGAGTGGCCAGGGAGGTCTCGATCGTCTCCTCCGCCTCCGCCAGCCGGACGTCGTAGACCTCGGCCAGGGCCGTGTAGAGCGAGGTGTACTTCGCGAGGCTCCGGCGCAGGGCCGGGAAGCGCTTCGCCGGCAGATGGGTGGTCTCGATCGCCATCGGCTCGCCGCTCGCGAGCCGCAACCGCTCGATGCGCAGGACGCGGCCGCCGGTCGCGATGTCGAGGAGGCCGGCGAGCCGGTCGTCGGCGGTGACGTAGCCGATGTCGAGCAGCTGGGAGGTGGGCTCCAGCCCCTGGGCCCGCATGTCCTCCGTATAGGAGGTCAGTTGCAGCGCCTGGGAGACCTTGGGCTTCGCCACGAACGTGCCCTTGCCCTGGATGCGTTCCAGGCGGCCCTCGACGACGAGCTCCTGAAGGGCCTGGCGCACGGTCGTCCGCGAGGTGTCGAACTCGGCCGCCAGGGTCCGCTCCGGCGGCACCGGGGTGCCGGGGGGCATGGTTTCGGTCATTTCCAGCAAGTGCCGTTTGAGCCGGTAATACTTGGGCACGCGCGCGATCCGCGTGCTGCCCGCGGCGCCGCCGCTCTCCGTGCCGCCCTCGGTCGCCATCGCGTGCCTTCCCGACTCCGATGATCCTGCTGCCGTCACCGGCTCCTCCGTCTGTAGCGGTCACATGGTGGCACGGGCAGAGCCCGAGGAGCCCGGAGACGCCCAGGTCGACCTCGAGGTGTCGGTCCGGTAACGGAGCCGACAGCGACTCTTATACACCCTTGACACCCCAAAAGGTCTAGGCCAAGCTGCGGGCACTGGTCTAAACCATTAAAGACCACATTCGGTCCTTGAGGAGAGTGCTGTGAAGCGAGGGCTCATAGCGGCGACGGGTGTCGCGGCCATGTTGGTGAGTGTTGCTGCCTGTGGGTCCAGCGACGGTGACAAGGGATCGGGCGACGGCGGCGCGAAGGGCAAGACCCTGACCGTCTGGTTCATGGATGGCTCGAATCCGCCGGGTTGGACGAAGGCCGTCCAGTCCGAGTTCGAACAGAAGACCGGCGCGAAGCTCAACGTCCAGGTCCAGAAGTGGGACGGCATCCAGCAGAAGCTCACCACCGCCCTCTCCGAGTCCAGCCCGCCCGACGTCGTCGAGATCGGCAACACCCAGACCCCCTCCTACGCCCAGACCGGCGGGCTCGCCGAGCTCGGCGACCTGAAGAAGGAGATCGGCGGGGACTGGACCGAGTCCCTCAACAAGCCCGCGGTCTTCGACGGCACGCAGTACGCCGTCCCGTGGTACGCGGCCAACCGGGTGGTCGTCTACAACAAGAAGGTCTGGGCGGACGCCGGCGTCAAGGACATCCCCAGGACCCGGGACGACTTCTTCAAGGCCCTGGAGGCCATCCGCGACAAGGGCGAGGCCGAGCCCCTCTACCTGCCCGGCCAGAACTGGTACTTCTTCGACGGCCTGACCATCGGCACCGGTGCCGACCTGGTGAAGAAGGACGGCAAGAAGTGGGTCTCCAACCTCGCCGACCCCAAGGTCGGCAAGGCCATGGAGGTCTACAAGAAGTACCAGTCCTTCTCCAGGGCCCCCAAGGACAAGGACGAGGCCACCCCGCAGCAGGCCGACGTCTTCGCCAAGGGGAAGACCGGCGCGTTCATCGGCATGGGCTGGGAGGGCGCCACCGCCATCAAGGCGAACCCGGAGATCGAGAAGGACCTGGGCTACTTCACCCTGCCCGGTGAGACCGCCGGCAAGCCCGAGGGCGTCTTCCTCGGCGGCTCCAACCTCGCCGTCGCCGAGGGCAGCAAGAAGAAGGACCTCGCCAAGGAGTTCCTGAAGATCGCGCTGTCCGACAAGAACGAGGGCGCGCTGGCCAAGGAGGTCGGCTCGATCCCCAACAAGGACTCCCTGCTGGGCAACCTCAAGGGCAACGCCGCCGCCGAGGCCGCGGCACCGGCCGCGAAGAACGGCGGCACCACGCCGCTGATCCCCGAGTGGGCCGCCGTGGAGAACGCGCCCAACCCGGTCAAGGCGTACATGACGGCCGTTCTGAACGGCAAGTCGCCGGAGGAGGCCGCCAAGCAGGTCGAGGCCGACATGAACAAGCGGCTCAGCCAGAAGCAGTGACCCATGAGCCGGCCGGCCGGTGCGCGTACGCCCGTCCGCGCACCCGGCCGCGGCTCACGGCACACCCGTAACACCCGTTCCACAGCTCGTAACACCTGTTTCACAGCTCGTACAGGCCCGCACAGGGGAGAAGGCGGACGACGATGTCAGCGCAGACCCAAGAGGTGACGGCCGCCGAGCCGGCACCCCGGATCACCAGGGGTGGCGCCCCGCCGCCCGGGAGCGGCCGCCGGCGGGCCGGCGGAGCCGTCCCCTATCTGCTGATCCTGCCCACCGTCGCCGTCACCGTGCTGCTGCTCGGCTGGACGATGGTGAAGAACGGCCTGCTGTCGTTCCAGGAGCTCAACCGCCGCCAGCTGATCCGGCACGTCACCGAGTGGACCGGAGTCGACAACTACTCCGAGGTCCTGGGCAGCGCGGACTTCTGGTCGGTCACCGGCCGCTCGGTCGTCTTCACCGCCGCCAACGTCGTCCTGATCATGGTCGTCGGCTGTCTCACCGGACTGCTCCTCGCCCGCCTGGGCACCCGGCTGCGGCTGCTGCTCGCGCTCGGTCTGGTCCTCGCCTGGGCCATGCCCGTCGTCGCCGCGACCACCGTCTTCCAGTGGCTGTTCGACCAGCGCTTCGGCGTCGTCAACCACGTCCTGGACACGCTCGGCTGGCACTCCATGGCCGGCTACAGCTGGACCAGCGGCCAGTTCTCCACCTTCTTCGTGATCACGGTGCTGATCGTCTGGCAGTCGGTGCCGTTCGTGGCGATCAACCTCTACGCCGCCACGACCACGATCCCCAAGGAGCTGTACGAGGCCGCGGCGCTGGACGGCGCGGGCAGCTGGAAGCAGTTCACCTCGGTGACCTTCCCCTTCCTGCGGCCCTTCTTCCTCGCGACCGCGTTCCTGGAGGTCATCTGGGTCTTCAAGGCCTTCACCCAGGTCTTCGCGATCAACGAGGGCGGCCCCGACCGGCTCACCGAGACCCTGCCCGTCTACGCCTTCCAGGAGGGCATGGGCAGCCAGCACTTCGGCATGGGCGCGGCCATCTCCATCCTCACCATCGTGATCCTGCTGGCCCTGACCGCGTACTACCTGCGCCTGGTCCTCAAGCAAGAGGAGGACGAGCTGTGAGCCGTCCCGTCCGTGACCGCCGCACCGGCCCCGGCGCGCTGCTCGGCCGCGTCTGGCCGGGGACGGCGGCGGTCGTCCTCTTCGTCTGCTTCGTCTTCCCCGTCTACTGGATGTTCGCCACGGCCTTCAAGGCCAACAGCGACATCGTCAGCGAGACCCCCGTCTGGTTCCCCGCCAGCCCCACCATGGAGCACTTCGAGCGGGCGGTCGAGGCCGACGGCTTCTGGACCTTCGTCGGCAACTCGGTGGTCGTCACCCTGATCGCGGTCGGGCTGTCGCTCGTCATCGCGCTGCTCGCGTCGTTCGCCGTGGCCCGTATGCGCTTCCGGGGCCGCAAGGGCTTCGTCCTCGTGATGATGATGGCCCAGATGGCCCCCTGGGAGGTCATGGTCATCGCGTACTACATGATCGTGCGCGACGCCGACATGCTCAACAGCCTCGCGCCGCTGGCCGCCATCTACACGGTCATGGTGCTGCCCTTCACCGTCCTGACGCTGCGCGGCTACGTGGCCGCCGTGCCCAAGGAGCTGGAGGAGTCGGCCATGGTCGACGGCTGCACCCGCTTCCAGGCCTTCGTCCGGGTGATCTTCCCCCTGCTCGCCCCCGGCGTGATGGCCACCTCGCTCTTCGGCTTCATCACCGTGTGGAACGAGTTCCCCATGGTCCTGATCCTCAACAAGGAGGCCGGCGCGCAGACCCTGCCGGTGTGGCTCACCGGCTTCCGCACCACCTTCGGCGACGACTGGGGCGCCACCATGGCCGCCTCCTCGCTGTTCGCCGTCCCGGTCCTCGTCCTCTTCGTCATCCTCCAGCGCAAGGCCGTGGGCGGTCTTACGTCCGGCGCAGTGAAGGGCTAGCCCTACCTCATGACGACGCTGATCCCGCGGGACACACTCACCCGCGACGCGCTCACCGTGCTCCAGCCCGGCTTCACGGGCACCACGGCCCCCGGCTGGCTGCTGCGCCGGCTGGGCGAGGGCCTCTCCTCCGTCGGCCTCTTCGGCCGCAACATCGCCTCGCCCGAACAGCTCGCCGCGCTCACCGCCCGGCTCCGCGCCGAGCGCGACGACGTCCTCGTCGCCATCGACGAGGAGGGCGGGGACGTCACCCGGCTGGAGGTGCGCACCGGCTCCTCCTTCCCCGGCAACCTCGCGCTCGGCACCGTCGACGACACCGGGCTGACCCGGGACGTCGCCCACGCGCTCGGCCGCCGCCTCGCCGCCTGCGGGGTCAACCTCAACTGGGCCCCCTCCGCCGACGTCAACTCCGACCCGGACAACCCGGTCATCGGCGTCCGGTCCTTCGGCGCCGACCCCGCCCTCGTCGCCCGGCACACCGCCGCCTACGTCGAGGGGCTTCAGTCGGCGGGCGTCGCCGCCTGTGCCAAGCACTTCCCCGGCCACGGCGACACCGCCGTCGACTCCCACCACGACCTGCCCCGCATCGACGCGGACCTGGCGATGCTGCGCGAGCGCGAACTGGTGCCGTTCCGCGCGGCCGTCGCCGCCGGCACCAAGGCCGTGATGAGCGCCCACATCCTGCTGCCCGCGCTCGACGCGGACCTGCCGGCGACGCTCAGCCCGGCCGCCCTCCACGGCCTGCTGCGCGCACCCGTCGCCGACGGCGGCCTCGGCTTCGACGGCCTGGTGGTCACCGACGGCATGGAGATGAAGGCGGTCGCCGACCGGTACGGCATCGAGCGCGGCAGCGTCATGGCCATCGCGGCGGGCGCCGACGCCATCTGCGTCGGCGGCGGCCTGGCCGACGAGGACACCGTGCTGCGGCTGCGCGACGCGCTCGTCGCCGCCGTCCGGTCCGGCGACCTGTCCGAGGAACGGCTCGCCGACGCGGCCGCGCGGGTGCGCGCCCTGGCGGCCTGGACGTCCGGGCCGGGCGCGGCACACGAGGAGGGGACCGCGCCCGGCCCGGAGATCGGCCTGGTCGCGGCGCGGCGCGCGCTGCGGGTGACGGTGTCGGCGGGCTACGCGGGTCACGAGCCGCTCACCGCGCCGGCCTACGTCGCCGCGTTCACCCCGCTGGCCAACTTCGCGGTGGGCGACGAGACACCCTGGGGCGTGGGCGCCGAGCTGGCCCGGCTGCTGCCGGGCACGGAGACCGGCGCGTACGGGCCCGGGACGGCGGGGGCCGAGGAGGTGCTGCGGGCCGCGGCGGGGCGGCGGATCGTGGCCGTCGTGCGCGACGTCCACCGGCATCCGTGGATGGCCCGCGCCCTGGGCACGCTGCTGGCCGCCCGCCCGGAGACGGTCGTGGTGGAGATGGGCCTGAACGAGGCCCCGCCGAGCGGGGCGCTGCACATCGCGACGCACGGGGCGGCGCGGGTGTGCGGGATCGCTGCCGCTGAGGCGATCGTGGCCTCGGTGTAGGCCTCGAACGCCGGCCGGGCTGCTGTCCTCAAACGCCGGACGGGCTGATTTCAGCCCGTCCGGGGGCACCTCCCAGCGGTAGCTGGGGGAGTTTGAGGACCTGGGTCCGGGGCGGAGCCCCGGAAAGACCTACAGCCCCTGCCAGGCCGGCTTCGCCGCGTACGTGGCGCGGAAGTAGTCGGCCAGCTTCAGCTTGGACGCGGCGGCCTCGTCGACGACGACGGTCGCGTGCGGGTGCAGCTGGAGCGCCGAGGCCGGGACCAGCGCGGCGACCGGGCCCTCGACGGACGCCGCGACGGCGTCGGCCTTGCCCTCGCCGGTGGCGAGCAGCACCAGGTGGCGGGCCTCGAGGATGGTGCCGATGCCCTGGGTGATGACGTGGTGCGGCACCTGGTCGATGTCGCCGTCGAAGAAGCGGGCGTTGTCGACGCGCGTCTGGTGGGTGAGCGTCTTGATCCGGGTCCGGGAGGCGAGCGAGGAGCACGGCTCGTTGAAGCCGATGTGCCCGTCGGTGCCGATGCCCAGGATCTGGAGGTCCACGCCGCCGGCCGCCGGCAGGGCGCGGTCGTAGGCCTCGCAGGCGGCCTGGACGTCCTCGGCGTTGCCGTCGGGGCCGATGAAGGACTCCTCGGGCAGGCCGAGCGGTCGCACGACCTGGCGGAGCACGGTGGAGCGGTAGGACTCGGGGTGGTCGGCGGGCAGTCCGACGTATTCGTCGAGCTGGCAGATGCGGGCGCGCGAGGCGTCCACGGCGCCGGAGCGCACCTTCGCCTCGAGGGCCTCGTAGATGGGCAGCGGGGTGGAGCCGGTGGCCACGCCGAGCAGGGCGTCGGGCTTGCGGCTCAGCAGGGCGCCGATTGCCTCCGCGATCAGTTCGCCGCCTGCCTTGGCGTCCGGAACGATGACAATTTCCACGCTGGGCCTGCCGATCTGAAGAAAGAACTCGGTGGTATAGACCAATCTAGCAGAGTGTGCGCCGCGGACCTCCGGTCGGCGGACCGGCCGGGCGCCCGGCGTTCACCGAGGTCACGGGGGTATGGCGGGTTCACGGCGGAGGTGCGAAGCGGCGGTGTACGGGCCGGGAACGACTACGGGCCGCGGCGCCTGGCCGGGACCCTCAACCCGACCGGCACCGCAGCCCGGAGCGACGTCGGCCACCCCATGCGCACGCGAGGTGTGCGGGCCCCGCGATCCGGGGCGTGCCGACTTCGCCCCCTTGTGCGGAGGGGGCGAAACTTTGCCTTCTCATTGTGGACTAGACCATTCATCGATGTCCATGCCCTTCACCCGACCGTGGAGAATCCGTGAGCGGCGGCCCCCCGGGTAGGCTCGGGCCCGTGCCCTCCATGAACGATCTCGTCCGCCAGCACACCGCGCTCTCCGACTCCGATCTGGAGTGGCTCCATCTGCTGGTCTCGGAGTGGCAGCTGCTCTCCGACCTCTCGTTCGCCGACCTCGTCCTGTGGGTGCCCACGCTCGACGGCACCCGCTACGTCTCCGTCGCGCAGATGCGTCCCAACACCGGGCCGACCTCCTACCAGGACGACATGGTCGGCCACCTCGTCCCGCGCGGCCGCCGGCCCATGCTGGACGCCGCCCTCGACGAGGGCCGGATCGTCCGCGAGGGCGACCCGGAGTGGCGCGAGGAGGTGCCGGTACGGGTCGAGTCCATCCCGGTCCGCCGGGAGGGAAGGGTCCTGGGCGTCATCGCCCGGAACACCAACCTGCTCACCGTGCGCACCCCCAGCCGGCTGGAGCTCACCTATCTGCAGAGCGCGTCCGACCTGGCGCAGATGATCGCCACGGGAGCCTTCCCGTTCCCCGGCCAGCAGGTCGACATGGACGCCTCGCCGCGCGCCGGCGACGGCCTGATCCGGCTCGACGCCGACGGCATCGTGCAGTACGCGAGCCCCAACGCGCTGTCCGCCTACCACCGGCTCGGGCTCGCCGCCGACCTCGTCGGCCATCATCTGGGCGAGACCACCGCTCAGTTGGCGCCCTCGCGGACCCCCGTCGACGAGGGCCTGGCCAAGCTCGCCAGCGGCTGGGCCCCCCGGGAGTTCGAGGTCGAGGCCAACGACGGCGTCATCCATCTGCGCGCGATCCCGCTCAAACCGAAGGGCAGCCACATCGGTTCGCTCGTCCTGTTGCGCGACGTGACCGAACTGCGACGCCGCGAACGCGAGTTGATCACCAAGGACGCCACCATCCGGGAGATCCATCACCGGGTGAAGAACAACCTCCAGACCGTGGCGGCCCTGCTGCGCCTCCAGGCCCGCCGTATCGGCTCCGCCGAGGGGCGGGAGGCACTGGAGGAGGCGGTGCGCCGGGTGGGCTCCATCGCGATCGTCCACGAGACCCTCTCGCAGAACCTCGACGAGCGGGTCGAGTTCGACGAGATCGCCGACCGGGTGCTCGCCATGGTCGCCGAGATCTCCCCGGGCCGGGTCTCCGCCCGCCGTACCGGCCGCTTCGGGATACTCGACGCCGAGGTCGCCACCCCGCTGGCGATGGTGCTCACCGAGCTGCTCCAGAACGCCCTGGAGCACGGCTTCGGGCCGGGGGAGCAGGGCATGGTCGAGGTCACCGCCGTACGCGGCGGCACCCGCAGGGACGCCCGGCTGCTGATCTCCGTCCAGGACGACGGGCGCGGGCTGCCCGAGGGCTTCGACCCCCGCCTCGCCGGCAATCTGGGGCTCCAGATCGTCCGCACCCTGGTGGAGGGCGAGTTGGGCGGGACGTTCGACATGGTGCCCGCTTCGGAGCGGGGGACGCGCGTGGTGCTCGACATCCCGGTGCGCGCCGAGAAGCCCTGACGCGCCTGCGCGCCGGCCGGTCGCGGACCGTCCCGGGCCGTCCCGGGCCCGGAAAAGCGCTGAGCCCCGCCCCTCTCGTCGGAGAGGGGCGGGGCTCAAAGCTATGTGGTGCTTAGCGCACTGTGGGGGGTGCTGCGCGCTGCGGCTCGGGGGCCTTGGGGTGTCAGGCGGTCGCGTTGCGCGCCCGGTTGCGAGCGGCGCGGCGCTTCATCGCGCGGCGCTCGTCCTCGCTGAGGCCACCCCAGACGCCGGAGTCCTGGCCGGACTCGAGCGCCCACTGCAGGCACTGCTCCATGACGGGGCAGCGGCGGCAGACGGCCTTGGCTTCCTCGATCTGCAGCAGCGCAGGACCGGTGTTGCCGATGGGGAAGAACAGCTCGGGGTCTTCCTCGCGGCAAACGGCGTTGTGACGCCAGTCCATGGCTGCTCCATCTCCTCGTGTTACGGCTACGTGGCTTGTGAATGTGAACGCTTTCACGAATCCCCCCGCAAGGGAAGGGCCGACGCCCGGTCGCAGACCGGTGCGGTCCTCAGGAAGTTAAGGGGGGTTTCGGGCTATCCGGGGAAGCCTTGATGGCGGGCTGTCCCGATCGCCATGAAGAGACTCGCAAACCTCGGCGACGGATACAACCCCTTCTGGAAAGTTTTTTTTGATTCCTCGGTGTCGGCTAGGTCACAGCCGTCATTCCAGGGGGTGGAACCCAGTCTAAACGTTCGAGTGGAAGGACTTTTGGCCCTGGCACTCACACAATCACACGCAGTGCACGGCGAACGCCTGTGAACGTCACGCTGGTGCGCAGTCCGAGGTGGTCGCCGTCCATCTGGAAGGGGAGGGGAGCCTGCGAATGCAAGGTGAACGAGTCCTGGTCATGCAGTGACACAGCGTGTTTGCCCTGGGGCCCGCGCTCCGGCGTCGAACGCAGCAGCTGGGTGCTGTACCGGGTGGCCGTCACGGTCGACAGCTTCGTGAATCCCAGCACGTCAAGGGCGGTGTCGAAGGACGCGTCGGGCAGCGCGTAGACCGGCCGGTTACCGAGATAGGTCCACGGCGCCGTGTTGCAGATTATCGACATGACGAGATTCTCGAGTGGCTCCTCGCCAGGCCGTTCGAGGGTGATCGTGCCGTTCCGGCGGTTCGTTTCTCCGAAGAACTGCCGCATCACCTGTCGCACGTACAGGGAGTGGGTCGAACGCTTGCCGCGCTCGCGCTGCTGCTCCACTCGGCCCACAACGCCGGCGTCGAAACCGAAGCCGGCGCAGAAGGTGAACCAGCGGGAGGGCACTCCTTCGTCCTCCGTGCCCGGTGTGCCGCCCGCGCGGCCCAGGCCGACCGTACGCTCGGAGCCGTCGCGCAGGGCCGCCAGCAGGGCGCCGGTGGCCTCCACGACGTCGTTGGGCAGGCCGAGGGCGCGGGCGAAGACGTTGGTGGAGCCGCCGGGCACCACGGCCAGCCGGGGAAGCCGCTCCGGGTCGGGGCCGTCGTGGAGGAGCCCGTTGACGACCTCGTTGACCGTGCCGTCGCCGCCGAGGGCCACCACCAGCTCGACGGTGCCGCTCTCGGCCGCCCGGCGGGCCAGATCGCGGGCGTGCCCCCGGTACTCCGTGGTGGCGACCTCCAGTTTGAGGTCGCTGGCGAGGGCGTGCGCCAGGACATCACGGGTACGGGCACTGGTGGTGGTGGCCGAAGGATTGACCACGAGAAGCGCACGCATGCGCGCCAGCCTACCTACCTGTCGGTACACCAGCCGTCCCAGGTCCGGGTTCCGATGGTTTGCGTACCGATACCCTGCATGGGTGAGCAGCAAGCAGCCCGCCCCCAAGACCGCCCGGACGAGCGCCCCCGCGGCCCCGGCCGCCGAGGCCTCCGGCCCGCGCCCCGCCCGGCTGACCGCGGCCGCCGCGCTGACCGGCCTGGAGGGCCTGGCACTCGTCGCCGCCGGGATCTATCTGCTGGTGATGGGCCTCCTCGGCCGGCCGGACAGCCCCCAGCAGGCGGAGACCGGCGGCCTGACCGTGCTCGCGCTGGCGGCGCTGCCGCTGCTGGCCGCGCGGGGGCTGTGGGGCCGCCGCCGCTGGAGCCGCGGCCCGGCCATGATCACCCAGATCATGGCGCTGCCGGTGGCCTGGACGCTCTTCACCGCCGGCGGCACGGCGATGATCGCGGGCGCGGTGGCGCTGGCCCTGGTCGCCGTGGTGACCCTGGGGCTCGTGGTGAACCCCACGGCGACCGAGGCGCTCGGCATCGGGCCCCGCGCCTCCTGAGTACCGGGCCCCGCGCCTGCCGGGGAGGGCTCGCGCGGACGTACGGTCGCCCGCGCGGCCGTACGGGCTACTCCTCGATCAGCAGCCGGTCCCGGAGCTGGGCGAGCGTGCGGGCCAGCAGCCGGGAGACGTGCATCTGCGAGATGCCCACCTCCTGGGCGATCTGCGACTGGGTCATATTGCCGAAGAACCGCAGCAGGAGGATCTTCTTCTCGCGTGGCGGCAGGTCCTCCAGCAGCGGCTTGAGGGACTCGCGGTACTCCACGCCCTCCAGGGCCTCGTCCTCGGCGCCCAGGGTGTCGGCGACCGCCGGGGACTCGTCGTCGGTGTCCGGCACGTCCAGCGAGAGCGTGCTGTAGGCGTTGGCGGACTCCAGGCCCTCCAGCACCTCCTCCTCCGAGATGCCCAGGTGCTCGGCGAGCTCGTGGACGGTGGGGGCGCGGCCGTGCCGCTGTGACAGCTCGGCGGTGGCCGTGGTGAGCGCGAGGCGCAGCTCCTGGAGCCGGCGCGGCACCCGCACCGCCCAGCCCTTGTCGCGGAAGTGCCGCTTGATCTCGCCGACGACCGTGGGCGTCGCGTAGGTGGAGAACTCCACACCGCGGTCCGGGTCGAAGCGGTCGACGGACTTGATCAGCCCGATGGTGGCGACCTGGGTCAGGTCGTCCAATGGCTCGCCGCGGTTGCGGAAGCGCCGCGCGAGGTGCTCCACCAGCGGCAGGTGCATCCGCACGAGGTGGTTGCGCAGCTCGGACCGCTCCGGCGAGCCGTCCGGCAGCGCCCGCAGCTGGACGAACAGCGCCCGGGCACCGCTGCGGTCCTGCGGCCCGGCGTGCTGGGGCCGCTGCTGGTGCTGGTGCTGATCCATGTGGTCCGCCCGCTTCGATGGGTCGCCCGCCTGGTCCGCCTCCGGAGTCGTCCGGTCCGGATCGAGCTCCTCCGGGTGCGGCCGGGCAGGCTGCTGCGGGATGGCCGGGGTACGCACTCCCCGCGGTGACGCAGTACTCACGGAGCCCCCTCTTCCGTCACGGCTGCCCGGGGCCGGCGCCGCGCTTCTTGTGCAGGCTGATGCTGACCGTCCGGTCCTCCGCGACGGTGGAGTCGACCTCGCCGGCCAGGGCGGAGAGCACCGTCCAGGCGAACGTGTCGCGCTCGGGCGCGCGGCCGTCCGTGGTGGGCGCCGAGACGGTCACCCGCAGCGCGTCGCCGACCAGCCGGAAGACGCAGCTCAGCACGGAGCCGGGAACGGCCTGTTGCAGCAGGATCGCGCACGCCTCGTCGACGGCGATGCGCAGGTCCTCGATCTCGTCGAGGGTGAAGTCCAAGCGGGCCGCGAGACCGGCTGTCGCCGTCCGCAGCACCGACAGGTAGGCACCGGCAGCGGGCAGCCGGACTTCCACGAAGTCCTGGGTCGTCCCAGGCTCGCCTGCGATGGGGGACACCCTCACCTCCAAGGTGGCACAAGCTTCTTGAGCTGTTGGGAGCGCCGGTCCGCCGCCTTCCGGGGGAGGGCGTCGCGGGCCGGCGCGGCACACGGTCCGGCTGAGACGCTATCGCGATCCGCGGCTCGGCGCCGCAGCCCCGCGACTGTCACTCATGGTAAACCCATGAGCACGGACAGTGGCTAGAGGTCTGGCGGTCTCAATTCGAAAGAGAAGTCGCCCTGTTGGGATTTTCGTCACTGTGCGCGAACGCCGCAAGAGTCCGGAGCGCCTCGCCGGACAGCCGTTGCACCGTCCACTCGTCCATCGGCCGCGCGCCGATGGACTTGTAGAACGCGATCGACGGTGCGTTCCAGTCCAGCACTGACCACTCGAAACGCCCGTAGCCGCGTTCCACGCAGATCCGCGCGAGCTCCGCGAGGAGTGCCTTGCCGTGGCCGCCGCCGCGGGCGTGCGGGCGCACGTACAGGTCCTCCAGGTAGACACCGTGCGTGCCCGTCCATGTCGAGAAGTTGCGGAACCAGAGCGCGAAACCGACCGGCTCACGGCCCCCGAGAGCCTCCCCGGACTCCGCCCCGCCCCCGGATTCGTCACTCTCCGCTATCAGGGCGAAGGCCGCGGGATGGTCCCCGAAGAGCGCCTCGCGCAGCTGTTCCTCGGTGGCCACCACCTCGTCCAGCGCCCGTTCGTAGTCCGCCAGTTCGCGGACCATCGCGTGGATCACGGGGACGTCGGCCTGTGTCGCGGGTCGGATCATGCGTGCATGCTAGCGGGCCCGGCCGACAGGGCCCCGGGGCCGAAGGGGGCCGCCCTCACACGATGTGCTGGTCCACATAGCACCAGCGCCAGCTCTGGCCCGGCTCGAAGCTGCGCATCACGGCGTGGCCCGTCGTCGCGAAGTGCTCCGTCGCGTGCCGGTAGGGGGAGGAGTCGCAGCAGCCGACGTGCCCGCACTCCAGGCACAGCCGCAGCTGGACGGGGTGGCTGCCGCGCGCCGCGCACTCCGGGCAGGTGGGGGTCTGCGGCCGTGGTTCGGGGCGCGGCAGCGCGGTGACGTGCGAACACTCGATCATGATGGCCAGATTAGAACGTGCCATCCGGAGTGGGGATCCATGGACGTCATGCCACTGCTGCTGCTCGTGGCGGTCTCGGCCGCCGTCGCGGGCGCGGCCCGCCGCACCCCGGTGCCCGCGCCGCTGCTGCTCGTCGCCGCCGGGCTCGTCGCGTCGTACGTGCCGGGGGTCCCGTCGTACGCCCTGGAGCCCGGCATCGTGCTGCCGCTGCTGCTGCCCCCGCTGCTGCACACGGCCGCGCTCGACAGCTCGTACCTCGACCTGCGCGCGAACTGGCGCCCCGTGGCCCTGCTGTCGATCGGCTACGTCCTGTTCGCCACCCTCGCCGTCGGCTACGTCGCCTCGCGCGCGGTGCCCGGGCTGCCACCCACCGCCGCGCTCGTGCTCGGCGCGGTGGTGGCACCGCCCGACGCGGTCGCCGCCACCGCCATCGCCCGCCGCCTCGGCCTGCCCTCCCGCATCACCACGATCCTCCAGGGCGAGTCGCTGGTGAACGACGCCACCGCCATCACCGCCTACCGGGTCGCGCTCGCGGCGGCCGTCGGGGAAGGCGCCGGGTGGGCCGAGGGCGTACGGGAGTTCCTGGTCGCCGCGGCCGGCGGCATCGGGGTCGGCCTGGTCCTCATGGTGCCGATCCACTGGCTGCGCACCCACCTGCGCGAGCCGCTGCTGCAGAACACCCTCTCGCTGCTCATCCCCTTCGCCGCCTACGCCGCCGCGGAGGAGGTCGAGGCGTCGGGCGTGCTCGCCGTGGTCGTCGTCGCCCTCTATCTGGGACACCGGTCCTGGCAGGTCGACTTCGCGACCCGGCTGCAGGAGGCGGCCGTATGGCGCATGGTGTCCTTCGTCCTGGAGTCCGCCGTGTTCGCGCTGATCGGGCTCCAGCTGCCGGTGGTGCTGCGCGGGCTGGGCGCGTACGGCGCGGGCGCGGCGGCCGGCTACGCGGCGGTGATCTTCGTGGCGGTCGTCGTCGTCCGCTACCTGTGGGTGTTCCCGGCCACCTTCCTGCCCCGCGCGCTGTCCGCGCGCATCCGCGAGCGGGAGCCCGACACGACGTGGAAGGCGCCGGTCGTGGTGGGCTGGGCCGGGATGCGTGGGGTCGTCTCGCTGGCCATCGCCTTCTCCATCCCCCAGACCACCCACGACGGCTCGCCCTTCCCCGCCCGGAACCTGATCCTCTTCCTCACCTTCACGACCGTCATCGGCACCCTGGTGCTCCAGGGGCTCACCCTGCCGCCGCTCATTCGCGCCCTGCGGCTGCCGCGTCGCGACCCCGGGCAGGTCACCCTGGCCGAGGCGCAGGCGCAGAGCGAGGCGTCCACGGCGGCCGAGGCCCGGCTGGAGGAGCTGCTGGCCGACGGGCGCAACACACTGCCCGGACCCCTCGCGGACCGGCTGCGCGCGGTCCTGGAGCGGCGGCGCAACGCGGTGTGGGAGCGGCTGGGCGCGGTCGACGAGCGGACCGGCGAATCGGTGGACGACACCTACCGGCGGCTGGCGCGGGAGGTCATCGAGGCCGAGCGGGCGGTCTTCGTGGAGCTGCGGGACGCCCGGCGGATCGACGACGAGATGCTGCGGACCCTGCTGCGCAGGCTGGACCTGGAGGAGGCGGCGGCCTACCGGGAGGAGGAATGAGGTCCTGAGGGGGACCGGGGCCCCGAGAAGGACCGGGGCTCCGAGGAGGACCGGGGCCCCGACCAGGACCGGGGCTCCGAGGAGGACCGAGGCCCTTCCTCCCCGGCGTCCCCGGGCGGCGCCCACGGCGCTCCCGTGACGACCGCGGCCACCGTGGTGCCCGGGGCGAACGCGCCCTCCTCGGCCAGCGTCACCAGCCCGAACAGCGCCTTCGCCACGTACAGGGGCTCGACCGGCAGCCCGTGCCGCTCCGCGAAGTCCTCCGCGAACGCGTCCAGCTCCGGGGTCCGCCGGGCGTAGCCGCCGCAGTGGAAGCGCTCGTCCAGGCTCCAGTCGCCCCGGACACCGCCGAACGCCTCGTGCTGGAGCCGGCGTATCTCCTCGGCCAGGAAGCCGCCCCTGAGCACGGGGAACCCGACGGCCCGCTGCCCGGTGGCCAGGCCGGCCGCCAGCCCGGCGAGCGTGCCGCCCGTGCCGCAGGCCACCCCGACCACGTCCGCGTGCCCCCGCAGCTCACGGCCCAGCTCGGCGCAGCCGCGCGCCGCCGCCGCGTTGCTGCCGCCCTCCGGCACGACGAACGCGCCCTCGGGGACCAGCTCCGCCAGCACCTCCGGCTCGGCCTTGCGCCGGTACACCGACCGCTCGACGAACCGCAGCCGCATGCCGTCGGCCGCGCAGCGCGCCAGGGACGGGTTCAGGGGCCGGTCCGCCAGCTCGTCGCCGCGCACGATCCCGATCGTCGCGAAGCCCAGCAGCCGGCCCGCCGCGGCCGTCGCCCTCAGATGGTTGGAGTACGCCCCGCCGAACGTGACCAGGGTGCGGGTGCCCGCCGCGGCGGCGGCCCGCAGGTTCGGCTCCAGCTTGCGCCACTTGTTGCCCGGCAGGTCCGGGTGTATCAGATCGTCGCGCTTGAGCAGCAGCCGCAGACCGCGCCGCGCGAACCGCTCGTCCGCGACCTCGGTCAGGGGCGACGGCAGCAGCGGCCGCAGCGCGTCGAGCCCGGCCGCGCCGGGGGGATTGTCGCTGGTCACGCGGTCCATTTTGTACTCTTGCGATCGCCGACGACGACGTCGGTGAAACACCAGCACAGCGCGGAGCACCAGTGGACTACCAGGCCGTACTCGAAGAGGTCGCCGCGTTCGCCCGGCCGCTGATCGGCCGCGGACAGGTCGCCGACTACATCCCCGCCCTCGCGCAGGTGGACACGGCGCAGTTCGGCATGGCCGTCGCCGACGTCGACGGCGGCGTGTACGGCGTGGGCGACTGGCGGCGGCCGTTCTCCGTGCAGTCCATCTCCAAGGCCTTCAGCCTCGCCCTGGTGCTGGCCGAGGGCGGCGACCGCATCTGGGAGCGGGTCGGCACCGAGCCGTCCGGCAACCCCTTCAACTCGCTGGTCCAGCTGGAGTACGAGCACGGCATCCCGCGCAACCCGTTCATCAACGCCGGCGCGCTGGTCGTGACCGACCGGCTGCAGACGCTGACCGGCGACGCCAGCACCACGATGCTGGAGTTCCTGCGGGCCGAGAGCGGCAACAGTGACGTCTCCTTCGACCCTGCTGTCGCCAAGTCCGAGTCCGAGCACGGCGACCGCAACGCGGCCCTGGCCCACTTCATGGCCAGCTACGGCAACCTCGACAACCCGGTGCCGACGGTCCTGGAGCACTACTTCTGGCAGTGCTCCGTCGAGATGAGCTGCAAGGACCTCGCCCTGGCCGCCGGCTTCCTGGCCCGGCACGGGCTGCGCGCCGACGGCACCCGGCTGCTGCCCCGGCGCGAGGCCAAGCAGATCAACGCGGTGATGCTGACCTGCGGCACCTACGACGCCGCCGGCGACTTCGCCTACCGGGTGGGCCTGCCGGGCAAGAGCGGTGTCGGGGGCGGCATCGTCGCGGTGATACCGGGCCGCTGCACCCTGTGCGTATGGAGCCCGGGCCTGGACGCCCGCGGCAACTCGGTGGCGGGCGTCGCGG
This sequence comes from Streptomyces sp. NPDC044063, assembly GCF_056434285.1. Classification (NCBI taxonomy): domain Bacteria; kingdom Bacillati; phylum Actinomycetota; class Actinomycetes; order Kitasatosporales; family Streptomycetaceae; genus Streptomyces; species Streptomyces sp. NPDC044063. The sequence goes on from NZ_JBWKFM010000011.1 coordinate 61,086, forward strand.
CGCTGGACCACTTCACGACGCTGACGGGGTGGTCGGTGTTCTGAGGGCGGTACGACCTTCCGGAATCGCCGACTAGCGGTCCGTGTCCGTCCGGCGCATCGTGGTGCCATGGAACACGAGCTGCGAGCCGAGTACGAGCCCGGCAGTGGCCCCGGGAGCGCGGATTCCGCCGTCAGGCGGTGGCACGTCGTCCGCCTGGACGACTCCACCGCCATGTGCGGTCACGAACTGGACCCCTCCGCGGCCACCCGCTCCACCGACGAGTGGGGCACCGGCAGCGTCCGTATCTGCCACTCCTGCGGCGCCCTCTACCTGCGCGAGCAGCCCTGAGCTACGGGCAGCGGATGACCTGGCCCGCGTACGACAGGTTGCCGCCGAAGCCGAAGAGGAGGACCGGCGCGCCCGGCGCCACCCGGCCGGAGGCGACCAGCTTGGACAGGGCCAGCGGGATGCTCGCGGCCGACGTGTTCCCGGACTCGGTCACATCGCTGGCGACGATCGCGTTCACCGCGCCCAGCTTCCGCGCGACCGGCTCGATGATGCGCAGGTTGGCCTGGTGGAGGACGACCGCCGCCAGGTCCTCCGGGTGGACCCCGGCGCGCTCGCAGACCGAGCGGGCGATCGGCGGCAGCTGGGTCGTGGCCCAGCGGTAGACGGACTGGCCCTCCTGCGCGAAGCGCGAGGGCGTGCCCTCGATGCGGACGGCGTGGCCCATCTCGGGGACCGAGCCCCAGACGACAGGGCCGATGCCGGGCTCCTCCGAGGCGGTGACCACGGCGGCGCCGGCGCCGTCGCCGACCAGGACACAGGTGGTGCGGTCGGTCCAGTCGGTCACGTCGGTGAACTTCTCCACGCCGACGACCAGGGCGTTGCGCGCCGACCCGGCGCGGATCGCGTGGTCGGCGGTGGCCAGGGCGTGGGTGAACCCGGCGCACACGACGTTGACGTCCATGACGGCGGGCGAGCCGAGGCCCAGCTCGGCGGCGACGCGGGCGGCGGTGTTGGGGCTGCGGTCGACGGCCGTGCAGGTGGCGACCAGCACGAGGTCGATCGCGGAGGGGTCGAGCCCACTGCTCGCGAGGGCCTTGGCGGCGGCATGGGCGGCCATCGAGGCGACGGTCTCCTCGGGGGCGGCGATCCGCCGCGTGCGGATGCCGACGCGGGAGCGGATCCACTCGTCGCTCGTGTCCACCATGGTGGCCAGCTCGTCATTGGTGAGCACCCTGGCGGGCTGGTAGTGGCCGAGGGCCAGTACGCGAGACCCGGACATCGGCGGTTCCTCCTGCGCACGTGTTAAGCGGAACCAACAGTCTTGACGCTGCGGGGTGCGTAGTGGGCCACGTGATCCGCCAATCTTCGGGCGGGATCAGTGGCCGATCCCCACAGAGGGCGCCTGCCTTATGGGCCAGGAGGGGGCAAGCGGAATACACGCACGGAAAACGGGGCCCGGCCGTTCGGCCGGGCCCCGCTCGCGCAGCGGAGTCGTCCGTCAGCGCAGGGAGAGCGCCGTGCGGATGGTGGTGAAGAGCTCGGTCTGGTCGGTGACGCCGAGGACGCGGTGGGCCTGCGGGCCCTGCGCGGCGATGCGGACCTCGGTGCCGGTGTGCTCCTGCGCCTGGCCCGGGGTGTTGGTGGAGTAGTTGACCTTCAGCCGCTGACCCTCGTTGGTGATCAGCGTGGAGGACAGGCCGGGCGGGTTGGCCTCCAGCGGCACGATCTGGCTGGTGTGGCCGTGGTCGGCGGTGGTGACGACCAGGGTGTCGGGGTGCTTGGCGGCGTAGTCGCGGGCGACCTTGACCGCGCGGTCGAAGGCGGCGGTCTCACCGATCTGGCCGCAGGGGTCGGCGGCGTGGTCGCGCTTGTCGATGGAGGCGCCCTCGACCTGGAGGAAGAAACCGTTCTTCTTGGCCTTGGGCGTGCTCAGGAGCGACAGCGCCTTGCGGGTCTGCTCCTCCAGGGCGGGGGTGCCCGCCTTGCGGTCGGGGTTGCTCGTCACACAGCGCTGGGCCTCGGTGCCACCGACGGCGGCGTTCTTGCCGGTCCACTCGACGGGGACGTTGCCGTCGGCGAAGAGACCGAGGACGGGCTTGCCGGAGCGGGCACCGGCCAGGGCCTTGGAGTCGGTCACCACCTGGTAGCCGAGCTTCTGGGCCTGCTGGGTGACGGTCATGCCCTTGTAGGGGCCCTCGGTGATCGTCTGGTCGAAGCGGGCCTTGCCGCCGCCCAGGAGCACGTCGACCTTGTGGTTGACGCTCTGCTCGGCGATCGAGCCCGGGCCGCCCTTGGCGACGGTGTCGTTCGGGCAGGCCTTCATGTCCTTCGGGCCGGCGCAGCTGCGGTCGGTGGCGTGCGAGGCGAGCACGGCCGGGGTGGCGTCGGTGAGCTCGGCCGTGGTGACGCTGCCGGTGGCCAGGCCCTTCTTCTGGGCCAGTTCGAGGATCGTCGGGAGGGCCTTGTCGGTGTCGGGCGTCTTGGATATGCGGCCGTTGACCGTCTTGTGCCCGGTGGCCCAGCCGCTGCCGCTGGCGGCGGAGTCGGTGACGTAGTCCGGCTTGCCGTTCTTGTCGACCGAGTACGTGGTGTACGCGCCGGTCATCGGGAACTTGTCCATGTTGAGGCGGCCGGCGGCGCCCACGGTGTAGTCGCGGGCCAGGGTGATCTCCGAGTCGCCCATGCCGTCGCCGATCAGCAGGATCACGTTCTTGGCCTTCTTGCCGGCCGTGCCGTGAGCCAGGACCGACGCGACGTCCGACTGACCGCCCTGGTCCGACGCGGAAGCGGCGGCGGGGACCGCCACACCGGCGGCGAGCAGTGCGGCGGCGCCCCAGGCGAGACGACGCCGGTACGGACGAGAACCCATGGTCTTTTCCTCCTAGCTGAGCCGGGGCCAGGTGCCCGGCGGGAGAAGCTCACCAGGGGCGGGTGTACCGCGGGGGACGTCCAGATGACGTACGGGTCACCGGGTGTTGTCTACAGGGGCCGGCGGAGTGTCGTCCCGCATCGCCTTGGCCTCGCTCTTGAGGATGCGCATCGACCTGCCCAGCGCGCGGGCGGTGTCGGGCAGCCTGCGCGAGCCGAAGAGGACGACCGCGACCAGCACGACCGCCAGGATGTGCCAGGGTTCCAGCCCGTTGCGGAGCACGACTGCCCCACCACCTCTCGTCCGTTGACTTGGGTTCCATGCCGTCACGGCGACCCTCACCATACTTGCTAAATTGCGCAACTGGACAACCAAAGCGCCTGGCAGGCCGTCTCACCAGGCGACAGGCACGGAGACGGGGGAGCGGATGAGGGCGCGGAGATGACGGGCAGGCGAGGGAAGTCCAGACACCGGCGCATGCGGATCGCCGCCCTCGTGGTGGTGTCCTGCGTGGTGCTGCTGACCGCCGCGGCGGGCTGGCTCTATCTCAGACTCGACGGCAACATCAGCACCTTCGACGCCGACGGCCTCTCCAAGAACCGGCCCAAGGCGAGCGCCGCCGGGAAGAACGTCCTGGTCATCGGCTCCGACTCGCGGGCCGGCGGCAACAGCGCGCTGGGCGGCGGGGAGGGCGACGTCGGCCGGTCGGACACGGCCTTCCTGCTGCACGTGTACGGCGACGGCGAGCACGCGGTCGCGGTCTCCGTCCCGCGCGACACGCTCGTGGACATCCCGCCCTGCCGCAAGCCGGACGGCGGTTGGACCGCCGAGCAGCGGCACGTGATGTTCAACTCGGCCTTCTCGGTGGGCGGCTCGCCCGACGGCAATCCCGCCTGCACCCAGAACACCGTCGAGCGGCTCACCGGCCTGCGCGTCGACCACACCGTGGTCGTCGACTTCGCCGGCTTCTCCGCGATGACCTCGGCGGTCGGCGGCGTCGACGTCTGTGTGCCCACCGACGTCTACAAGGGCGACCTCAACCCGAACCTCGGCACGCGCGGCGACCTGCTCTTCCCCAAGGGACGGCAGACCGTCTCGGGCCGGAAGGCACTGGACTACGTGCGCGTGCGGCACGGCATCGGCGACGGCTCCGACATCGGCCGCATCCAGCGGCAGCAGGCCTTCCTCTCCGCCCTGGTGAAGAAGGTGCGGCAGCAGGGATTCAAGCCCACCACCCTGCTGCCGCTGGCCGACGCGGCCACGAAGTCGATGACCGTGGACCCGGGGCTGGGCTCGGCGGACAAGATGCTGTCGTTCGCGATGTCGCTCAAGGACATCGACCTCCACGACATGAAGTTCGTGACCGTGCCCTGGCGCTACGACGGCAACCGCGTCGCCGTGGTCCAGCCGGACGCCGACGCGCTGTGGGCTGCGCTGCGGGCGGACCGCACGGTGGACGGGAAGTTCGCGGGCAAGGGGAAGGGCGCGGGCGATCCGTCGCCGTCCCCCTCGGGGTCCGTCTCCGGTGACGGGGCGAAGGTCTCCGTCCGCAACGGCACCGACGTCACGGGGCTCGCCGCCCGGGCCGCCGCCTCGCTCCGGGACCACGGCTTCGAGGTCACCGGCACGGCCACCGCCTCCGGGCGGGACGCGTCGAGCACGGTGATCGAGTTCGGACCCGGCGAGGCCGGGCACGCCCGGACCATGGCGCGCCTCTTCCCGGGCGCGTACGTCCGGGGGACCGCCGAGCCCGGCCTGTCGGTCACCCTGGGCCGCGACTACGCGGCCGCCCCCTCGCCGGACGCCTCTCCGTCGGCGTCCCCGCCGTCGCCGTCCGCGTCCGCGTCGGCGTCCCCCGGCACGGTGGGCGGCGTCCGCTCGGCCGACGACGACCCCTGCGCCGCCCTCTCGTACGGCTGACTCCCCTACGGCCCTCCGCACGGCCCTCCGCACGGCCCCCCGCGCGGCTCCCGTACGGCTGAGGGAAGCGGGAGAAGAAGCGGGGGAAACGGCGGGTGCGGGAACGTCGACGCCTGAATAGTCCGTTTTCGTGGTAGGTGCAGAGTCATCCGCGAGCGCAAGGAGCACCGTCATGTCCGCCATCGCCGTCCCCCGGCGGCCGTCCAGGCCGGTCCTGGCCCTGGCCGCCGTCCTCGTCGCGCTCCTCGCGCCGGCCGGCGCCGCGGCCCGGGCCCCCGCCCACGCGGCCCCCGCTGCGGCCGCGGCCCCCGCCCCCGCCCCCGCCGTGGCCGGCCTGGACGCCGCGGCCGAGGCCCTGCGCAAGAACCCCGTCTACGTCGACCCCGCCGCCTCGGCCCAGCTCCCGCCCGCCGACGCCGAGGCCCTGGCGAAGAAGATCAGGGACGCGGACAAGCCGGTCTTCGTGGCCGTGCTGCCCGCCGCGCCCGAGTACCCCCGGCAGACGCTGCTGCGCGACCTGCGCACCAAGGTCGGGCTCGCCGGCGTCTACGCCGTCCACCTCGGCGACGCCTTCAACGCGGCCGCCGACCGCTCGGTGATGTCCCGTAACGCCGTCGCCAACCTCACCGGATCCGTCCAGCGCTCCGGCGGGGACGCGAAGTCCCAGCTGAACACCTTCACCGACCAGGCCGTCCGGATCGCCCGGGGCCACGCCCCCGGCTCCTGGGGCGGCACCGAGGAGGGCATCGGCACCGCCGGGCTGATCACCGGCGGCGCGATCCTGGTGGCGGGCGGCGCCGGCGCGTACGCCGTCTACCGGCGCGCCCGGCGCAAGCGGGAGGAGCGAGAGCGCGCCGAGCTGGACGCGCTGCGCGTCGTGGTCGACGAGGACATCACGGCCTTCGGCGAGGAGCTCGACCGGCTGGACTTCTCGCCCTCCGAGCAGGGCGCCACGGACGAGATGCGCGCCGACTACGCGCGGGCCCTGGACGCCTACGAGGAGGCCAAGTCGAGGATCGCGGCGGCGGCGCGCCCCGAGGACGTCACGGGCGTCACCGCGACGCTGGACGAGGGCCGGTTCGCCCTGGCCACGCTGGCCGCCCGGCGCGGCGGCGCCCCGCTGCCCGAGCGCCGGCCGCCGTGCTTCTTCGACCCCCGGCACGGGCCGTCCGTACGGGACGTGGAGTGGGCGCCGCCGGGCGGCGCGCAGCGGACCGTGCCGGCGTGCGCCGCCGACGCGGCGCGGCTGGCCGACGGCCAGGAGCCCGCGTTCCGCCAGGTGGAGACCCCGCAGGGGCCCCAGCCGTACTGGAACGCCGGGCCCGCCTACGGCCCCTGGGCCGGCGGCTACTTCGGCGGCGGGCTGCTGCCGGGCCTGCTGGTCGGCACGCTCCTGGGCGGGATGCTGCACGGTCCCGCCTACGGCGCGCCGGGGGAGGCGGCCGGCCCGGACGGCGGCGACTGGACGGGCTCGGACTACAACCCCGACGACTTCGGCGGCGGGGGCTGGGGGGACGGCGGTGGATTCGGTGACGGCGGGGGTGGAGGCGGGGGAGGCGACTTCGGGGGCGGCGGCTGGTGAGGCGACTTCGGGGGCGGCGGCTGGTGAGCGCCCGGGGTCAGCCGGCCGCCCGGGCCCGCAGCGCCGCGAGACCCGCCGCGTACAGCCCCAGGACCACGGCCAGCAGGCCGTAGTAGACGGGCGGCAGCGGCGTCATGCCCAGCGCCGCGCCCAGCGGGGACACCGGGAGCAGCAGCCCCGCCACGGACAGGCCCGCCACCGCCGCCCGTACGGGGCCGGTCGCCCGGCCCGACCGTAGCAGCAGCATGACCAGCGCCTGGGTCAGCAGGTTCTCGGTGAACCAGCCGGCGTGGAAGGCCTCCTCGCCGGTCGTGCGCGCCGCCGTGCACAGCACCGCGAAGGTCGCGACGTCGGCCGCCGCGTTGAGCAGGCCGTAGCCGGTGACGAAGCGCAGCAGGGCGTGCGGCCGCAGCACCGCCGGGCGGTCGCCGGCCCGCGCGTCCGGCCGGTCGAAGGCCAGGGCCAGCTGCGCGACGTCGAAGAAGAGGTTCTGGACGAGCACCTGCGCGGGCAGCATCGGCAGGAAGGTCAGCGTCAGCCCGGCCACCAGCATCGCGACGACGTTGCCGAGGTTGGACGACAGGCTGATCCGCAGATACGTGGTGATGTTGGCGGTGGCGCGCCGGCCGGTGACGATCGCCCGGTCCAGGGAGGTGAGGTCCTTCGAGGCGAGGACCACGTCCGCCGCCTCGCGGGCCACGTCGACCCCGGCGCGCGGGCAGACGCCGACGTCGGCGGCGTGGAGGGCGGCCAGGTCGTTGACGCCGTCGCCCAGGAAGCCGGTGGCGTGCCCGCCGGCGCGCAGCGCCCGGACGACGCGGGCCTTGTGCTCGGGCGCGCAGCGGGCGAAGACGGTGGTCCGGGCGGCGAGGCGGGTGAGCTCGGCGTCGTCCAGGGCGTCCACCGTCCCGCCGGTGACGGGCGTGCCGGGGTCCAGACCGAGGTCGCGGCAGACGCGGGCGGCGGTGCCGGGGTGGTCGCCGGTGAGCACCTTCACGGTGACGCCGTGCCGGGTCAGCTCGGCCAGGGCAGCGGCGGCGGTGGGCGCGGTCGCGTCGCCGAGGGCGACGAAGCCCGTGAAGGTCAGGTCGCGTTCGTCGGCGGGGGTCCAGGGGCGCTCGCGCGCGGGCCGTTCGGCGCGGGCGACGGCCAGGACCCGCAGCCCCTCGGCGGCCAGCTCCCCGGCGCGCCGGGCCAGGTGCCCGGCCTCGGCGGGGTCCAGGGCGCAGCGTTCCAGCACGTCCTCGGGGGCGCCCTTGACGACGAGCGTGTGGGTACGGGTGAGCGCGAAGCGGGAGTCGCCGGGGCGGCGGACGACGGCGGTGGACAGGCGGCGGCCGGGCCCGCAGGGCAGCGCGTCGACGCCCTCGTACCGGGGGTCGTCGTCGCCGGCGGCGAGGATCGCCTCGTCCAGCGCGTCGGGCACGGGCGGATCGGCGAGGTGCAGCGTCCACAGGGCGTTGACGACGGCCCAGCGCAGCACCTCGGGGTCCGGGCGGCCCTCGCCGTCCTCGGCCCGTACGAGCACCGGCCGGTCCTCGGTGAGGGTGCCGGTCTTGTCCACGCACAGCACGTCCACCGCGCCGAGGTCGTGGAGGGCGGGCAGTCGCCGGACGATCACCTCGCCGTCGCGGGCGAGCAGCGCCGCGCCCCGGGCCAGCGCGGTCGTCACGATCACCGGCAGCATCTCGGGCGTCAGCCCGACGGCCACCGCGACGGCGAACGGCAGGGTCTCCAGGCCGCGGCCGCTCAGCAGGGCACCGGTGACGAGCGCGAGCGGCGCGGTGAGCAGGGTGAACCGGACGAGGGTCCAGGCGATGCCGTTGACGGACCGGTCGAAGGGGCCGGGCCGGCGGGCCCGCCGGGTGTCCAGGGGGAGCGCGCCCGAGAGCAGGGTGCGCGCCCCGGTGGCGACGACGACGGCGTGCGCCGTCCCGGAGACGACGCTGCTGCCCTGGAAGCACAGGGCGTCGCGCGCCGCCGCCTTCGGCGCGGGCGCGGACTCGCCGGTGACGGCCGCCTCGTGCACGGTCAGGCCCGTCGAGCGCAGCAGCCGCACGTCGGCCGGGACCAGGTCGCCCGGGCCGAGCAGCACGACGTCACCGGGGACCAGCTGGTCGACGGGCGTCTCGCGGGTCGTGGGCGGCGCGTCGGCGGACGGCCGGCGGCGGACGGTCGCCGTGCAGGCGACGAGCTCGCGCAGGGCGGCCGCGGAACGGTCGGCGCGGTGCTCGCCGGCGGCGCGCAGCGCGCAGCCGACCGTCACCAGGACCGCGATGACACAGGCCGTGCCCCAGGCGGCCAGCCCCGCCGAGACGACGCCGAGGCACAGCAGCAGGATCGTGAAGGGGTCGCGCGTCGCGCGGGCGAGGCGGCGCGGCCAGGAGGCGGGGCGGTGACCGGGGAGGACGTTCTCGCCGTGCCGGGCCAGGCGGGCCTCCGCCTCGGCCTCGGTCAGCCCGCGCGGCCCGCTGTCCAGGGCGCGCAGCACCTCCAGCGTGGTGCCGCCGCCCGGCCCGGAGCCCGTACGGGCCTCAGGCGCCCAGGCCACGGAGGCGTCCGGCGCCGGCGGACTCGCGGCCACCGGCGGTCCGGCGGTCGTCGGCGGTCCTGCGGTCGGCGAGCTGGCCGACCATGAGCCGCACGATGGTCACCACGTCGGGGTCGTCGACCAGGTAGACCACCCGGCGACCCTCGCGCCGGGAGCGCACCAGGCCCGCGAGCTTCAGCTTGGCCAGGTGCTGGCTGATGGCGGGCAGGGCGCCGCCCACCCGCTCGGCCAGTCCGCTCACGTCGCTCTCGCCCTGGGCCAGCGCCCACACCAGGTGCAGCCGGGCGGAGGAGGCGAGCAGGCCGAAGGCGGCGGCCGCCTCGGTCAGCACCTCCGGCGACGGGTCGGTCCGGTCGAGGGCGGCACAGGGGTCGTCGAAAGAGCCTTCGAAACGCTCGAAGCCCCCGGCACCTGCCGTCACTGTCGTACTCCCGTCCCCGGCGGGCGTCCCTACGCCCGGGAAGGCCCCAGTCTAGGCACCCCGGGCGAACGGTTCGGCCCCACATGCCCGCGCCGCGGGATGGGCAGATGTACCGGCAGGAATCGGTCGCAAGGGGGAGGGCATGGGTATCTCAGGAATTATCAGTGCGATCGTGATCGGCGCGATCATCGGCCTGCTGGGCCGGCTGCTCGTACCGGGCCGCCAGCACATCGGCGTACTGGCGACCATCGGTGTCGGCATCGTCGCGGCCTTCGTGGGCGCGATCATCGCCCACGCGCTGCACGTGGACCACACCAAGGGCGTCGACTGGATCCAGTGGCTCATCCAGATCGGGCTGGCGGCGCTGGGCATCGCCGCCCTCGAACGCTTCAAGACCCGGAGCTGACCCGGAACTGAGCCGAAGCCGACCCGGAGCCGATCCGGGACGGCCCCGGGGTCGGCCGCTACGACAGCTTGCCGTCGTAGTCCGGCAGCTTGAAGGTCCGCTCCGCGTGCCCGCCCACCAGGTCGGTGGAGTTGTTCCCGATGTTGGCGATGATCGTGTAGCCCTTCGCCTCGATCTCCGCCCGCTTGGCGGTCTTGTACGTGCTCACGCCCTGGAAGAGGTCGGGGAGGTGACGCACGTACAGGCCGCTGACGGGGTAGCCGACCTGCCGCAGGTTCCAGTCCGTGACGGAGTCCAGGATGCCGGGGCGGGCGGTGACGAAGAAGACCGCGGCGCCGCGCGCGTGCGCGAACCGGACGAGCTCCAGGACCGGCTTGATCGCCGGGGTGGGGAACGTCGTCCAGTGGAAGTCCGTCTCCAGCGAGCTGTTGTCGATGTCGAGGACGACGGCCGTCCTGGCCCCCGCGCCGCCGGCGGTGCGCGCCTCGACGTACGGCTTCGCCTGGTCGACGACGGCCTGGACGTCGCGCTGCCAGGTGGCGTAGTCGACGCCCTTGAGTCCCGCGGTGCCGCTGGTGTGCTCCGTGACGCCGCTCGTGGCCCGCTCCGCGCGGGGGGTCGCGGCCTCGGCGGACGGGGTGGTGGAAGCCACCAGGGCCAGGGAGGCGGCGGCCACGAAGGCCGCGGCGGCGCGGCGGGCCATGATCGATTCGGTCATGGGCGGCATGCTCATGCCCAGTGATGACCGGATGGGGACGCGCCGGTTACGCGGGGGTGGCCGGACGTGGGCGGTTGGGGCGTGCGGGTTACGTGGGTCCAGCCGTGGACCCGACGGCGTGTCGCGCGGGTCCCGTCGTGGGCCGGGCCGGCCGGTCGGGGCCAGTAGGTCGGGACCGGCCGATCGAGGCGTTGCCCGTCACGCGGGGGTGGTGGTTCGCGCGCGTGAGCGGTCGGAACGCGTCCGTCCCGCCACCGCCGCGGTCACCAGGGCGCCCGCCGCCAGGAGGCCGCCCAGCCACAGCGCCGCCGGGACCGACACCGCGTCCACCGCCCGGCCACCGAGCAGCGCCCCCAGCGCGATCGCCACGTTGAACACCGACACGAACAGCGCCGACGCCGCCTCCCGCGCCCGCGGCGCCATCGCCGTCAGCCAGCTCTGCGTGCCGACCGACACCCCGCCGTACGCGAGCCCCCACGCCACCACCAGCCCGGCCGCGGCCGGGAGCCCGCCGGCGCCGGCCGCCGTCACCGCCGGGATCACCACGGCCAGCGCACCGGACAGCACCAGCAGCACCGCGCGCGGCCGGCGCGCGGCCACCGCGCCCGCGAGGAAGTTGCCGGCCACCCCGGCCACGCCGTACGCCAGCAGCAACGCTCCGACGCTCCCCGTTCCCGTCCCCGGCACCCGTTCCAGGGCCGGCCGGACGAACGTATAGCCCGCGAAGTGCCCGCTCACCAGCAGGAGCACGGTCAGCAGCCCCGCCCGTACCGGCGCGTCGCGCAGCAGCGCGGACAGCGCGCCGGCACCCGTGCCCGGCTCGGCCGGCAGCGGCGGCAGCAGCACGGCCAGGGCCGCCGCGACGGCCAACGCCACCGCCCCCACGACGGCGAACGGCAGCCGCCAGCCGCCCGTCCCGCCCAGCAGGGCGCCCGCCGGTACCCCCAGCACCGAGGCCACGGAGACGCCGCTGAACACCACCGACGTGGCGAGCCCCACCGACGTGGGGGGCACCAGCCGTGCGGCCAGCCCGGCCGCGACGGCCCACACGCCTCCGATGCACACCCCCACCAGCACCCGCAGCCCCACCAGCACCTCGATGCCGGGCGCGTACGCGGACAGCAGCCCGGCCGCCCCCAGCAGCACCATCAGGCCCACCAGCGGCCACCGCCGGTCCCACCGGCCCGTGACCGCCGGCACCGCGGGCGCCGCCACGGCCGCCACCAGCCCCGGAACCGTCATCGTCAGCCCGGCCGTGCCCTCCGAGACCCCCAGATCCCGCCCCATCGGGGTGAGCAGTCCGACCGGCAGCATCTCCGTGGTCACCACCGCGAACGTCGCCGCCGCGAGGGCCACGACCGCGGGGGCCCCTCCCCGTTTCCTGATCTTCGCCATGGATCCAGCGTCGGCGGCGGCGCACCGGGGAACAACGGCCGTTCCCTCATGCTTCGATGAGCAGGGCTTATCGATGACGTGGAGGGGGCGGGGACACGTGAACGGCACGACCGGGGGGACCGGCGGTCTGGAGCTCAGGGAACTGGAGGCCTTCCTGGTGCTCGCCGAGGAGCTGCACTTCGGCCGCACCGGCGAGCGGCTGTACGTGTCGCAGAGCCGCGTCAGCCAGCTGCTGCGTTCTCTGGAGAACCGCGTCGGCGCCCGTCTCGTCGACCGCACCAGCCGCCGGGTCGCCCTCACCCCGCTCGGCGAACGCCTCCTGACCCGGCTGCGCCCCGCCTACGAGGCCCTCGACGGGGCGGTCGCCGACGCCCGCGCCGCCGCGCGCGGTATCGAGGGCACCCTGCGCGTCGGCTTCCAGGGCGCGGCCGGCGAGGGCCTGACCGGGGCGGTCGGCACCTTCCAGGCCCGCCACCCGGGGTGTGTCGTCGAACTCGTCGAGGTGCCGCTCGCCGACCCCTTCGGCGGCCTCCACCGCGGCGAGACCGACGCCGCGATCGTCCTGCTGCCGGTGAGCGAACCGGCCCTGGCGCTCGGGCCGGTCTTCTCCCGCGAGCGCCAGACCCTCGCCGTCTCCGTCCGCCACCCCTACGCCCGCCGGGCCGCCCTGCCGGCCGAGGAGCTCGCCGGCTGCGCCCTCATCGCGCCCGCCGCCACCGCCCCCGCGTACTGGCGCGCGGCGCAGGCCCCCGCGACCACCCCCGGCGGCCGGCCGATTCCCCGCGGACCCGAGGTGACCACCCTTCAGGAGGGCATCGCCCACGCGGCGGCCGGCCGCGGCGGCATGCTCCTGTGCCGGCCGACCGCCGGCCGTCAGGGCCGCGGCGACCTCGCCTTCGTCCCGGTCGACGGCCTCCCCGAGTCGGCCCTCGGGCTCGTCTGGCGCCGGGACGCGGAGACGGCGCGGGTCCGTGCCTTCAGCGCCTGCCTGGCGGAGGCCGTCCGACGCGCCGACCCCGTACGCGCCGAGCCCGTACGCGCCGAGCCCCTACGCACCGGGCACGTACGCGCCGGGCACGTGCTCACCGGGCCGTGACCGTCACCGTCACCGTCGCGGGGGAGCGGGCGTGCCGGGACGCGTGGACGTCCACCGTCGCGCGGCGCCCGGGCGGTACGGTGCCGGCCGTGGCGCGGGCGGGCCCGTCGACCGTGATCCGCCAGCCGCGCGGCGACGGCGGCAGGGACAGTTCCGTGGTGCCCGACGGCCGGGGCGCGTAGACGAGCCGGTAGGCGCGGGCCGCCGGGTCGTACGTCTCGGTGCGCGGCGTGCCGTCCACAGCGGGGGCGTACGGCCGTACCGTGCGCTCCTTGTTGGGCTGGAAGCGCCCGTCCGCCCGGAGTGCGCAGTAGCCGCCGCCGTAGCACCAGGTCCAGCTCGCCCAGCCCGACGCGTAGCGGTCCAGGGAGGCGAGCGCGTCCTCGTAGAACCGGCCCATGTGCGGCAGGGAGCTGTCGGCCGGGCCCCACTCGCCGACCACGATGGGCACCTGCCGCTCCCTCGGGTACCGCACGATCTCCCGCTCGTAGGCCTCCAGCCAGCCGGAGTCCGGGTCGTAGTCCCGGCCGGCCTCCATGGCGGCGTTGTAGAAGTGCGGCGCGTAGACGACCTTCGCGTCGCGCACGCGGCCCAGCCCGGTGGGCCTGCCCTCGCCCGCGGCCGGGGTGGGTTCGACGAACAGCCGGTGCTCGCGGTCGACCTGCCGGATCGCGTCGGCGAGGCGCTGGTACATCGGGGTGATCTGCGTGGCCTCGATGCGGCGGGCGGCGGCGAACATGTCCTCGCCCGGGCGCATCCGCCCCATCGGTTCGTTGATCAGGTCGTAGCCGAACAGCGCGGGGTGGTGGGCGAGGCGCCCGGCGAGGACCCGCCACATGCGCGCCTGCGCCCGCCGCAGGTCGGCGTCCTCGTAGAGGTGCTCGAACGCCGCCTGGACGGCGGGCTCGAAGTACTCGGCGAACCAGTCGTCGGGGTGCTCGCGGTACGGCAGCCCGTCCGTGCGGGTGGCCCAGGCCGGGATGCCCCGGTGGCTGCCGAAGGCCGGGCCGTAGATGTCCTGGTGCGCGTCGACGACGACGCGCACGCGGTAGCGGTGGGCCCAGTCCAGGACCCTGACGATCTTGCGCAGATAGCCCTCGCTGTACTCGCCCTTCCGGGGTTCCAGGTCGTCCCAGAAGACCGCGAGGCGGGCCACGTCGAAGCCATTGGCGGCGAGGTCGCGCAGCGACCGCTCGGTGATGTCCTCCAGGGCTCGCTCCCCACGGTGCTCCTTGTCGGCCAGGTTCCAGCCGCGCAGGGTCAGGACGCGGCCCCGCTCGTCGGTGAGGCGGGGGATGCCGGGGGTGCTACCGGGGATGCCGGGGGTGCTGCCGGGGGTGCTGCCGGGGGCGCGGGCCTGGGAGGTCGTGGGAGTGAGGAGACCCAGGAGTACGGCGGTTACGGCGAGGAACGCCGCCTTGCGCGAGCGTCTCTTCGGCATCCGTCGTTCATACCGTCAGGACCACCTTGCCGAACAGGTCGCCACCGGCCATCTTCTCGAATCCCGCACGGGCCCGGTCGAGCGGCAGGACCGAGTCGATCACCGGGCGGACGCCGGTCGCCGCGCAGAAGCTCAGCAGGCCGGCCAGCTCGTCCTTGGTGCCCATGGTCGAGCCGACCACGTTGAGCTCCAGGAAGAAGATGCGGTTCAGCTCGGCGGCCGGCGGGTGGTAGCCGCTGGTGGCGCCCGAGATGACGAGCGTTCCACCGGGCTTGAGCGACTTGACCGAGTGCGACCACGTGGCCGCGCCGACGGTCTCCATCACCGCGTCCACGCGCTGCGGCAGCCGCGCGCCCGGCTCGAACGCCGCCTCGGCGCCCAGCTCGACCGCCCGCTCGCGCTTGGCCGCGTCCCGGCTGGTGGCGAAGACCCGCAGACCGGCCGCCCGGCCGAGGACGATCGCCGCGGTCGCGACCCCGCCGCCGGCGCCCTGGACGAGGACGCTCTGACCCGGCCGGACGCCGGCCTTGGTGAACAGCATCCGGTAGGCGGTCAGCCAGGCGGTCGGGAGGCAGGCGGCCTCCTCGAAACTCAGCTCCTTCGGCTTGGGCAGGACGTTCCACGCGGGCACGGCGACCCGCTCGGCGAACGTGCCCTGATAGCGCTCGGTGAGGATGGACCGGGGCTCGTCGGGGCCCACGCCGTGGCCCGACTGGCCGATGACGGAGTGGACGACGACCTCGTTGCCGTCCTCGTCCGTCCCGGCGGCGTCGCAGCCGAGGATCATCGGCAGCGACTCCTCGCCCAGCCCCACCCCGCGCAGGGACCACAGGTCGTGGTGGTTGAGGGAAGCGGCCCTGACGTTGACGATGGTCCAGCCGGGACGGGCCTCGGGCTCGGGGCGGTCGCCCAACTCGAGCCCGTTCAGCGGCTGGTCGCGGTCGATGCGTGCGGCGTAGGCGGCGAACATGAGCCGAACCTAGCCCCGGCGGGGCGGACGGGGAACCAGGTGCGACTGTGACACGCGCCGCGTCCAGGGCCCGTTGCCGCAACGGCCGTATCCGCCGGAGGGCACTTCTCCGGATCTGGGCCGACGCCGCCGGAAGGGCTGCCGGAAAAGGCGCGGGGCCGGACCCTGGTGGGTCCGGCCCCGCGTGGGTGTCCGTTACGTCAGCGTCGCGCGACGCCGTCCGCGCGGGCGGCCGCCGCGACGGCGGCGGTCACGGCGGGGGCGACCCGCTCGTCGAACGGCGAGGGGATGACGCACTCGGGGCTGAGCTCGTCGGCGACCACGGCCGCCAGCGCCTCCGCCGCCGCGAGCTTCATGCCCTCGGTGATCCGCGAGGCCCGCACCTGGAGGGCGCCGGCGAAGATGCCCGGGAACGCGAGCACGTTGTTGATCTGGTTCGGGAAGTCGCTGCGACCGGTGGCGACCACGGCCGCGTACTTGTGGGCGACGTCCGGGTGGATCTCCGGGGTGGGGTTGGCCATGGCGAAGATCAGCGCGTTCTTCGCCATCTTGGCCACCGCCGGCTCCGGGACCGTACCGCCGGAGACGCCGATGAAGACGTCGGCGCCGTCCAGCGCGGTCTCCAACGGGCCCGCGAGGTCGGCCTTGTTGGTGAATTCCGCCAGCTCGCGCTTGACGTCGGTGAGGTCCTCGCGGCCCCGGGAGACGATGCCCTTGCGGTCGCAGACGGCAACGTCGCCGATGCCGGCGTTGACCAGGATCCGGGCGATGGCGACACCGGCGGCGCCCGCACCCGAGATCACGGCGCGCAGGTCGCCGAGCGTACGGCCGGTCAGCCGCGCGGCGTTGCGCAGCGCGGCCAGGGTGACGACGGCCGTGCCGTGCTGGTCGTCGTGGAACACCGGGATGTCCACGCGCTCCTGGAGCTTGCGCTCGACCTCGAAGCAGCGCGGAGCGGAGATGTCCTCCAGGTTGACGCCGCCGAAGGACGGCGCGAGCCGGGCGACGGTGTCGACGATCTCGTCGACGTCACGGCAGTCCAGCGCGATCGGGACCGCGTCCACGCCGCCGAACTGCTTGAAGAGGATGGCCTTGCCCTCCATCACGGGCAAGGAGGCCTCGGGACCGATGTCGCCGAGTCCGAGCACGGCGCTGCCGTCCGTCACGACCGCGACGACCTGGGACTTCCAGGTGTAGTCGTGGACCAGCTCGGGCTCTTCCGCGATGGCGCTGCACACCTTGGCGACACCCGGTGTGTAGGCGAGGGACAGGTCGTCCTTGTCCCGTACGGGCACGGTGGCCCGCACCTCCATCTTGCCGCCACGGTGCAGCGCGAAGGCCGGATCGAGGAGCTCGTCGGGAGCTCCCTCGACCGGTCCGTCGGCGCTGCGAGGATTCACGATCTCCGCTGCCACTGTTCTTGACCCCTTTGTCGAATTGCCATCGAGGGTAACCGCCCCTGGGTTTGTGGAGCGGGTCGGGCACATGTCCGCGGACCGGACGGCGGATGGCCACCGTGCGACGGAGCGCTGCGGACACCGGACGCGCTGCACCACGCGTCCCGAGCCCCGGGTGAGGGGTGTAACTGGTCTTTCTACCGGAAGAGCGCTACGGCCGACGAGTGAGTTCCGGCCCGGTGAGTGCCGACGGGGCTGTGCGATCCGGCCGGAAACGTGTGAACTGGATCCGGACACGCCGAGGTGTCCACAGAGTGAGACAGAGCGGGCGTGATGTGGGTCTCGCGTTCGGAAATTGATCAGAACGGATATCGCGGCCGAAAGGGGCGTGAACCGCCCGCTGGTCCGTAGCGATCACCCGTTATCCGATTTTGACATCGCTGGCCCCCCGAATGGGGCAGTCCGGATGGCAAGATGCGCAGACCGCACGAGGTCGCGGCGCACGAAGAAGTGTGCTGCGGGCTCGGCCGTGTTTTTGCGTGATTGCCGAGTGACCCGTCGGATACCCCCTCTACCGCAGGAGGAACGAGCAATGACCGCAAGCACCACCCCCCGCCCGGCTGCCGCCAGGAGTCGTTTGGCCGCCGTCGGCGCGATCGCGGTCGCCGGCACCCTGCTGCTGACCGGCTGTGGCGACCAGCGCGACAAGGCGACCACCGGCAACGGCGCCGGCGAGACCGCCGCAGGGGCGTCCGCCCCGCTCTTCGGCAAGCTGCCGAAGAAGATCCAGGACGCCAAGGTCATCAAGGTGGGCTCCGACATCGCCTACCCCCCGGTCGAATTCAAGAAGGACGGCAAGGTCGTGGGCATCGACCCCGACATCGCCGCCGCCCTGGGCAAGGAGCTCGGGGTGAAGGTGCAGTTCGAGAACGGCACCTTCGACGCCCTGCTGACCGGTCTGCGATCGAAGCGTTACGACATCGCGATGTCCGCGATGACGGACACCAAGGACCGCCAGGAGGGTGTCGACCCCAAGACCAAGAAGAAGGTTGCCGAGGGCGTCGATTTCGTCGACTACTTCAACGCCGGTGTGTCGCTCTACACGAAGAAGGGCGACACCAAGGGCATCGGCGGCTGGAGCGACCTCTGCGGCAAGAAGATCGGCGTGCAGCGCGGCACCGTCTCGCACGACCTCGCCAAGAGCGAGTCGGAGAAGTGCGAGAAGGACGACAAGGACGCGATCTCGATGGAGGCGTTCGACACCGACCTCGAGGCGCAGACCCGCCTGAAGGCCGGCGGCGTCGACGCCGTCTCCAGCGACTTCCCCGTCGCGGCCTACGCGGTGAAGACCTCGGGTGGCGGCAAGGACTTCGAGCTCGTCGGCGACCAGGTGGAGGCCGCCCCGTACGGCATCGCGGTCTCGAAGGAGAACACCCAGCTCCGGGACGCCCTCAAGGAGGCCCTCGAAGCGATCATCAAGAACGGCGCGTACGAGAAGGTCATCAAGACCTGGGGTGTCGACGCGGGCACCGTGAAGGAAGCCAAGATCAACGGCGGCTCCTGACCCTTCCCCGACCTCGTACGGCAACGCTGAAAGGCAGCATCCGTGACTGACTCCCCCGACAAGCCGGAGCCCGGGAAGACGGGATCCGAGCCCGAGACGTCTGAGACGCCGAAGACGCCGAAGACGCCTGAGGCGTCCGGGACCGCTGAGACCTCCGAGACCTCCGAGACCTCCGAGACCTCCGAGACCTCCGAGAGCAAGGCGCCCGAGGACAAGGCCGAGGCGAAGGCCGAGGGCAAGACCGAGGCGAAGACCGAGCCTGAAGCCAAGGGCGAGGCCGCCAAGGCCGACGAGCCGGCGAAGGCCGAGTCCGCCCCCGAGCCGGACTCGAAGCCGAAGCCGGAGACCGAGCCGGAGCCGGAGACCAAGGCCGAGGCGAAGGCCGACGTGAAGGCCGACGCCGAGGGCGAGCCCAAGGACAAGGCGGACGCGAAGGCGGACGACAAGGCCGAGGCCAAGGGCGACGACAAGCCCGCCGCCAAGGACGTCCAGGACCCCAAGGACGCCAAGGCCGGCAAGGACACCAAGCCGGCCGCCAAGGACACCAAGTCCGCCGCCAAGCACGCCAAGCCCGACCCGGCCCCCGCGAAGGCGGCGGCCACGGCGACCCTCCCCGAGGCGATCAAGGCGATCCCGGTCCGTCACTACGGCCGCTGGATCTCCGCCGTCCTGGTGCTGGCCCTGCTCGCGCTGCTGGTGAACGCGTTCGCCTCGGCGAACGTCCACTACAGCGCCATTCCGGACTACCTCTTCGACTCCACGGTCCTCTCGGGCCTGGGCAAGACGGTCCTGATCTCGGTGCTCGCCATGGTGCTGGGCCTGGTGCTCGGCATCCTGCTGGCGGTCATGCGGCTGTCGAAGAACCCGGTGACGTCATCGGTCTCCTGGCTCTACATCTGGTTCTTCCGGGGAACCCCGGTCTACGTCCAGCTGCTGCTGTGGTTCAACCTCGCGCTGATCTTCCCGTACATCAACCTCGGCCCGATCTACCGGGACGAGATGAGCGACTTCATGACCCCCTTCATGGCCGCGCTGCTCGGCCTGGGTCTGAACGAGGCCGCGTACATGTCGGAGATCGTCCGGGCCGGTATCCAGTCCGTCGACGAGGGTCAGACCGAGGCGGCGCACGCGCTCGGCATGAGCCAGAGCAAGACGCTGCGCCGGATCGTGCTGCCGCAGGCGATGCGCGTGATCGTGCCGCCGACCGGCAACGAGTTCATCAACATGCTCAAGACCTCGTCGCTGGCGGCGAGCGCGGCCCAGTACCTCGAGCTGCTGCGCTCCACCTCCGACATCGGTCAGACCACGGGCGCCACGGTGGAGATGCTCTTCCTCGCGGCCACCTGGTACCTCATCCTCACCAGCGTCTTCAGCGTCGGGCAGTTCTACCTGGAGCGGCGTTACGCCCGGGGATCGCTGCGCACCCTGCCGCTCACCCCGTGGCAGAAGGTCAAGAAGAACCTGGCCTCCTTCAGCAACCGCACCACCGGAGGTGTCAGCGCATGAACGCGATGGTGAAGGCCGAGGGCGTCCACAAGTCCTACGGCGCTGTGCAGGTCCTCAAGGGCATCGACCTGGAGGTCGCCCCGCGTGAGGTGTTCTGTCTCATCGGTCCCTCGGGGTCCGGTAAGTCCACCTTCCTGCGGTGCATCAACCACCTCGAACAGATCAACGCGGGCAAGCTCTACGTGGACGGTCAGCTGGTCGGCTACCGCCAGCAGGGCAACAAGCTGTACGAGCTCAAGGACAGCGAGGTGGCCCGTAACCGCCGGGACATCGGCATGGTGTTCCAGCGCTTCAACCTCTTCCCGCACATGACGGCGCTCGCGAACGTCATGGAAGCGCCGATGCAGGTCAAGGGCGAGACCAAGGCCGTGGCCCGGGAGCGTGCGAAGAAGCTGCTCGACCGGGTCGGTCTGGGCGACAAGGCCGGCAACTACCCGTCCCAGCTCTCCGGCGGCCAGCAGCAGCGGGTGGCGATCGCCCGGGCGCTGGCGATGGAGCCGAAGCTGATGCTCTTCGACGAGCCGACCTCGGCCCTCGACCCGGAGCTGGTGGGCGACGTCCTGGACGTCATGCGCGACCTCGCCGAGGACGGCATGACGATGATCGTGGTCACCCACGAGATGGGCTTCGCCCGGGAGGTCGGCGACTCGGTGGTCTTCATGGACCAGGGTGTCGTCGTCGAGTCGGGCAACCCGCGCGACGTGCTGACGAACCCGCAGCACGAGCGGACGAAGTCCTTCCTGTCGAAGGTGCTGTGACGTCCGCCCCGCCGGACCCGGCGGGGGCGCGATAACCGGAGGGCCGGAAGAAGGGGCGGTACGGGCGACGACCCGTACCGCCCCTTCGTCCTGGGTGCGATACCTGTAATACCCTCGAAACCGGAACATCCATTACCGATTTTCGGGCGCGCCGTAAAAGGGGACCGGACGTGGAACTCGCCTCCTACTCGGACTTCGCCGTACGGCTGGTCAACACCGAGGAGCCGGCGCGCGGTGCCGACGCGCTCACCTCGCTGGACGCCGTACGGGAGCTCTTCGGCCCCGACTCGCAGTCGGCCCGCCGGCTGACCGACGGCGACCTCACCCGCCTGCGGGCCGTCCGCACCCGGCTGCGCGCCGTGTTCGAGGCGGCGGCCGAGGGGGAGGAGGTACGGGCGGTGGACCTGCTCAACGCGCTGCTGATGGAGTTCCCCGTCAGCCCGCAGATCTCGGGGCACGAGTACCGGGACGAGGACGGCCGCCCCAAGTGGCACATGCACATCGCGGACCACGCCACGAGCGCCGCCGCGGCGTACACGGCCACCGCCTGCATGGGCCTGGCCGTGCACCTCACCGAGCTGGGCGTGGACCGCCTCGGGGTGTGCCAGGCCGCGCCCTGTCGCAACGCCTACCTGGACACCTCGACCAACCGCTCCCGCCGCTACTGCTCCGACCGCTGTGCCACCCGGGCGAACGTCGCCGCCTACCGGGCCCGCAAACGCCTGGGCAACGGCCGCTCGGAGGAGCCCGTGACCGCCGCCGACCGTGCGGAGGCGCGTACGGGCCGCACCGCCGAGGCCGCCCACGACAGCAGCGCCGCCGCCGACCGCTGACCCTTCTCCGGAGGGCGCCGCAGCCGCACCCAGGCGCGGGCCACCACGAACTCGTCCGGCACCGTGCCGAACTCCCGGCTGTCGTTCTCCACGAGCGGATTGTCGCCCTGCACCCACCAGCCGCCGGCGCGCCGCTCCACGGCGCGCTTGACGATCAGCAGGTCCTGGCGGAACGGATGCCGCATCACCACCACGTCACCCGGACGCACCACGGCCCCGTACCGTACGACCAGCTGGTCCCCGGGGGTCAGCGTCGGGACCATCGACGGGTTGTAGACCTCGGCAATCCCGATCCGCAGCAGTCCGCGACGCTCACGGTCCAGATCCTGCCCGCGTTCGTCCACCTGCTCCTGCACCACGGCACCTCCGCGTCCGTTCCTTCCACCACCCAGTCCCAGACTGACACTGGACTTTCGACCTAAGCCCCCCGGGGCACCCGAGAAAAGCCTTCCCGCACCGAGTAATCTCGCACCTGAGAAGACGATCACGAGGAAGGACAGCACATGCTCTCCCGCCTGTTCGCCCCCAAGGTGAAGGTCAGCGCGCACTGCGACCTGCCCTGCGGTGTGTACGACCCGGCCCAGGCCCGCATCGAGGCCGAGTCGGTCAAGGCCGTCCAGGAGAAGTACCTGGCCAACGAGGACCCCCACTTCCGCGCTCGCGCCACCGTCATCAAGGAGCAGCGCGCCGAGCTGGCGAAGCACCACATCTCGGTCCTGTGGAGCGACTACTTCAAGCCCCCGCACTTCGAGAAGTACCCCCAGCTGCACGCGCTGGTCAACGACACCCTCAAGGCCCTGAGCGCCGCCAAGGCGTCCACGGACCCGAAGACGGGCGAGAAGGCGCTGGAGCTCATCGCCGAGATCGACCGCATCTTCTGGGAGACCAAGAAGGCCTGACCCTCCCGGTCATCACCTTCAGGTACCCCGAAGGGCCCGCCCGACGCGACCGGGCGGGCCCTTCGCCGTACCCCCTCCTAAGATGTGTCAGCTACCGCATCCGTGACATTGGGGGGAACCATGTTCCAGAACGGCCGGGCAAGCACCAGCGAGACGTCCGGGGCGGCCCCGGTGACCACCCCGGGGGAGACCCTCTCGTTCCTCGTCACGATCGACGACACCCCGGCGGCGCCCTCGAAGACGGGCGAAATGGGCATCTTCGGGCGCGGTGGCAGCGGTGGCAGCGGCGGTAACGGTGACAACGGAGGCAGCAGCGGTATCGCCGCCTCGATCCGTGAGATCCCGGTCGCGGTGCTGCGGGAGAACCTCCAGCGGGCGGTCGACGGCCTGCAGCAGGTGATCGGCGGCATCGCGGTGCCGGAGGGCGGGATGCCGCTCAAGCAGGCCCAGGTCTCGTTCGAGGTGACGGCCGGCGGTGGCATCACCTTCGTCGGCACGTCGGCGCAGGTGGCCGCCAAGGGCGCCATCACCCTGACCTTCGGCTCGTAACGACCCGCACGGCTCAGGCTCATGACCGCACCGTTCCGTGCCCTGCTCATCGGTGTCCCGTCCTACCTGGACCAGGGCATCCCCGACCTGCCGTTCATCGGGAACGACCTGTCCGAGCTGGCCTCGGCGCTGGGCGGGGCGGGATACGAGGTCGGCGTCCACGACGCCGTCGAGACCGACCACGACAGCATCGACTCCGCCGTCGAGGCCTTCTTCCAGGACGCCGCCGAGGGGCAGACGCTGCTGCTCTACGTGAGTGGTCACGGAATCCACTACGACGGCGTCGACTACCTGGTGCCCCGTGGGGCCCGGACCCGCTCCCACGACTTCCGTCGCCGATGTCTGTCCCTCGACTTCAGCGGCTACGTCGAACGCAGCCGCGCCGGCGACGTCGTCGTCTTCGTCGACGCCTGCCGGGAGGGCCTCACCCTCAACGAGATGAGCGCGATCAACGCTGCCGGCTGGTCCGAGATGCGGGTACAGCGCGCGGCCGAGCGCCACTACTGCTACGTCTACGCCTGCTCGCCGGGTGAGCGCGCCCGGTACGCGGACACCGAGGCCGGCACGTTCAGCCTGTTCTCCCGGGCGCTGAGCACGCTGGTGGCCGACGAGGCGGGACCCGGCACGCTCAAGGAGGTCAGGGAGCGACTGCAGGACGGCTTGGACGCGCTGACCGCCGAATACGGCTGCCCACGGCAACAGGTACGCGTGAGCACCGAGACCGACATCGACGCCTTCCACGTCATCCCGCGGCCGCAGCGGGCCCTCGCGGGACCCCCGGGCGACCACCCCTGGGCGACGCTGGCCCGCGAGCACACCGCTTGGAGCCAGGCGGGAGACGGTCCCGGCGCGGAGGCCCTGCGCGAGGCCGCGGCAGGCCTGGCCGGACAGCTGGCGGGCGGAGTCGCCGCGGACGAGCGCCTGCTGGCGCCGGACCCCTGGCGGCCGGCGGGGTTCGCCGAGCGGATGACCGACCGGGTGAGCTGGCTCCTCTCCACGGTCCTGAACCCCGAGAAGCTGGCCCTCACGCCGGCCGAAGCCACCCTGCTCGTCGTCACCCCTTTCCTGTACGCCGCCTACCACGACCGCATGGCCGCCCGGGCACTGACGGTCGTCCCCGAGAACCTCGCCCACGTCGCGGACGCCTCCGCGGAGCGCAAGAGCTACGAACAGTTCTTCGGCAGCCAGTCCCGGCTCCTGCGCCGGGCGGAACGGGCCACCGAACTGGGCGACACGGCGGGTACCACCGGCATCGCGTGGTGGCTGTTCCGCCGGTGGCTGCTGTGGCAGCCGCGCGACCACAACGACGACGCGCTGACGGATCTGATCGGCCCGGACGCGGTCCCCGTACGGCCCGGGTGCGCTCCGTCGACGTCGCCCGAACAGCGCCTGATCGCCGAAGTGCTCCGGCCGGAAGGGCTCATGACCCTGCTGCGCGCCCTTCAGGCCACGCCCGACCTCAGCGTGATCCGGCCGGTGCGCCAGGTGGCCGGAGCGACGGTGGCCGAACAGGACGTGCGTGAGCAGCTGCTCATCGCCCTGCTGACGGTGGCCCACCGCCTCGCGATCGACCCCACCATGCTGCCGGACGTGGTGGTGGACCACCTCGGCATCAGTTACGCGGTGGATCTCGATCACATCCACGAGACGCTCGCCTCGGCCCAGTGGGACCCGCGGGGCCGCACCCGGGTGCTGAACGCGGCATGCCGGCACCCCGCCGTGGGCCTGGCCCTGCGGCAGCATGCCGCGGGACTCGACGCCCTCCTCGGCGAGATCGACGTACGTGCCGCCGCCGAGCGTCAGCTGCTGCCCCTCCAGGATCTGCCCGCGCACGCCACCGCCGACCAGGTGCACGCCGCCGCCGACGGCGCCGGGAAACCCGCGTACGAATCCACGGACCTACGGTTCCGGCTCGCCGACGACCGCATCCAGGAACTCCTGATGGGCGAGCAGCTGTACGGCGACCCGACGCTGGCCGTTCGCGAGCTGTATCAGAACGCGCTGGACGCCTGCCGCTACCGCGAGGCGCGGACCGAATTCCTGCGCATCCGGGGCGAGGGGCCCGGCGAATGGTCGGGCCGGATCAGCTTCACGCAGGGGGAAGAGGACGGCCGCGCCTACATCGAATGCACGGACAACGGCATCGGCATGGGAGAACGCGAACTCCGCGACGTGTTCTCCTACGCGGGAATGCGCTTCGCCGACCTCCCCGAATACCTGGAGGAACTGGCGGCCTGGCGTTCCGAGGGCATCGACCTGCACCCCAACAGCCGCTTCGGCATCGGCGTGCTCAGCTATTTCATGATCGCGGACGACATCACGGTGACGACGTGCCGCCTCGACCGCGAAGGCCACCCGGGCCGCCGCCTCCAGGTCGACATCGCGGGACCGGGCGCCCTGTTCTACATCCGCGACCTCGGCCGCGGCCACACGGCCGGCACGACGGTCCGCCTGTACCTGCGGACGCCGGAAACGCCGCTCTCCTGCACGGACATCCTGCGACGACTGCTGTGGATCTCGGACTACGCGGTGACGGCGAAGGACGGGGAGGAGACGCTGAGCTGGCAGCCGGGGGTGCTGTCGGAGGTGGCGCCGGTGGGGCATGAGGACCCTTATGCGGGGGACGCGCGGCGTGAGGGCGGGGTGTATGTCGACGCCACGTCGCGGAGTGATGTGTGGTGGTGCAGCATCACGGGTGGCGTGCTGGCCGACGGTTTGTGGGCGGGGGTTCCACTGTTCGGCGCGGTGGTGAACCTGGCGGTGCGGCATGCGCCTCGGATGACGGTCGACCGGCGGAAGCTGCTGGAGTGGGACAAGGGGCACGTCGGGGAGGTGCTGCGGGGGGAGATTCCGGCGCTGTTCCAGGAGAACGGACGGGTGCTCAGTCACGAGTGGCTGGCAAAACTGACGTCGAGTGATCTTCGATTGGCCGACGAGGTGGCCGCGCACGCCGCCTCGGCACAACATAGCCCGTGGGTGGTCAGTGGTTACGACGTGGACGTGACCGCCGTGGGGTGTTTTCCGTTCGACGAGGCGATCATCGAGCATCACCCTTCCGTCAGGTGGCCCTTCCTGGCGCGCAATGCGGTCTTGAACGACGAGATCGTCGATTGGCGTGTGCTGTCCTGGATCAAGGCAGGGAAGTTCCCGGGGCTTTCATTGGCGACGGATACAGCGGTTCCGACGGCACGCCCGACAGACGTTTCGCTGCTGGGCGTTCCCGCAAGGTTCTACTTCGGCGCCGGGCGGGTTCGCCGTACGGCTCCGGAGGTTGTGGCCCAGGCCATGCCGCTGGGTGAGCTTGCCGTAGGTCATGTCGTCAAGGTTGCCAGCGAAATCGGTTGGTCTCCCGCTGAAGCCGCCCGGCGACTGGCCCAATTCGGTCACACCGTTCCGGGCGATGTCGCCCTGCCTCCAACCGCGGAGCCCGGGGACAGCGTCATGCTCCGCAAACTTACCTGGGAGGCCGGTTGGTTGCCTGCTCGGGAGTCTGTGCAGGTGGGACACGTCCTTCAAGCAGCGCGTCGTCTCGGCAGGAGCCCCGTGGACGTAGCGGGGCGCCTCGCCGAATTCGGCCACCACCTTCCGGACGGGGCGGTGCTGCCCCAGTCGGCGCTCATCGACGACATACTCCTTCTGGCCTGTGACCCGCAGCTGACTTCCGACCCTGTCCGTCCCTCTCGCTGGCTGGAGGCCCAGGAGCCCGTTCCGCTCGGCCATGTGCTCTTCGCCGCGGACAAGTTGGGCCGCCGCCCTGCCGAAGTGGTCGCACGCCTCAACGAGCTCGGTCACCGTCTGAAGGGGGACCTGGTGCCGTCCTGCACCACGGTGCTCCACGACCTCATCCTGCTCAGCTACGGTCTGGACGGAATCTACCCCTGGCTGGACATCGATGACCCGGTGAGCCTTGGGCATGTACTGAAGGCCGCGAGGGCCACGGGCCTTGCCGTCGATGAAGTGGCCGGTCGCCTTGAGGGGCTCGGTCATCGCCTGGCCAGCGACCCGAAGACACTCCGTGCATCCGGGCTCGACGACCTCTACCTCCTCGAAGATGTCTCCGAAGGACTCCCCGGTCGGCTGTATTCCGGCGGATCGGTGCGGCTCGGTCACGTCCTGAAGCGTGCGGCAGATTCGGGCCACAGCCCCGCCGACGTGGCGGCTCGCCTGGAAGAACTCGGTCATCGCCTGCCCGACGGCGTCATGGTGCCGGACAAGGCGCACACGGACGACGTCCTGTTCCTCAGTCGAGGTCTCAACCGCGAGGCACCCTGGCTCGACGTGGACGAGCCGGTCCGGGTCAGTCATGTGCTGAGGGCCGCGGCCCTCACCGGTCGGCACACCCCCGCCAATATCGCCACCCGCCTGACCGAGCTGGGGTACGTTCTGCCGGAAGGCACCAGACTCCCGCCGTCCACGGTCGGCGAGAACGTGCTGCTGTTCTGCTCCTCCCACGACCGAGCAGGAGAATGGCTCGACCCTCAAGATCCGCTCCCGCTCGGACACGTCCTCAACGCGGCGCTGCATACACGCCAGAGTCCGGCGCACATCGCGGACCGCCTGGCGGCTCATGGCTATGTCTTGCCCGAGGGGATTCGCCTCCCGCCGGAGGCAAGCGGCGGCGACGTGACCCTCCTCAGCAAGGCGCTGAACCAAGGAGGCCCCTGGCTGTCCGCCGACAAGCCGGTCCCACTCCGCCACATCATCTCCGCCTCGGTCACCCTCAGGCGGGAACCCGGCAAGATCGCCGAGCGCCTCCTGGAGCTCGGCTACTCCCTGCCGGACGGCGTGCGCGTGTCATGGGACGGCCTCTGACAAAAGTCATGCCGAGTCGTGGACAGTCCGCTCTGCCGGGGAAGGGGGCTCGGCCGGGATGCTTGTACGTGTCCCCAGCCAGGGGCTTGTACGACTCACGGGGGAGCTCATCATGCGGACTGACACGAAGGCGACGGTGCCGGCCGGGCGGAGTGGGGGCGACCAGCGGCGGGCTCTGGCCGAGAGTCTCGCGCCGTTGGTGGTGGACGCCGTTCTGCCCATGGCGGCCTACTACGTGCTGCACGGGCCCGTCGGCATGAGCACCTTCGCCGCCTTGGCCTGGAGCAGTGTGCTGCCGGCCGGGCGCACGGTCTGGGCGCTCGTCCGTGACCGGCGGCTCAACGGGCTCGCCGCCGTCATCCTCGCCGTCAACGTCCTGGGGCTGGCGCTCTCCTCGCTCACCGGCGACGTCCGCCTGATGCTCGCCAAGGAGAGCGCGGGCTCGGGCGTGGTGGGGGCCATGGTGCTCGTGTCGGTCCTGGCCGGGCGGCCGCTGATGAGCGCGGGTCTGCGGCCGTGGGTCACGCGGGGCGACACGGGCCGGAGTGCCGCCTGGGACCGGCTGATATCCAGTTCGGAGCGCTTCCGCGCCGCCGAGCGGAGGTTCTCGGTGATCTGGGGCTCCGCTCTCCTCGCCGAGGCCGTCGCGCGCGTCATCGGCGCCTACACGCTGCCCACCGACACCATGGTGTGGCTGGGCAATGTGATCCTCGGCGTCGCCATCGTCGGCGCGATGGTCGTCGCGGGCGGCACCGCCGCCGACCCCATGGAGAAGATGGTCGTCGCGGAGGCGGCCGGGGCCGGCACCGCCGCCTGACGGCCACCGGCCGGCACCGGAGTCCCCGGTGCCGGCTCCGTCCCCGGGCCGCTCAGTCCCGTCGCTCCCGCAGCAGGGCGCCGATCCGCGCCGCCGCTGCCGCCAAGTGGCGTCGCGATTCGGCCAGCTGATCGGCCGTCACTCCGTGGTCGCGTGCCGCGTCGCGTACCTCGTCGCGGAAGCGGTCGAGGAGGCGGTCCAGGTCGCGGGCCGGGTCCTTGGAGAAGGCGTCGTCGGCCGTGGCCCAGTCGGGGAGCGGGACTCCGTCCGCCGGAGCGTCCTCGCGGGCGACGTGCTCGTCACCCCGCACATGGTCCGTGCGTTCGACCGTGATGGTCGTCGGGGGCTCCGTGCGGGCGGCCTGGCCCGCCAGGTTGCCCAGTTCCCGGGCCAGGGCGCCGAAGCCCTCGACCAGGCCGGCGGGCCAGTCGCCCTTGCGGGAGTGCTCGCGCACCTGCTCCCGTACCCGCTCCTGGATGCGGAGCATCTCCTCGCGGGCGTGGTCCTGGGCGGCGCGGGCCTGGCGGCGGGCGTTGTGGGCCTCCTGGCGGGCGCGCTGGCTCTCCTCCTTCGCTCGGCGCGCCTGCTCCTTCCACTCCTCCTTGGCCTTGCGCAACTCCTCCTTGGCACCGGCGAGATAGTCGCCGGGGTGGCCGCCCGAGGCGGTGTCGGAGCGGGCCTGGCGGGCCGCTTCGCGCATCTCGCGGCGGAGGTCGCCCGCGGCGCCGCGGACGTCCTCGCGGATGTCGGCGGCGAGGGCTGCGACGGACTCGCGGATCTCCAGTTCGAGTTCGGCGAGTTCGCCCTGGCGCTCGGCGAGCTCGGCGCGCCCGGCGTCGGTGACGGAGTAGACCTTGCGCCCGCCCTCGTTGGTGTGGGTCACGAGGCCCTCGGCCTCCAGCTTGGCCAGGCGCGGGTAGACGGTGCCGGCGGAGGGCGCGTACAGGCCCTGGAAGCGTTCCTCCAGCAGCCGGATGACCTCGTAGCCGTGGCGGGGCGCCTCGTCGAGGAGCTTGAGGAGGTAGAGCCGCAGCCGGCCGTGGGCGAAGACGGGGGGCATCAGAGGACCTTTCCCTGGGAAGGGGTGCCGGCGGTGTCGTCCTGGGACGGGGGCCGCCGGAGCAGCGCCACCGCGCCCGAGACGGTGGTGACCTTGAGCCGGCCGTGGCCGGAGCCGAGCCGGCCGGTGATGCGCTTGGCGCCCCACTGGCCGCTGACCCGGAGGTCCTCGAAGGCGCAGGACACCTGGCCGCTGGTGGTGTTGGCGTTCACCTCGGCGTCCACCGGGTGCGGCAGCCGGACGGCGACCTCGCCCGAGACGCTCGTGAGGTCGAGCGTCGGGTGGGCGGGGGCGCCGGCGGCCAGGTCGACCGTCATGTCGCCGCTGACCGTCTCGGCCTTCACGGTGGTGCCGGCGCTCTCGATGAGGGTGAGGTCGCCGGAGACGGAGTTGAAGCGCAGGTCGCCATGGAGGGACTGGGCCTGGAGGTGCCCGGAGACGGTCTCGGCGCGCACCGCGCCCCGCAGGCCCACGAGCGTGGTGTCACCCGTGACGCCGCGGACGTCCGTGGCACCGGAGACTCCGGAGACCACGGCGCTCGCGCCGACGACGCCGACCTCGACGCGGGTGGCGGTCGGCACGGTCAGCGTGACCGTGACGCTGCGCTTCCATTCCTTGCGGTCGAGCCACTTGAGGAAGTTCTTCCAGGGCAGGTCCTCGTACGCGACGGTGAGCAGGCCCTCCTGGTGGGTGACGATCAGCGGAGGGCCGTCGATCGCGGAGAGCTCCAGGCCGGCCGGGCCGCTGTCCGTGCCGACGACGTTGACGGTGCCACCGACGACGCGCACGTTCAGGGCCGTGACCGGCTCCTCGAAGGTGAGCTTCTGTGGCGCGGCGAGTGACCACTCGGACCGGTCCGACATTCCGGGCCTCCTCTGCGTTGGGAGAGGACGCAACATATCGCGTCTTCGATAAACACGATATATCGCGTCCATCGGAAGTCAAGGGTCGTCCGCGTGGCTTAGCGTTGACGCATGTCCGCAACTGATCACAGCCGGGCGGCGGGGGTACTGCTGCTCTGCCGGGCCGAGCCCGACCGTGTCCGACCGTCCGCGCAGCTGCTGCGCGAGCCGCTGATCCTCGCCCCGGCGGGCGAGGGCTGGAGCGTGCTGGTGCCGGGAGAGGAGGCCTGGCGTGCGGAGGGCAGCCACCTCGCCGCGGTCACGGCCGAGTGGGCGCACGCCCTGACGGTCGCCGAGTCCTGGCCCGCGGTCGGACTGTGGTGGGACGAGGAGGGCGCGGGCTTCGTGGTGGCGGCGGGCTTCCGCCGTACGGTCGGCTACACCTGGCTCGCCGACGGCGCGCCGCTGGGGGAGGAGGGCGCGATGACCGCCCTGCGGGCCCGGCTGGGCCTGGACCCCGTATTGGACGCCGAGGCCTTCGACCGGCTGACGCGGCCGGATTCCGACGCCGACGCCGCCGCCCGGGTCCTGGGTGTGATCGCGGTGCTGGCCCGCGCGGGGCTCCACCTGCCGGCCGGCTTCACCCCGGGCGCGAGCGCGAGCGCCCTGCGCGTCGCGGCCGAGGCGGCCCCCGACGCCGAGGCCGTGGAGTGGCCCGGCTGGCGGGAGGCGGTGCGCGGCAACCTCGACGCGTCGGAGCAGGGCCTGCTGGGGGAGTGGATACGGGGTCCCAAGGCGCGGGCGCTCGGCGCTGCCGAGATCGCCGCCGGCGTCTCCCTGCTGGTCCACGCCCGGCGCGGCGCCGGCTCCCGGCGGCGCTGGGCCGCCGCGGGCGCGGTGCTCGTCGCCGACGGAGCGCTGACGATCGCCTACGACGCCTGGCGTTCGCGCGCGGGGAAGGCCCGGAGGCAGCGGTAGACGACCGGGGCGCGGGAGAGGACGGCGGGCATCCCCGCCGTCCTCTCCCCGTCCGCCTTGTTCCTACTCGCCGTCCCTGCTCTCCCTACTCGTCGTCCTCGTCGTCCAGGCGCGCCAGCCACGTCGCGAGCCGCTCGACCGGGACCTCGAAGTCCGGGTTGAGGTCGACGAACTCGCGGAGCCGTTCGGCGACCCAGGCGAGGGAGACCTCCTCCTCGCCCCGACGGTTCTCCAGCTCCTCGATGCCGCGGTCGGTGAAGTACAACGTGATCTCCGTAGGGGATGGTGGACGGGGGTTGCAGTCCAGCCCAGGATAGGCGGCGGCCCCGAGGGCATTGGCCAGGACCTCTCGCGCCGGTCCGATCAGAGGACTAGCCTGCTGCCTCACGCGACGACGACGGCGTCCAGAGGAACAGCGCTCACGACACAGCAGCTCGCAGCACGGCATTCGGCGACATCCGCGGAAGCACCGCGGACGCGGTAACGGGGGTGGCGCGTGGCCGACGGCATCACTCAGGTCCGGCTGGACGACGGCACGGTCGTCTGGGCGCGGATCGCGGAAGCGGAGCAGCTCGCGGAGGCGTCCGGGGGCGCGTACGAGGATTCGAGCGCCGCCCGGCGCGTGGCCGATATGGCGGGTGGACTCGCCGACGCCGTGCGCGGTGTCGTCGGATCGCTCCGCATGGGTCTCGCGGCGGCGCGGCCGCACGAGGTCACGGTGGAGTTCGGCATCGAACTGGCCGCCCAGGCGGGCCAGGTGGTCAGTCTCATCGCCGACGGCAGCGGCAAGGCCTCGATCACCGTGTCGCTCACCTGGACGGAACGGGCCGAGCAGGGGGAGCCCACCGGCCCCACCAGCCCCACCGCCCCCACCGGCCCCGGCGCTCCTTGAGCGCCCTGGAAGGGCCCGCGCGCCACGCGATCGTGCGCGTCTCGGAGCGCGGCGGGGCGAATGACCGCGGCGGCGCCCGGTTCTGGGGCAGCGGCTTCTTCATCGCCCCCGGATGGGTCCTGACCTGCGCCCATGTCGTGGGGAACGGGGGCGGCGACGTCCTCCGCGGCGCCACGTCCGTCGACATCACGGACGCGCGGGAGCGCACCACCGAGGGCCGGGTCGCGCTCGCCCTGCCCGCGCTCGCCGACCCCGACCGCCCGCCCCGGCCCTGGCCCATGCCGGACCTCGCGCTGATCGAGGTGGACGGCGCGGAGGACGCCGCCTGCCTGTGGCTGAGCGACCGTTCGGCGATCGTGCCCGCCGACATCAGCCTCCACGGATGGTCGCGGGAGACCGGTGAGCTCGCCCTGCGCCATGGCATCGGCACCGCCAGCGGCGGTGACGGCCGCGACGGCAGCGCCATGCTGCTGCGCGGTGAGATCCCGGTCGCCGGCTGCTCCGGCGGCCCCGTGGTCGACACCGGGCGGGGCGCGGTCATCGGCGTCAGCAAGGGCCGGGGCAAGGACACCGCCGGCCTCGCCGTGCCGGTCACCGCCCTGCGCCGGCTCGCCGACGACCGGGCGGGCCGGGAGCGGCTGCACGCGATCGTCCGCGCCCACGACCGGTACCACTACGAGCGCTACCGCGCCCTGGGCTCCCGCGGCAGCTGGCCCGGGCTCCAGCAGCGGCTGCGCGAGGCGCCGGCCGGGGCGCCCGCCGGTGGGTTCACCCCGCGCCTGCGCACCCACCTCTTCGCCCGGCTCGCCGAACTCACCCCGCCCGGCACGTCCGGCGAGGTGATGCAACTGGTCGACGACACCAAGCGGCGGGTGATCCAGGACCCGTACCAGCCCGGTGTCGAGCACGACCCGCGCAGCTGGCGCGAGGGCGCGGGGCTGCTCTACGACCTGCGGGACGGGCCCGGCGGCGCCGCGGACGCGGGGCAGGAGCGGGGCCGCGACCTGGAGCTGGAGGCGGTGCTGCTGTACGCGGCCCGGGTCGCGGCCGCCGTCAGCCGCCTGGGCCGGGACCGGGACCTCGCACCGCTGCGCGACCTGAGCGGCTGGCTGAGCGCGGAGGCCGAGCCGCTGTCGGACGTCATCCGCGAGGAGATCGGGCAGATCCTGCACGGCGGCGCGGCCGACCCGGGCACGCCGCGCGGCACGGCCCCGCCGGGCACGGTCGAGCTGCGCAAGCCCGAGCCCCGGGACGTCGAGCCCGGTCCTGCCGAGCGCAGCGCCCGCCGCCGGGGCGACGTGATCGTCGAGGTCGATCCGCTGACCTACGGCGACCGCTACCCCTGGCGCGTCAAACTCCTGCTGGAGGACGGCGTGGTCACCCCGCTGCGCTCCCACGAGGAGGGGGTGCGCCGGGCCCTGCTGTGGGAGGCGCTGCGCGAGCCCGTCGCCGCCGCGCTGGACCTGGGCGACGTCGGCGAGCACCTCGCCGAGCTGCATCTGGTGCTGCCGCGCGAGCTGTTCGACGAGCCGCTGGACGACTGGCGGCTGTCGCCGCCCGGCGCCCCCGTGGACGGCTTCGATCCGCACACCCTGCCGCTGGGCCTGCGCCGGGTGGTGGTGCTCAAGGACCGCAAGCGCCGGGACCGCCCCGCGACCCCCGAGTGGCACCGGCGCTTCAAGGGCACGGCCCTGGGCCCGGTGACCGCCGTACCGCTGCGCCGCGAGGTGCCGGCGCAGGGCCACGACGGGCCGCGCCGGGAGGGCGGCCACGCGGTGTACGGGCGGCTGTCCGAGGCGCCGGACACGGTCGTCCCGGTGTACTGCGGCGGGGTCGCCCGCGGCGCGGGCGCCATGGCGCTGGACGCGGCGCTGGCCGCCGGCCACGGCGTGGTGATCTGGCGCCGCGGGGCCACCGGGCACACGGATTGCGCCGAATTCCACGAGCGGGCCGCCGGGCTGGTGTGCGAGGCCGGGAACGCCGAGGGGCTCCACCGGCGCATCCGTAGCCTCCGCATCCGCTGCGGTGACCCCGACTTCCCTGATCCGGAGGTCGCGTGGGCATGCTCCATCGCCCTCCTGTTCGACGATCCGGATCGTCCGCCGGAGCTCGACACGCCGTTGCGCGCCCCCGGCGCCCGTCCGGGGACCGTCGCATGACGGCACGTCAAGTACGTGCCAGGGGAATCCGAAAGGGGTCGGCAGGGCAGTGTCGTGACGGTACCTTCGAGCGGGGGAGGGCACAGGTTCACGGCAGGCACGCGAGGCCCCGGGCACGGCGGGCCACACGGTCATCACCAGCCACGAGGAGCCCAGAGCTACGAGGAGCCCAGTGTGAACGATTGGCGCATCTACCGGGGAGCCGGCCTGCCGCACGACGGGATCCGGCGGCTGCCCCCGCCCCCGCCCTGGCGCGACTTCGCCGCCGCCGGACCCGACACCGGCTCCGGCACCGACCCCAGCGCCGCCCGCCGCCTCGGCGTGCTGCGCCGCCTGGTGGAGAACCACCATCCGCGCCCCGAGGAGGTGGAGGCCGTCAACGCCGCCCTCTACCTGCGCCGGCCGCTCCTGGTCACCGGCGCTCCCGGAACCGGCAAGTCCACCCTCGCCCACGCCGTGGCCCACGAGCTCGGCCTGGGCCGCGTGCTGCGCTGGCCGATCGTCAGCCGCAGCACCCTGCGCGACGGCCTCTACCACTACGACGCCATCGCCCGCCTCCAGGACGTCCAGCTGGAGCGGGCCGGCGGGGACACCGCCGACCGACGCCCCATCGGCTCGTACGTCCGGCTCGGCCCGCTCGGCACCGCCCTGCTCCCCCGGGAGACGCCGCGCACGCTCCTGATCGACGAGCTCGACAAGGGCGACCTCGACCTGCCCAACGACCTCCTCAACGTCCTGGAGGAGGGGGAGTTCCGGCTCACCGAGCTGGAACGGATCGCCGACCGCGAGCCCGAGGTCGAGGTCCTCACCGACGACGGCGAGCACACTGTCGTCAGCGGCGGCAGGGTGCGCTGCACGACGTTCCCGCTCATCGTCCTCACCTCCAACGGCGAACGCGACTTCCCCGCGGCCCTGCTGCGCCGCTGCATCCAGCTCGACCTCGAACCGCCGCGCGAGGACCAGGTGACCGCCATGATCAGGGCGCATCTGGGCGACGACGCGGTGACGGACGGGGAGGAGCTCGTCCAGCGCTTCCTGGAACGCGAGCCGGGCGAGGTGATCGCCGCGGACCAGCTGCTCAACGCCCTCTTCCTCACCCAGCACGCGCCCCGCACCGAACGCGTCACCCGCGAGCGCCTCGCGAACATGCTCATGCAGCCACTGGACCGTCCGAGGTGATGAGAGATGACGGCGCCCCCCGACCATCGGCTGGGGCAACTGGTCGCCCGGCTGCGGGCCGCGCACTGGGACCTCACCGCGCGCGAGCTCGCCGACGCCGTGTGGCTGGCCCGGTGGGTCACCCCGTCCGCCGTGCCGCCGGGCCCGGCGGACGGACCGGACCCGGCGGACGGGGCGCCCCGGCACGCCGACCCTGAAGCCGGCCGGGACGACGACAGGGATGACGGCAGGGGCGACAGCAGGGATGACGGCAGGGACGCCGAGCGCCGCGCCGGGCCCGGCCGGCCCGGGCCCGGGACCGCGCGGCAGGACTCCCGGGGGCCCGGGGAGGGTTCGGCCGGGCCCCGAGCGGAGCGCTCCGGTCCCGTCGCCCTCTACGCCCGCGGCGGCCGGGGGACGCCCATCGGAGCCGAACAGTCCGGCACCGCGGGCGACGGCACCCGGGACGGAACGCGGGGCGAGACCTTCCCCGTCCGCCTCCCCATGGCCTCGGCCCTGCCCGGCCTCCTCGGCCTCCAGCGCGCCCTGCGCCCGCTGCGCGGCTACCGCGCCCCCGGCCCCCGCGGCCTGGGCCCGCTCGACGAGGACGCCACCGCCGAGCAGGCGGCCGCCTCCGGCGTGCTCGCCCCCGTCCACCGGCCCGGCGCGCGGCGGACGGCCACCATGCAGCTGCTCATGGACGTCTCGCCCTCGATGGCCGTCTGGGAGCACATGCCGGAGGAGCTCCGCCAGACCTGCGCCCAACTCGGGGTCTTCCGCGACGTCCAGGTGCGCTATCTGCACCGCGGCGCCGACGGCGGGCCGCTGATCGGCACCACCGCCCCGCCCGTCGGCGCCGGCCGGCCGCACCCCCGCGCCGCCGGGCAGTTCCGCGACCCCACCGGGCGCAGCCTCACCCTGGTCGTCAGCGACTGTGTGGGCCGGCTGTGGCAGGACGGGACGGCCCAGCGGCTGCTGCACGACTGGGCGCGCACCGCGCCGCTGGCCGTCGTCCAGCCGCTGCCGCCGCGCCTGTGGCCGCGCACCGCCCTGCCCGCCCAGCCCGGCACGCTCGTCCGCGACCCCGCCACGGGCGGCCGGCCGCGGTTCGACCCCGACGGCTACGGCCCGCCCCGACCCGCCGGGGCGCTGCCCGTACCGGTCCTGCTGCCCACCGGCGCGGCGCTCGGCACCTGGGCCCGGCTGCTGTCCGGGCCCGGCCGGTCGGTCGTGCACGGCGCCGCCGCGTGGCTGCTGCCGGACCACCCGCCGCGCCCGGTGCCGGCGCACGCGCCCGGCGAGGGCGCCGCGTACGACCCCGGAGCGCTGCTGCGCGCCTTCCGCTCCGGCGCCTCGCCCGGCGCCCTGCGGCTCGCGGTGCACCTGGCGGCCGTACCGCTGACCCTGCCGGTCATGCAGGTCGTCCAGCGGGCGATGCTGCCCGACACCGGCCCCATGGAACTGGCCGAGGTGCTGCTCAGCGGGCTGCTGTGGCGGCTGCCCGACCAGGGCCCGGCCGACGGCGCGGGGGCCGGCGACGGGCCGCGCTACGAGTTCGCCGACGGGGTGCGGGAGACGCTCCTGCGGTCCCTCGACCAGAGCGCCGCGGCCCTCGTCCTCAAGCACTGCTCCGACTACGTGGAACGCCACTTCGGCAAGGGCGCCCGCAACTTCTCCGCGCTCGCCGCCGCCCAGCTCTCCGGTGGCCCCGTCCGCCCCGGCCCCGGGCGGGAGGGCACCGGACCGGACGCAGGACCGCCACCCACCGGCGTCCCGGCCGAGCCGGAGCTCTTCGCCGAGGTGCCCGCCCGGGTCGTGCGCTGGTACCGGCCGGTGCCCCTCGGCAGCGGCCCGGTCGACGAGGCCGAGCGCCTGCTGCGGCTGTGGCGCGTCCAGGCCGACCCCACCCTGCTGCACGAGGCCCGCGACCGCGCCGCCCCCGCCGCGACCGCCCCCCTCGACGCGGCGGACCCGGCGGCGGAGGGCATACGGGCCCGGCTCGCCCTCGCCGGGGTGCTGCGCGCCCTGGCCGGCACCGAGTCCGTACGCCATGACCCCACCCAGCGGCACACCCTGTTGACAGAGGCCGTCGCCCTGCTGACCGAGGCCCACGACCACACCGACCCCGCGAGCGAGCGGCACACCGAGGCCGCCCTGGACCTGGCCGCCGCCCAGCACGCCGCCTGGCTCGCCGACGGCGACCCGGAGCGGCTGCTCGCCGCCGAACGCACGCTGCGCGCCCTTCCCGGCGGCACGGACGAACGCCACCTGCGGCTCGGCCGGGTGCTCCTCGCCCTCGCCCGGACGGGCCACCGCACGACGGAACGCGCCGCCGAGGCCGCCGCCGAACTCCGCGCGGGCCACGCGCTGCTGGAGGCCGCCGAGGCGCCGGACGTCCGGCGCTGCGCCGCCCTGCTGGACCTCGCCCGGGCCCTGCGGCTGTCCGGCGCGCCCGCCGCCGGCACGCTCGCGGTGCTCGACGCGGCCGCCCGGCGGGCCGTCGACGACGCCCAACTCCTGGACTGCCGCACCGAACAGGCCCGCACCCACGCCGGCGCCCGGTCCTGGCCCGAGGCCGACGACGCCTACGCCGCCGCCGTCGCCCTCACCGGGCGCCACAGCGTCCGGCGGTGCGAACTCCTGGCCGAATGGGGCGAGTCGCTGCTGGGCCGGGCCGAGGAGACCGGCGAGGACGGGGCCTCCGACGGCGGGCCCGCCGACGTGATCGGCCGCGCCGAGGCGGTGCTGCGCGAGGCCTTCGCGGTCAGCCCCGGCCGCTCCCCGCTGCGCTCGCGGACCCAGCTGATGCTGGGGCGCGCCCTGGTGCTGCGGTTCGGCCGGCAGGGCTTCCCGCCCGACCTCTACGAGAGCTGCCACCTCCTCGAACAGGCCGCCCGCCACGCCCCCGACGGCGCCACCCGCGCCGAGGCCTGGCTGGCGCTGGGCACGGCCCGGCTGGCGCTGAGCGACCTGTCGACGACCGCGCCGGTGGCCGACGCCGCGGCCGCGTTCGACACCGCCGCCAAGGAGGCGCGGCTCCTGGCCGACCCCGGCGAGCCCGGCTCGGTGACCGCGGCGCGCGCCCTGCACCGGTACGGGCGGGCCCTGGAGCGCATGGGCCTGCCGCACGCGGCGCTGGCCGCCTAC
The DNA here is from genome assembly GCF_056434285.1 of Streptomyces sp. NPDC044063. Classification (NCBI taxonomy): domain Bacteria; kingdom Bacillati; phylum Actinomycetota; class Actinomycetes; order Kitasatosporales; family Streptomycetaceae; genus Streptomyces; species Streptomyces sp. NPDC044063. The sequence continues at coordinate 99,817 of NZ_JBWKFM010000011.1, forward strand.
CGCGCGGCCCGCCGCGAGTGGCAGGACCTGACGGGCCGGCTGGCCCGGGTGCCCTGGGCGGAGGTCCGGGCGACCCGGGAGAGCGTCGAGCGACTCGACGGCGCGTGAGCCGGCCCCGGGGCGGACGTGTTTCCGCCCCGGGGGCCCCGGGAAGAACCGTCCAGCCGCACGGACGCCCCCGGCGGACGGCGGCAGGGAGGAGGAGAGGGTGCCTGAGCACGAGAACGCCGCCGCGGCCGCGCCGCTGCCCGACCTGGCGGGCGTCGGCCTGCGGGCCCTGCGCGAGACGGCGGACCCCGGTGTCGCCGCCGCCGTGGAACGCGCCCTCGCCCGCCCCGCGGAGCTGGGGGAGATCTGGTACTCCGGCAGCAGCGAGGCGGGCGCGACGGGCGCCCCGCGCTGACCACGACGACGGGGCGGGGCCCGTACGGGTTCGCGCGTGCCCGGGCCGGGCTCGTACGGTCCCGTCGGCGGCCGGCAGCGGGGAGTGGCGGTGGACAGAGGGGTACGAGGCCGGCAGCGGCGAGGCGGGGGCGAGAGGCGCCACGCGCCGGTCGCCGCGTCCAGGCCGGCTCGTACGGTCCCGCCTGCGGCCGGCGGCGGGGGCGCCCCGCGCCGGTTCGCCGCGGCCGGGCCGGGCCCGTGCGTTCCCGTGCTGTCGGCACGAGCGCCGACCGTACGTGACCGGGCCGATCCCGTACCGTCCCGCGCCACCGCCACCGCCACCGCCACCGGCACCGGCACCGGACCGTACGACCGAGCCGTCCCCGGCCGTCCCGCGCGCGGCCACGCGGCGCGCGGCCCGTACCCGCGCCGGACCGACGGAACCGAACGAGCGGACCGAGGGGGCCCGTATGACCGCTGAACGCCTGCCGCCCGGGGCCCTGGCCCGGTTGTCCCGGACCGGGTCCGCCCCCGGCGACCGGGCCGCCCTGCTCGACGGCGCCCACAGCCTTCGGCTGGTGCTGCTCAAGTCCCTGCTGACCCGGCTCGAACGGCGGCCCGGCGCCGTGCCCGGGCCCGTCCGTGACCGCTTCGAGGCGCACTGGGGGTTACTCGAGCGCGCCGAGACCCATGACCGGCGCTCGGTGCGCGACACCCTGGACTACCCCTCGGTCGGCCACTGGCTGGCCCGCACCCTCACCGCCCCCGACGGCGACGCCCTGGCCCACGGCCTGGGCCACTTCGGCGCCGTCGCCGCGACCGCCGCCCTGCGCGCGGGTGCCGCCTTCACCGTGGATGTGGCCACCCCCGGCGGTGCCCTCGTCCTGCCCGGCGCCGGGCTCGCCCTGACCGGCGCCGACACCGTCCGGCTCACCACCCACGGCCGCACCGCCCGCCTCACCACCCCCGCCGGCCACCGCGCCGGCCCCGTCCTGCTGCGCGTCAGCGGCCGTGTCACCGGCCGTGTCATCGGTCGCGTCACCGGCCTCGGACCCGGCTGGCGGGGCCTGCCGGCGCTGCCCGGCGGCGACGCGCTCGTCGACGACCTCGACCCCTACCGGGCCCCGCCCGAGGGCGTCAGCGGGGCGGCCCTGCCCGCCGCGGACCGCACCGAGACCGCCGGTGAACCCTGGGTCCGGCGCTGGCGGGCCGCGCTGGACCTGCTGCGTGCCACCGACCCGGAGCGGGCGGCCGAGGTGACCGCCCTGCTGCGCTGCCTGGTGCCGCTCGCCCGCTCCGGTCCGCACGGGCGCGCCGCCGGCCGGGTCAGCGCCACCCACCGGGTGGCGCCCGGCGCCGTGCTGGCCTCCCCGGCGGCCACCGCCGAGGAGCTGGCCGAGGTCCTCGTCCACGAGATCCAGCACACCAAGCTCTCCGTGCTGCACGACCTCGTGCCGCTGCACCGGGCGGCCCCGGACGCCGTCCACCGCGTGGCCTGGCGGGCCGACCCGCGCCCGTTCGCCGGGGTGCTCCAGGGCGCGTACGCCCACCTGGCCCTGGCCGATCTGTGGGCGCGCGCCGCCCACCGTCCCGCCGGCCCTGAGGCGGCCCGGCGCGAGGCCCGGGCGCGCCGCGATTCCTACCTCCGGCAGGTCGCGCGGGCCCTGCCCATCCTGCTTGAATCGGCTGAACTGACCTCGGCGGGCCGGGAGTTCGCCGACGGCATGGAGCGGCACCTCGAGGAGCTGGGGCGGCTCCGCGACCGGCCCGCGGTGATCGGCGCTACGTCACGTGTCAGTGACGTACGGTAATCTTGCGTCCGTGCCGGCCCCTCGGCCGACGCAGCGCGAAGGGACAGAGGGAGACGTGCGGATGGCCACGCAAGCGCAGGGCAGCGAGCATTTCGTCGTCGTCTTCGCCGGGTACCACCGGCCATGGGCCACCTGGATCGGCCACCGGCTGGAGAGCCACGGCCACCGGGTGACCCTCCAGCGCTGGGACCCCCGGCGGGAGGTCCCGCTGGAGACCGCCCTGGGCGATCTGCTGCTGGCCTCCGGGCGGATACTGCTCGTCCTCAGCGACTGGTTCTTCCAGCTCGGGCCGCGCCGGGAGGGGGAGTGGAGCGAGGCCCTGCGCGGGGTCGTCGCCGCCAACGCCCACCGCTTCGCCGCCGTCAATCTCACCAACCGCGCGCTGCCGCCCGCCAGCGCCGTGCTGGAGCCGGTGGACCTGTGGAGCGTGGGCGCCCAGGAGGCCGAGCGCCGGCTGCTCGGCCGGCTCGGTCTGGCGGCCGCCTCGCCGCGCCGGCAGCTGCCCGCCGCGCCCGGCTCCCGCTTCCCCAACGACCCCCCGGCCGTCTGGGGCGAGGTCCCGCGCCGCAACGTCCGCTTCACCGGCCGCGACGACCTCCTCAACAGCCTCCAGCAGCACCTGATGGACGCCGAGCAGGGCGCCGGCGTCGTCACCCTGCTGGGCATGTCCGGCATCGGCAAGACCCAGATGGCCGCCGAGTACGCCCACCGGTTCAGCTCCGACTACGACGTCGTGTGGTGGGTGAACTCCGACACCCGGGGCACCCTGCGCGAACGCCTGGGCGAACTCGCCCCCGAGCTGGGCCTGGCCAGCGGCTCCGAGCCGGGCGAGCGCATCCGGGCCGTCGGCGAGGCGCTCCGTCGCGGCGATCCCTACAAGCGCTGGCTGATCGTCTTCGACGGCTGGGACGACATCGACGGCGCCGACGACCTGCTGCCCGAGGGTTCCGGCCATGTGCTGATCACCTCCCGCAACCGCAGCTGGAACGACAGCCGCACCACCCTGGTGGAGATCCCCGGCTTCGACCGCCACGAGAGCACCGGCTATCTGATGCGCCGCGCTCCCCGCATCACCGCCGACCAGGCCGACGAGGTCGCCGCCGAGCTCGGCGACATCCCGCTCGCCCTCGTCCAGGCCGCCGCCTGGCTGGGCGAGTCCGACATGGAGGTCACCGACTACCTCCGCATGGTGCGCGACGGCGAGCTGTCCGACCTCGCCGACCAGAGCGGCTTCGACGGCGTCCCCCGCTCCTCCCTCACCTCCTGGTCGATACTGATCAACCGGCTCCGGGAGACCCAGCCGCAGGCGGTCGAACTGCTCTCGCTGTGCACCGCGTTCGCCCCCGGCCGCATCCCCATCGGCCTCGTCCGCCACCTCGCGCCCGCCGACCTGCCCGACGGCCTCGGCTGGCTCGCCGCCGACCTGGCCGGCTGGACCCGGGCCCTGGACACCCTGGTCAACTACTCGGTGTGCACCCGGGACACCCGCAGCGCCCTCGCGGGCGAGGAGCCGGGCCCCGAGCAGGAGTCGGTGCACATGCACCGCATCGTCCACGACATCGTCGGCCGCCTCACCTCACCCGCCGACCGCGCCCGGCACCGCGAGGTGGTCCGCCGGATGCTGGTCGCCGCCGACCCCGGCAACCCCCAGGACTCCCGCCTGTGGCCCCGCTACGCCGAGCTGCTGCCGCACCTGGAGCTGTCCGGCGCCCTCGCCAGCCGGGACGAGCGCGTCCAGGAGACCATCCTGAACCTGCTGCGCTACTGCTTCCGCAGCGGCGAGTTCCGCACCGGCGCCGCCCTCGCCGAACAGGTCCGCGAGCACTGGTCGGAGCTCTTCCCGCCCGAGCACCCGCGCATGATCGAGCTCACCACCCAGCAGGGCAACATCCTGCGGGCCTACGGCGGCTTCCGGGCCGCCTACGAGCTCGACCGCGCGCTCCTGGACCGGCTGCGCGCCACCCCCGGCACCGACCGCACCCACCTGATGACCGCCACCAGCTGCCTGGCGGCCGACCAGCGCTACCTCGGACAGTTCGCCGAGGCCCTCCAGGCCCAGCGCGAGGTCCTGGAGTCCGCCCTCGAACTCCTCGGCCCGGACGACTACCTCACCCTCCTCGCCCAGCACAACCTGGCCGCGAGCCTGCGGCTGCTGGGCCGCTACGCCGAGGCGTACGAGGTCGACCTGGAGACCCTGCGCAAGCGCGAGTCCCTGCTGCGCGCCCGTCACGCCACCACCCTGGTGTCGGGCATCGCCTGCGCCCGCGACCTGCGGCTGATGGGCCGCTATCGCGACGCGCTGGCCCGCCAGGAGCTGGGCATGCGGCTGCACGTCCAGGTCCTCGGCCCGCAGCACCCGCAGACCCTGCGCGCCCGCCACAACCTCGTGCTGTGCGAGCGCCGCGCCGGCGCCCCGCAGGACGTCGGCGGCGCCATGGCCAGCCTCCTCGAACAGACCGAGCAGGTCCACGGCCGGCGGCACTACGCCACCGTCTGCCTCCTCGTGGACCACGGCAACTACGCCCGCGAACACGGCGAGCTGAGCCAGGCCCGCGACCTCATCGCCGAGGGCGAGGCCGGTCTGCGCGAGCTCCTCGGCCCCGCCCACCCCATCAGCACCGGCATGCTCTCCAACACCGGCCTCGTCCTCCAGGCCGCCGGAGAGCGCGCCGAGGCCCTCACCCTCTTCGAGGCGGCCCTGGCCGGCCTGACCGCCACCCTCGGCCCCGACCACCCCTGGGTCCTGGGCTGCGCCCTGAACGCCGCCGGCGGCCGCAATTTCACCGGCCGCCTGGACAGCGCCCAGGAGCTCAGCCGCGACACCCTGCGCCGCGCCCGTCACGCCCTGGGCGAGGACCACCCCTTCACCCTCTCCTGCGAGGTCGCCCTCGCCATGGACCTCCGGGGCCTGAGGGAGCACGACGAGGCCGGCAAGGTCGAGGAGAGCGCCCTCCAGCGCCTCACCCGGACCCTGGGCGCCCAGCACCCCCACACCCTGGCGGCCCGCCAGCGCGTGCGCCCCTACTGGGACTTCGAGCCCTACATGGGCTAGTCCGAGCCCCGCACGGGCCGGCGGGCCGGGCGGACGTGCCGGGGCGGTCTCACACCGCCACCGGCACCTCCGGCGCGGCCGCGGACGTCGCCGGGGTCAGGGCCAGCCGCAGCACCTGGCGGACGTCCGAGACCGGGTGGACGTCGAGCCCGTCAAGGATCTCCGCCGGGACGTCGTCCAGGTCCGGCTCGTTCCGCTTGGGGATGATCACCGTGGTGATGCCCGCCCGGTGCGCGGCGAGCAGCTTCTGCTTCACGCCACCGATCGGCAGCACCCGGCCCGTCAGCGAGACCTCTCCCGTCATCGCCACGTCCGGACGGACCCGGCGGCCGGAGAGCAGCGAGGCCAGGGCGGTCGTCATCGTGATGCCCGCGCTCGGGCCGTCCTTCGGCACCGCGCCCGCCGGCACGTGGAGGTGGACGCCGCGCTCCTTGAAGTCACCGACCGGCAGCTCCAGCTCGGCGCCGTGGGAGCGGAGGAAGGAGAGCGCGATCCGCGCGGACTCCTTCATCACGTCACCCAGCTGGCCGGTCAGCGTCAGGCCCGCGCCCCCGGTCTCCGGGTCGGCCAGCGACGCCTCGACGAAGAGGACGTCGCCGCCCGCGCCCGTCACCGCCAGACCCGTGGCCACACCGGGCACCGACGTACGGCGCTCGGCCGGGTCCTGGGCCGACTCGGGGGTGTGGTGGGGCCGTCCGATCAGCGGGCGCAGCTGGTCCGCGCCGAGGGTGAGGGGCAGCTCCCGCTCGCCCAGCTCGTGCTGGGCCGCGACCTTGCGCAGCAGCCGGGCGAGGGCACGCTCCAGGCTCCGTACGCCCGCCTCGCGGGTGTACTCGCCGGCCAGGGAGCGCAGGGCCGCGTCCTCCACCACGACCTCGCCCGGCTCCATGCCGGCCCGCTCCAGCTGCCGGGGCAGCAGGTGGTCGCGGGCGATGACGACCTTCTCGTCCTCGGTGTAGCCGTCGAGACGCACCAGCTCCATACGGTCGAGCAGCGCCTCGGGGACGGCCTCCAGGACGTTGGCGGTGGCCAGGAAGACCACGTCGGACAGGTCGAGCTCGACCTCCAGGTAGTGGTCCCGGAAGGTGTGGTTCTGGGCCGGGTCGAGGACTTCGAGCAGGGCGGCGGCGGGGTCGCCCCGGAAGTCGGAGCCGACCTTGTCGATCTCGTCGAGCAGGACGACCGGGTTCATCGAACCGGCCTCCTTGATCGCCCGGACGACACGGCCGGGCAGCGCGCCGACGTACGTCCGCCGGTGGCCGCGGATCTCGGCCTCGTCGCGGACGCCGCCGAGCGCGACCCGGACGAACTTCCGGCCCATGGCCCGGGCGACGGACTCGCCCAGGGAGGTCTTGCCCACGCCGGGCGGGCCGACGAGCGCGAGCACCGCGCCGTACCCGCGCCGCCCTCCCCCAAGCTCTCGGCTCCGCTCGAGCAGGGGGGACCCCCATTCCACACCCAGCCCCCGGTCGGCGCGCCGCTTGCGCACCGCCAGGTATTCGGTGATCCGTTCCTTGACGTCCTCCAGGCCCGCGTGCTCGCGGTCGAGGACGGCCTTGGCGCCCCGGATGTCGTAGGCGTCCTCGGTGCGCTCGTTCCACGGCATCTCCAGGACCGTGTCGAGCCAGGTGCGGATCCAGCCGCCCTCGGGGCTCTGGTCGGAGGCCCGTTCCAGCTTGCCGACCTCCTTCAGGGCCGCCTCGCGCACCTTCTCCGGCAGGTCGGCGGCCTCGACGCGGGCGCGGTAGTCCTCGGTCTCGTTCTCCGGGTCGCCGTCGAGACCGGCCAGCTCCTTGCGGACGGCCTCCAGCTGGCGGCGGAGCAGGAACTCGCGCTGCTGCTTGTCGACGCCCTCCTGGACGTCCTTGGCGATGGATTCGGCCACCTCCTGCTCGGCGAGATGGTCGCCGAGCCACTTCGCGGCGAGCCGCAGCCGGGCCACCGGGTCGGCGGTCTCCAGCAGCTCCACGCGCTGGGCGACGGTGAGGAAGGGCGAGTAGCCGGAGTTGTCGGCGAGCTGGGCGACGTCCTCGATCTGCTGGACGCGGTCCACGACCTGCCAGGCGCCGCGCTTGCGCAGCCAGCTGGTGGCGAGGGCCTTGTACTCCTTCATCAGCTCGGCCACCGCGCCCGGCAGCGGGTCGGGGACGACCTCCGCCATCCGGGTGCCCTCGACCCACAGGGCCGCGCCCGGCCCGGTCGTCCCGGCGCCGATGCGGACCCGGCCCACGCCGCGGATCAGCGCGCCGGGGTCGCCGTCGGACAGCCGGCCCACCTGCTCGACGGTGCCCAGGGTGCCGACGCCCGCGTAGGTGCCGTCGACGCGGGGGACCAGCAGCACCTCCGGCTTGCCCCCGGACCCCGCCGCGGCCTGTGCCGCCTCGACGGCGGCCCGGACCTCCGCGGCCGAGAGGTCGAGCGGCACGACCATGCCGGGCAGCACCACCTCGTCGTCGAGCGGCAGCACGGGCAGGGTGAGCGGTGCGGACATCGAAGCCATGATCTCCCCTTCGGCAGGCAAGTTGAGCTATGTCGACTCAATGCACGGGGAGAGGTGGTTGTTCCCGGGGCTTTGTTCGCTGTGAGCGATCGAGTAGCGGCTGAAGGGGGTGAGGGAGAGGGGTGTTCAGCGGCGCTGCAGCGGCCGCGCCGGGCGGCGCGCCGCCTCGTCCTCCGTACGCGGACCCGGCACGGACACGGACCCGGACCCGGGCACCGTGGGCGCCGGCGGCGGTCCGGCCGGGGTCGCCGGGACGGCCGTCCGCCCCCGGCGCGAGCGCGCCTCGTCGCGGATCAGCCCGTGGCAGGCGATCCCCGTCAGCAGCGCGATCGGGTGGCCCCAGCTGGCGAGCGGGTCGGCCAGCTCGATCAGATCCTGGGCGCACATCGCCCCCGCCACACCCAGCAGCGCCCACCGGCCGCGTGCCGGCAGCAGCCCCGACAGGGCGCCGACGCAGGCCATCAGGCCGAAGCTGATCCCGTAGTCCAGGCGGTGCAGCGAGGCCTCGGGCAGCCGGCCGGCGGCGACCGCGCCCAGCACCGGCAGCTCCGTCGCCAGGGTCGCCAGGACATGGCCGACGAGGAAGACCCCGGCCGTGCGGGCCGGGCCGACGCGGTGCTCCAGCGCGGTGAGGACGAGCGCGAAGACGGGCCCGTACGCGGACCGGACGCCGCCCGCGACCCACAGGGCGCTGGCCACGAGGACGACCAGCGGCTGCTCGACCAGGTGGGCCGCGTCCGTGCTGGAGTCGCGGAGCAGCTGATGGACGGTGGCCTCGTCGCCGAGGTCGGAGTAGACCGCCGTGGCGAGGAGGACGAGGCCGTAGAAGAACGTGAACGGGGCGCCGGTGGGCGTCGGCAGCAGCCGGCCGAGGCGCCGGAGCACGCGGCGGACGGGCGCGCGGCGGCGGGACGAGGGCGACGCGCCGGAGTGCTCGTCGGCGTCCACCGCAGTCACTCGGTCAGGCCCCTTTCCGCGCATCGTTCCGGGTGGCCGGGAAAAATCCCTCCGGTCACCCGCACGAGAACATTAAGGTGCACAGCGGTCCGCCGAATCAACCTCTGGCCGTGACTCCAGTCACCGGCGTCAACCTCATGACGCCCGGTTGCGTCGGCGGAGTCGTCGACTCTGAGGAGGCATGGGAATGACCGTCCCGGACACCCGGCAGCCGGTCGCGCACGAGGCGCCCGTCACCCTGGAGCGCCGCGAGGGCCCGCACGGGGAGGTCGTCCTGCGGCGCAGGGGGGCGCACTACGAGATCATCGCCAACGGCTGCTTCCTGATGGACACCGCCGACGGCCGCTCCGAGCGCCTGCTCGTCGACGCCGCCCTGGCCGCGCTGCCCGCGGCGCGCCCGGCCCCGTCGGTGCTGATCGGGGGCCTGGGCGTGGGGTTCTCGCTGGCCCGGGCGGCGGCCGAGCCGCGCTGGGGACGGATCACGGTCGTCGAGCGCGAGGCGGCGGTCGTCGACTGGCACCGCGCGGGCCCGCTCGCCGAGATCTCCGGGAAGGCCCTGGCCGACCCGCGCACCGCGGTCGTCCGCGCCGATCTCGTCGACTTCGTACGCACGTCCGACGACGTGTTCGACGCGCTCTGCCTCGACATCGACAACGGCCCGGACTGGACCGTCACCGAGGACAACGACAGCCTCTACTCTCCCGCCGGACTCGCCGCCTGCCGGGCCCGGCTGACGCCCGGCGGCGTGCTCGCCGTGTGGTCCGCGCAGCCCTCATCGGCGTTCGAACAAGCCCTCCGGAATGCCGGGTTCGCCGGGGTAACCACTGAAGAGATCACCGTTGCCCGAGGCGTCCCCGACGTGGTCCACCTCGGCATCCGCGCCGCGTAGCCGAGCCGCGCCGGGTGCCCGTACCCTGCCTTCCACAGCTGAAGGACTGCCAGCGAGAACGCTACGGGAAGACGCTAGGGGCGGGGCGCATGGAGCAGACACACATCGGCCCGAGCGGTGCCGCAGCCTCCGCCGGGGCTCAGCGACGGGTGCTGATCGTCGAGGACGACAGGACGATCACCGACGCCATCGCGGCCCGGCTGCGGGCCGAGGGCTTTCAGGTACGGACGGCGGGCGACGGGCCCGCGGGGGTGGACACCGCCGAGGCGTGGCAGCCGGACCTCATGGTCCTCGACGTCATGCTGCCGGGCTTCGACGGGCTGGAGGTCTGCCGCAGAGTGCAGGCCCAGCGGCCGGTTCCGGTCCTCATGCTGACCGCGCGCGACGACGAGACCGACATGCTGGTCGGGCTCGGCGTCGGCGCCGACGACTACATGACCAAACCGTTCTCGATGCGCGAGCTGGCGGCCCGGGTGCACGTGCTGCTGCGCCGCGTGGAACGCGCCACGCTGGCCGCCCACACGCCGCGCAGCGGCATCCTGCGGCTGGGCGAGCTGGAGATCGACCACGCCCAGCGCAGGGTCCGGGTGCGCGGCGGGGACGTCCACCTCACGCCCACCGAGTTCGACCTGCTGGTCTGCCTGGCCAACACGCCGCGCGCGGTGCTCTCCCGCGAGCAGCTGCTGGCCGAGGTGTGGGACTGGGCCGACGCCTCGGGCACCCGGACGGTGGACAGCCACATCAAGGCGCTGCGCCGGAAGATCGGGGCGGAGCGCATCCGCACGGTGCACGGCGTGGGGTACGCGCTGGAGACCCCGGCGGCATGACACGGGGGGCCAAGGCGCCCAGGGGGGCCAAGGGCGGCAGGGCGTCCAAGGGGGCCAAGGGGGAGGACGGCGGGCCCGCCCCCGGCCTGTGGGGCCGGGTCTGGGAGGCGCTGCGTCCCCTGGACCCGTACCGCTCGGTCAAGGCCGCGCTGGGCGCGCTGGTCATCGGATCGGTGGTGATCACGACCTTCCTGGTGTTCGTCGCGATCCACTCGGCCACCGAGATCCGGGTGATCACCATCTTCTCGATCATCGCCTCGCTGCTGATCACCCAGTTCGTGGCGCACGGCCTGACCGCGCCGCTGGACGAGATGACCGAGGTCACCCGGTCCATGGCGCAGGGTGACTACACCCGCCGGGTGGGCGCGGGCCGGCGGGACGAGTTCGGGGACCTGGCCACCGCCTTCAACCGGATGGCGGCCGACCTGGAGGCGGTGGACACCCACCGCAAGGAACTGGTCGCCAACGTCTCCCACGAGCTGCGCACCCCCATCGCGGGCCTGCGGGCGGTCCTGGAGAACGTGGTGGACGGCGTCTCGGCCGCCGACCCCGAGACGATGCGCACGGCCCTCCGGCAGACCGAACGGCTGGGCCGTCTGGTGGAACAGCTGCTGGACCTCTCCCGGCTGGACAACGGCGTGGTGCCGCTGCGCGCCCGGCGCTTCGAGGTGTGGCCCTACCTCGCGGGGGTGCTCAAGGAGGCCAGCATGGCGTGCGGCAGCGGCTCCTCACCCCGCGCCCGCAAGGACGTCCACCTCCACCTGGACGTCTCGCCGCCGGAGCTCACCGCCCACGCGGACGCCGAACGGCTGCACCAGGTGGTGGCCAATCTGGTGGACAACGCGGTCAAGCACAGTCCCCCGCACGGCCGAGTCACCGTCCGCGCCCGGCGGGGCGAGGGCGCGCAGTCCCTGTCCCTGGAGGTGGTGGACGAGGGGCCCGGCATCCCCGAGTCCGAGCGGCACCGGGTCTTCGAGCGCTTCAACCGGGGCTCCGCCGGGACCCAGGGGCCGGGCGGCGACGGGGGTACGGGGCTGGGGCTGGCGATCGCGCGCTGGGCCGTCGACCTCCACGGCGGGAGCATAGGAGTGGCCGAATCCCCCCGGGGGTGCCGCATCAGGGTCACTCTTCCGGGCGGACCTCGGGAAGCGTCTTGACGTAGGGTCGGTGGTGGGAGCACACGTCCGTACCGGGCGTGGGGCAGGCTTCGGCGAACCCAGGAGACCCCGGCAGGGGCGGAACCACCGGGTTTTCCCGCCATGTCATGCCCTGAAACCCGGGTCGGAGTGTGACTTAGGCGACGACTGGCCCGGGTGGCCTGCATCCAAGGTCCCGACAGGCGTAGCCTTTATTCCCGCTGTCCACCACCTTAGGAAGCGGAAGAGGGCGGTTGCCGCCGTGTCGCCACAGTCCCCCAACACCTCGAGCATCTCGACCGACCAAGCGGGGCAGGGCAAGAGCCCTGCCGACGTGTTCGGTCCCAATGAGTGGCTCGTCGACGAGATCTACCAGCAGTACCTCCAGGACCCGAACTCGGTCGACCGAGCCTGGTGGGACTTCTTCGCCGACTACAAGCCGGGTCAGGCGGCGACCGCGCCGCCGGGTACCCCGGCTCCCGTGACGCCGGCCGCGCCGGCGCAGGCCCCCGCGGCCGCTCCGGCCCAGGCCGCCCAGGCCCCGGCTCCGGCCGCCGCCCCGGCTGCTCCGGCCGCTCCGGTCACGAAGCCCGCCGCCGCGGCGCCCGTGGCCAAGCCGGCCGCGGCGAAGCCCGCCGTGGCCAAGCCGGCCGCCGCGGCCAAGCCGGCCGAGCCGGCCGCCGGCCCGGAGCTGGTCACCCTGCGCGGTCCGTCCGCCGCGGTGGCCAAGAACATGAACGCCTCGCTGGAGCTGCCGACGGCCACGTCCGTCCGCGCCGTCCCGGTGAAGCTGCTGTTCGACAACCGCATCGTCATCAACAACCACCTCCAGCGCGCCCGCGGTGGCAAGGTCTCCTTCACGCACCTCATCGGCTTCGCCATGGTGCAGGCGCTGAAGCTGATGCCGTCCATGAACCACTCCTTCATGGAGAAGGACGGCAAGCCGACCCTGGTCAAGCCGGAGCACGTCAACCTCGGTCTGGCGATCGACCTGGTCAAGCCCAACGGCGACCGCCAGCTCGTGGTCGCGGCCATCAAGAAGGCCGAGACCCTCAACTTCTTCGAGTTCTGGCAGGCCTACGAGGACATCGTCCGCCGTGCCCGGGTCGGCAAGCTGACGATGGACGACTTCACCGGGGTCACCGCGTCGCTCACCAACCCCGGCGGCATCGGCACCGTGCACTCCGTGCCGCGCCTGATGCCCGGCCAGGGCCTGATCATCGGCGTCGGCGCCATGGACTACCCGGCCGAGTTCCAGGGCACCTCGCAGGACGCCCTGAACAAGCTGGGCATCTCCAAGGTCATGACGCTGACCTCGACGTACGACCACCGGGTGATCCAGGGCGCCGCCTCCGGCGAGTTCCTGCGGATCATGCACCAGCTGCTCCTCGGCGAGAACGGCTTCTACGACGAGATCTTCGAGGCGCTGCGCATCCCCTACGAGCCGGTCCGCTGGCTCCGGGACATCGACGCCTCGCACGACGACGACGTCACGAAGGCCGCCCGCGTCTTCGAGCTGATCCACTCCTACCGGGTCCGCGGCCACGTCATGGCCGACACCGACCCGTTGGAGTACAAGCAGCGCAAGCACCCCGACCTGGACATCACCGAGCACGGCCTCACCCTGTGGGACCTGGAGCGCGAGTTCGCGGTCGGCGGCTTCGCCGGCAAGTCGATGATGAAGCTGCGCGACATCCTCGGCGTCCTGCGCGACTCGTACTGCCGCACCACCGGCATCGAGTTCATGCACATCCAGGACCCCAAGCAGCGCAAGTGGATCCAGGACCGCGTCGAGCGCCCGCACACCAAGCCGGAGCGCGAGGAGCAGCTGCGCATCCTCCGCCGCCTGAACGCGGCCGAGGCGTTCGAGACGTTCCTGCAGACGAAGTACGTCGGCCAGAAGCGCTTCTCGCTGGAGGGCGGCGAGTCCGTCATCCCGCTGCTGGACGCCGTGCTGGACGCGGCCGCCGAGGCCCGCCTGGACGAGGCCGTCATCGGCATGGCCCACCGCGGCCGCCTGAACGTCCTCGCCAACATCGTCGGCAAGTCCTACGCGCAGATCTTCCGCGAGTTCGAGGGCAACCTCGACCCGAAGTCGATGCACGGCTCCGGCGACGTGAAGTACCACCTGGGTGCCGAGGGCGTCTTCACCGGCCTGGACGGCGAGCAGATCAACGTCTCGCTGGCCGCCAACCCCTCCCACCTGGAGACGGTCGACCCGGTCGTCGAGGGCATCGCCCGCGCCAAGCAGGACATCATCGGCAAGGCCGGCACGGACTTCACCGTCCTGCCGATCCAGCTGCACGGCGACGCGGCCTTCGCGGGCCAGGGCGTCGTGGCCGAGACCCTGAACATGTCGCAGCTGCGCGGCTACCGCACCGGCGGCACCGTGCACATCGTCATCAACAACCAGGTCGGCTTCACCGCGCCGCCGGAGTCCTCGCGCTCGTCGATGTACTGCACCGACGTCGCCCGGATGATCGAGGCGCCGATCTTCCATGTGAACGGTGACGACCCGGAGGCCGTGGTCCGCGTCGCGCGGCTCGCCTTCGAGTTCCGCCAGGCGTTCAACAAGGACGTCGTCATCGACCTGATCTGCTACCGCCGTCGCGGCCACAACGAGTCCGACAACCCGGGCTTCACCCAGCCGCTGATGTACGACCTGATCGACAAGAAGCGCTCGGTGCGCAAGCTCTACACCGAGTCCCTCATCGGTCGCGGCGACATCACCCTGGAAGAGGCCGAGCAGGCCCTGCAGGACTACCAGGGCCAGCTGGAGAAGGTCTTCGTCGAGGTCCGCGAGGCCGACACCACCCCGGCCCCGGCCGAGGTCCCGGCCCCGCCGGTGGACGGCTTCCCGGTCGCGGTGTCCACCGCGATCTCCCAGGAGACCATCAAGCGGATCGCCGAGTCGCAGGTCAACCTGCCCGAGGGCGTCACGGTGCACCCGCGCCTGCTGCCGCAGCTGCAGCGCCGCGCGACCAGCGTCGAGGACGGCACCATCGACTGGGGCATGGGCGAGACCCTCGCCTTCGGCTCCCTGCTGATGGAGGGCACCCCGGTCCGGCTCGCCGGCCAGGACTCCCGCCGCGGCACCTTCGGCCAGCGCCACGCGGTGCTCGTCGACCGGGAGACCGGCGAGGACTTCACCCCGCTGCTGTACCTGTCCGAGGACCAGGCCCGCTACAACGTCTACGACTCGCTGCTCAGCGAATACGCGGCGATGGGCTTCGAGTACGGCTACTCGCTGGCCCGCCCGGACGCGCTGGTGATGTGGGAGGCGCAGTTCGGCGACTTCGTCAACGGCGCCCAGTCGGTGGTGGACGAGTTCATCTCCTCCTCCGAGCAGAAGTGGGGCCAGACCTCCGGCGTCACCCTGCTGCTGCCGCACGGCTACGAGGGCCAGGGCCCGGACCACTCCTCGGCCCGCGTCGAGCGCTTCCTGCAGCTGTGCGCGCAGAACAACATGACGGTCGCCATGCCGACGCTGCCGTCGAACTACTTCCACCTGCTGCGCTGGCAGGTCCACAACCCGCACCACAAGCCGCTCATCGTCTTCACGCCGAAGTCGATGCTGCGTCTGAAGGCCGCGGCGTCGAAGGCGGAGGAGTTCACCACCGGCGGCTTCCGCCCGGTCATCGGTGACGAGCACGTCAAGGCCGAGGATGTCCGCAAGGTCGTCTTCTGCGCCGGCAAGGTCTACTACGACCTGGTCGCCGAGCGGGACAAGCGCGGTGCGACCGACACCGCCATCATCCGCCTCGAGCGCCTCTACCCGCTGCCGGGTGCGGAGCTCCAGGCCGAGATCGCCAAGTTCCCGAACGCCGAGAAATACATCTGGGCGCAGGAGGAGCCGGCGAACCAGGGTGCGTGGCCGTTCATCGCGCTCAACCTGATCGACCACCTGGACCTGGCGGTCGGCGCGGACATCCCGGCGCGTGAGCGCCTGCGCCGCATCTCCCGCCCGCACTCCTCCTCCCCGGCGGTCGGCTCGGCCAAGCGCCACCAGGCGGAGCAGCAGGCACTGGTCGCCGAGGTCTTCGAGGCCTGATCCGACGCGGGCGCGTGAAGCGCCCGCGGCGGCTTCACCGGCCCCCCACCGCTCGCGCGGTGGGGGGCCGGTCGCGTGTCCGGGCCGGGTCTCCCGCGACCGCGCTGAGCGGCCGCGCCCCGCGGCCGAAAGTCGTCCATCGGCTCTGACGCCCCATTGATCTCTTCCCGTCTCACCGCTTCCATGTCCCCCGACCACAGATGTTCGGCGTTCCGGCACGTACGGAGGGGGAATCCTTGCGTAAGCCCAGAGCACGTTCAGGAAGACCGGCGATCGACGGTGGGAGAGCGGGGGCGGCGGCGCTGCTGGGCGCTGCCGCCCTCGTCGTCTCGGTGCTGCCCGGCCAGGCCCTCGCGGCCCCGGCCGGCTCCGGCACCGACGTCGTCCCGGGGACGGGGACCTCCACGCCGTCCCTCGTCGACGGCATCAGGGAGAAGGCCGCGGGCAGCGGCAGCGCGGCGGATGCCGCGCGCGGCCACCTGGCGGAGAAGAAGGATCGTTACCGCATCCCGGACCCGGCGCGTGACCTGCGACCGGTGGGGACGACGGCCGCGGGGTCGTCGGAGACGGTCCGCCTCCAGCAGAAGTACAAGGGCGTCGACGTCCTCGGCGGCCAGTACGTCGTCCGGATGGAGCGGAAGGACGGCAAGCGCGTCGTCACCGGCACCTCCGGCAAGTACTTCACCGCCCTGAAGGCGGACACCACGCCGGAGATCGGCGAGGACCTGGCCGTGCGGAGGGCCGTGGGGGCGACCCTCGCCCGGCTGGGAGCCAAGCGCGTGGACGCGTCCGCCGCCGCCGGAGCGCGCGGCGGCAAGGGCGTCGCGGCGGCCCCGTCCCTGACCGGCACCGCGCGCGGCCTGGTCGTCCTGCCCCGGGGCGCCGGTGTGCTCACCCACCACGTCACCGTGCGGGGCACCGACCCGGCCACCGGCGAGCCGGTGCTGCGGGAGGTGTACATCGACGCCAAGGCCGGCTACCCGGTGCTCCAGTACAGTGCCATCAAAACCTTCGGCGCGCCCCGGCAGACCCCCGTCACGGGCACGGCCGCGGCCGCCCCCGGCAACGGCCGGGCGCCCGCGGAGGAGGCCGGCCCGCGCCACCCGGGCGTCACGGGCTCCGGCGTGAAGTACGACGGCACCACGGTCGAGCTGGGCCTGTACTTCGACACCGCGCGTGGCGAGTACGTCATGCGCGACCACGCCCGCATGTGGGACACCAGCAAGAACCTGATCGCCACCTGGGACGCGCGCGACAAGGACGCGAACGAGGCGTCCGGCAAGTGGCCCGAGGGGATCAAGGAGTTCGGGTCGAAGGACCCGGCGTTCCCCAAGGAGGCCACCGAGGCGGGCGCGGTCGACGCCCACTGGGCCGCGGACAAGGTCTACGACTACTACCGCAAGGTCCACGGCCGCGACAGCCTCGACGGCCGGGGCGGCACCATCAACTCCCTGGTGGGTGTGACCTACTTCGGGATGCCGTTCGTCAACGCCTTCTGGGACGGCACCAAGATGGTGTACGGCTCGGGCGACAAGGAGTACAAGACGCTCTCGGCCGACCTGGACGTCGTCGGCCACGAGATGACGCACGGCGTGGTGGAGAACAGCGCCAACCTCGTCTACGCGGGCCAGTCCGGCGCGCTCAACGAGGCCGTCGCCGACTACTTCGGCAATGCCATCGCCGTCGACGCGGCCGGCATGTCGATGGACGACCCCGACGCGGGCCTGCTCGGCGGCGACCTGTGCCGTACCAAGTCCCGCCGCGCGTGCGCGCTGCGCGACCTCAACGACGGCGCCACGACGTCGAAGAACTTCCTCGGCGTCGGCTTCGGCAACGACAACGGCGGGGTGCACCTCAACTCCACCATCTTCTCCGGCGCCCTGTGGGACATCCGCGAGGACGTCGGCCGCACGCTCGCCGACAGGATCGTCTACAAGGCGCTCACCGAGTACATGACCCCGCTGGACGGCTTCACCGAGGGCCGGGCCGCGGTCCTCGCGGCCGCCAAGGCGCTCAAGGTCTCCACCAAGGACCTGAACGTCGTCAAGCGGTCGTTCAGCGCCCACGGCGTCGTGCCCAACTGGGAGGAGGCCCTCGGCGTCGACACCGACCGCCTCTCCGCCCGGCTCAACACCGCCGACACCACGGTCGGCGCGGGCGGCGGCTGGTGGGCCGCGTCCCGCTCCAACGACGACGGCACCGAGGCCTACTCGGTCTGGGCCGGCCGCACGGACGGCAAGGGCGCGGCCAAGCCGCTGAGCCCCAACGACGGCCGTTTCCACGTCAACCCGGCGACCGACGGGAAGACCGTGGTGTGGGAGGCGTACGGGGCGCAGGGCGTCGAGGTGCTGTCCCGGCCGCTGGCCGGCGGCCCGGTGAAGAAGCTCTACAGCACCACCGACCTCGTGCGCGGCGTACGGGTCGACGGGCCGGTGGTGGCCTTCGAGACGATGGACACCTCGGGCGCCCGGCACGCCGGGTACCTGCGTCAGGGTGACCGGGAGCCCACCTGGGTGGACGACCGGAAGGCCGAGCTGGGCTCGGCCCTGCCGTCCCTCGGCGGCGGCCGGCTGGCCTACGTCAAGGTCTACCCGGAGGGCGACTCCTACCGGACCGGCGTCGAGGTGCTCGACCTGCGCGGCGGTACGCGGAAGCTCATGACGCAGCTCGGCACCCCGGAGAGCATCGGGCAGACCGCGGTCACCGCCAAGCACGTCTACTGGCTGGCCGACGAGGTCGTCGACCAGGGCCAGACGGCGGTGCGGCGGGCGAACGTGGACGGTACGGGCACGGTCGACCTGAACAAGGAGCAGGGTGCCGACGCGCTGTACGCGTTCGACCTGACCGCCTCGGACGACGCGGTGACGGTGACGGCCCAGGTGCCGGACAGCCGCTACCGCAACGAGACCATGGCCAAGCTGTGGCAGTTCGGCGTGGACGGCGGGCCCCGGGCGCGGGTCTCCTGCAACCGCGGCGAGCAGATCGCGGCCGCGGCGGCCGGCGGCCGTCAGGTGGTGTGGCTCGACGGCACCACCGGCTACACCGATCTGGTCACCCGCACCCGCCCGGCGGGCAGCTGCGGCTGACCCGCCGGTGACGCCGGCCGGACGCGGTCCGGACCGGTGGAACCGCCAGGGCCCCCGGCGCCGATGGTGCCGGGGGCCCGCTCGTGCGGTCGTGGGCTTCAGCCGTAGGCGAGCGCCTGGAGACGGCTGTACGAGCCGTTGAAGCGGTTGTGGTCACCGACCGTCGGCCCCGAGTCGGTGTACTGCCAGAACGTGTAGAAGTCCCAGCCGCCCGGGAGGTCACCGGACGACGAGCCGTATCGCGGTATCCACAAGGGGTTCCAGCCGCTGAACCCCCTGTGGTTGCCGGTGCACTTCTTCCACCAGGTGGTGGAGGTGTAGAGCACCGCGTCGCGCCCGGTGCGGTCGCGGTAGGTGGAGAAGAAGTCCTCGATCCAGTCGACCAGGCGGCCGGCGGACATGCCGTAGCACTGGCTGCCGTAGGGGTTGTACTCCATGTCGAGCACGCCGGGCAGCGTCTTGCCGTCGCTGGACCAGCCGCCGCCGTGGTCGGCGAAGAAGTCGGCCTGCGCGGAGCCGCTGGAGTTGTCCGGGAGCGCGAAGTGGTAGGCGCCCCGGATCATGCCCTCCCGGTACGCGCCGTTGTATTGCGACCCGAAGTTGGGGTTGGTGTAGCTGGTGCCCTCGCTCGCCTTCACATAGGCGAAGCGGGCGCCGCTGTTCCAGAGCTTCGACCAGGAGACCTTGCCGTTGTGGCTGCTGACGTCCACGCCCTCGACGTAGGCGAGGGCGGAGCCGGTGGGGAGCGCGCGCGAGTCCTCGTGGGCCCGGATGGTGGATCCCATCCAGTCCCGCTCGGGGTGGACCGGGCGTCTGACGCCGCCGGGCGCCGCCATGGCGGTGGGGAGGGTGACGACCAGTGCGAGCGCCGTCAGCAGGGAGAGGAGGAGGGCCGCCGTGGTGGGGGGTGTCCGGCGGCCCGGGCCGGAGTGGTGCACGGGCATGAGCTGCCTCCGAGACCAGGGTGGGGGGAGTGGGCTGGAGAGGTCCGACGAACGGTCATATTGGTGTGACCATGTCATTAATCAAGCTATGGGCCCCTTCGCGCCCCCCGAAACGGACCCGGGGTGCTGCCGTTGGTCTAATCCTGCGAAATACTGGCGGAGCTGCGGCGACGTGCCGCGGCCTACGAGAACTTTCAGCGGCTGAAAACGCCGACGACGCCGAACACCCAGGAGAGGGCCCCACGTGCGCGAGACCAGTACCCCGTCCGGTCGTGCGGACGGTCCGTGCCCGGGCGACGGCACGGGAATCGACCCGGCCTTCCTCGCCCTGGAGCGCGAGCTGTCGGTCTTCCTGCGCCGGGCCCGCGCCTCCTCCGGCGAGCTCGCCCGCGCCGTCCACCCGGACCTCGAACCCGCCGCGTACGGCCTGCTCGTCCGGCTGGAGGAGGCCGGCCAGCAGCGGGCCACCGACCTCGCCGCCTACTTCGGCGTCGGCAAGGCCACGATGAGCCGCCAGCTGCGCGCCCTCCACGACCTCGGGCTGATCGGCCGCGAGCCCGACCCCGCCGACGGCCGGGCCTCCCTCGTCCAGATCACCGAGGAGGGCCGCGTCCGCTTCACCCGGGTGCGTGACGCCCGGCGCTCGCTGTACATGAGCAAGCTCGCCGACTGGGACCGCACCGAGATCGCCGAGCTGGCCCGGCTGCTCCACCAGCTCAACGAGCGGGCGGAGGCGTAGCCGCGGCATGGTGGACGGTCCGGTAGCCGGACAAAGAGCGCATCTCATTACAATTCAGCGTAAAGGGCTGCCGCGTCGTCATGCGGCTTGCCGCGCCGGAAGGTCCGGCCTTCCGGATCGGCCAGCTCCGCCTCGCGCACCCGCTCGATCAGCGCCCGCGGCCCGTCCTTCGCCGTCACCGAGAGGCACTCCCGCCAGCCGCCCTCCCGGAACACCTCCACCCAGCGCGCCGCCCCGTCGCTGAGCGCGGCCAGGGCTCGTACGTCCGTACGAGGCGTGTTGCCGGTGACCGCCCGGGCGGCCACCGCGGGGTCGGCGGCCGCCGTGAAGAAGCCGCCCTCCGCGTTGCGCAGCGCGTCCGTCACCGGGCCGCGGGCCGCCAGCCGGGCGATCCGGTCGTCCAGCACGGCCCGCACCTCCCCGGTCGGTCCCTCCAGCAGCAGGACGGAATCCGACAGCACCAGGTGCTCCACCTCCGTCGCGTCCCAGCGCGCGACGACCACCGTGGCCTGGGGCGTACGCCGGTGGGACAGATCGCAGCCGTCCCGGTGCGCGGCGGCCGTACGGGAGACGGCCTCCGCCAGGCAGGCGCGCAGCGTCATGTCCGGCCGTGAGGCCGCCAGTTCGAGCAGCGCGCCGCCGAGCCGGGCCGTGAACCAGGGCACTCCGTGCGTACAGCCCGTCGCGCCGTCCGGCGGCGGCGTCACGCCGTCGAGCAGGACCAGGGCCCCGCCGGACCCCGAGGCCGGCAGGGCCGCCGAGACGAAGTCCTCGTTCGGACGGAGCGAATCCCCGGGCTGCGTGGCCAGTTCGATGCGCATGCGACCAGTGTGCCGGATGCCCGGATTTTCCCCGCCGGTTGGCGCGCATCCTTCCGGCGCGCCGGGCTGTTTACCTGAGTGGGCACTTGCCGGGGGGATGCGGTCGGTGCCACCGGTCAGGGGCCACCAGGTGTGGGACACGGACGACGGCAGATTGCGAGCACCGGTGCGGAAGAAGCGACTTCGCGGCGGCCAGCGCGAACAGCGCGCGGCGGGGGTGCCCGAGCGCACCGCCCGCGTGCGCAACCGGCTCATCGCCTCCGTCGCCCTCGTCTCGCTGACGACCCTGGGGGCGGGCGCGTTCGGCATCGCCGACGCCCTGCGCGACCTCGGCGACTCCCGCCGGCTGGCCGGGCTCGCCACGACCGCCAGCGGCGCGGTCGCGCTCGCCCACGCGCTGGCCGACGAGCGCGACGCCATGACCGAGTACGCGGCCGCCGGGCGCCCCGGCGGCGGTGGCCCCGCCGGCGCCTCCGAGGACCAACGCGCCCGCGTCGACCGGCGGATCGAGGAGTTCCGTCCCACCGCGTCCGCCTCCGTGCAGCGCCGCCTGGACGCCCTCCCCGAGCTCCGCCGCACCGCCCTGACCGGCAGCGCCGCCCCGGAGACCGTCTTCGCGGCCTACACCGCCACCGTCCAGGCCCTCCACGGCCTGTCCGCCTCCCTCGCCCACCGGCTGCCCGCCCGCGCCCGCTCCGACGCGGCGACGGCCCTGCCCGCGCTCGGCCGCGTCGTCGAGGAGGACTCCGCCGCCCGCGGCCTCCTCCTCGCCTCGCTCGCCGCCCGCGGCACCCGGCCCGGGGCGGGCCTCCTCGCCCAGCGGGCCGCCCTGCGCGAGCAGGCCGCGCTGGCCGACTTCCGGCAGCTCGCCCCCGGCCCGCTGCGCTCCGAGTTCGCCCGCGCCGCCGACGGCCCGGCCACCGCGGCCGGCCGGGCCCTGCTGGACCGGCTCGCCACCGGGCCGCAGCCCGCCGCCGCGGAGGCCGAGCGGCCCGGCCCCGCCCGCGTCGCCCTCACCGAGCGGCTCGACCGGATGCGCGGCCTCGAATCCGGTCTGGCCACCGAGGAGATGGCCCGCCTGGCCGGCCTCCGCGACCACGACGCCACCGCCCTGGAGGTGCGCGGCACGCTGGCCGCCCTGTGCCTGCTGGTCGTGCTGACCGCCGGCGTCCGGTCCGCCCGCTCGGTCACCCGCCCGCTCTCCGCGCTGCGGCTCGGCGCCCGGCGGGTGTGCGCCGACCCCGTGACCAAGGAGCCGGTCTCCTTCCGGGGCCGCGACGACGAGTTCGCCGAGATCGCCCGCTCGGTCAACGTCCTCCAGGGCACCGTGGCGCGCATGCGCGAGCGCGTCGCCCTCCTGGAGGGCGAGCGCAACCGCCTGGACGTGGCCCGGCAGGACCTCGCGGACGAGCGCGACGCCCTGCGCGCCCGGTTCCAGGAGCTCGACGAGCGCATGGCCGGGCAGTCCGGCCGGGTGCACTCCACCTTCGTCGGCCTCACCCGCCGCACGCTCGGCCTGGTCGAGCGGCAGCTGACCGTCATCGAGTCCATGGAGGCCCACGAGGCGGACCCCGACCGCCTGGAGGTCCTCTTCAAGCTCGACCACCTCGCCACCCAGATGCGCCGCTGCAACGAGAACCTCCTCGTCCTCGCCGGCGACGGACAGCAGGCCGGGCACGCGGGCGCCGTCCCCCTGCTGGACGTCCTGCGGGCCGGCGTCAGCGAGATCGAGCGGTACGAACGCGTCCGCATCCACTCCCTGCCGGCCCGGGCACAGCTCGCCGGCTTCGCCGCCGACGACATCAGCCACCTGGTGGCCGAGCTGCTGGAGAACGCCACCTCGTTCTCCCCGCCGGACGTGCAGGTGCAGGTCTCCGGCTGGCTGCTGGAGAACGGCGAGGTCATGCTCTCCGTCCAGGACGAGGGCATCGGCATGGCCCCCGAGCGGCTCGCCGAGCTCAACGCCCTGCTCGCGGAGGCCGATCCGGACCCCCGGGGCGCCGCCGGCGACGAGCGGGCCGAGCCCGTCATGGGGCTCGGCCTCTACGTCGTCGCGCGGCTCGCCGCCCGGCACGGCGTCCGGGTGCAGCTCAGGGAGCAGCGCCCCGGCGGCATCACGGCCGTGGTCGTCCTGCCCTGCCACGTCCTGCCCGCCGACCCGCCCTCCCTCGGCGACCCGGCCGGCGCGCCCCCGGTCCCCGGCGCCGCCCGTATCGCGCCGCCCCTGGACCTGCCGGGCGCCGTCGCCGAGGCCAACTCCCACACCCTGCCCGGCCGTCCGCAGCACCCGGCCGCGCCGGGGCAGCGGCGGTCCGGGCCGTGGGTCGAGCAGGACGAGCAGACGATCCAGCTCACCACCGTCCGGCACGTCCCCGGCCCCGCCTGGCAGATGCCGGGCCCGGCGGCCGGGCGGCCCCCGGGCGCGGACGACGACCCGCCCCCGGCGGTGGGCCGCCACGCCCGCCTGACGGTGCCGACGCAGGCCGCGCCGCGGACGCGGACGGAGTACGGGGAGGCCGGCGGGGGCGCGGAGCACGCGGGACGGATCGGTGGGGGCGGGCCGTCGTCCGCGCCCGGGACGTACGGGGCGCGAGGGGCGCACGCGGGGGTGCCAGGGCAGGGCGGCGGGCACCCGTCGGGGGCGTATCCGGAGTCGTACGCGCCGGGGCAGAGCGCCTCCGCGCCGCACGTCCAGGCGTCGTACCCCCCGTCGGCGCACCCGGCGTCGACCCACGCCCCGGGCGCACGCCCGCAGGCCCTGCGCCCCGAGCCGCTGAGCCCGGAGGCGCTACGTCCGGAGGGGCTACGTCCGGAGGAGCGTCCGGAGGGGCCGGGACAGGGAGGGGCGGGCGCCGGCCCGTCGCTGCCCCGGCGCACGCCCCGGGTGGTGGCCCGCAAGCCCGTGCCGCTGAGCGTGCGGCACGGCGTGGACGCCGAGGCGCTGCGGCGCAAGCTCGCCGGCTTCCAGCAGGGCGCCCGGGACGGACGCCGGGACGCCGAGGCGGAGTTGACGGGGCGTGAGCGTGGTACTGATCGGAACCGAGCGGGGGCGCCGGACGAGGGCGGCACTGTCGAGGAGGCACGCGGTTGACTGCATTTTCCCAGGGGGCGACGCCGGTAACCCCCGCACCCACCACCGGCGTCACGGCCTTGGGGCTGAGCGACGAGGCCCGCGGTCTGCGCTGGCTGCTGGCCGACCTGGTGGAGGAGGTGCCGGGCGTGCTGTCCGTCGCCGTGGTCTCCTCCGACGGCCTGCTGCTGCTCTCCTCCACGGCGGAGCACCAGGCTCCGGCGGCGCACGCCGGAGCGCGGGGCGGCGGGGACGCGGGGGGCCACGGCCCGCGCGGCTCCTCGGCCGACCTCGCCACCATCGTCGCCGGCCTGGGCAGCCTGACCACCGGCGCCGCGACCCTGATGGACGGCGGCGCGGTCAAGCAGACCATGGTGGCGATGGACGGCGGCGGGCTGTTCGTCATGACGATCAGCGACGGCTCGCTGCTCGGCGTCCGTACCGCGCCCGACTGCGACATGGGCGTCGTCGCGTACCACATGGCGCTCTTCGTGGGCCGGGCCGGACACGTCCTGACCCCCGAACTCCGCCGGGAGCTGCGGCAGTCGGTGGAGGCCGTCGGATGACGACGGCCGCGGCCGCCCCGCGCGTGCCCGCGCGGACGCCCGCGCGGGCCCCCGCCCGGACCGCGGTGTGGGCCCTTCGGGCCGGCACCGGCCCGGCGGGTCCGCGGAGCGCCCGCGTCCGCCCGTACTCCCTCACCGGCGGACGGACCCGCTGCGGTCACCTCCTGCTCGTCGAGACCTTCGTGGCGGCCCCGGCCGCCCCACCGGGCCCGGGAGCGGAGCACGGCGCCGACGGGCCGGGGACGGGCGGCCTGGCCTCCCGGGTGCTGCCCGAGGCGCGGGCCGTCGTCGGGCTGTGCCGCCGGGTGCGTTCGGTCGCCGAGGTGTCCGCGCTGCTCAAGATGCCGCTGGGCGCCGTACGGGTGCTGCTCGGCGAACTGGCCGACCAGGGAAGGATCCGCGTCTACGGCCCCGGCCACGCCGCCGGCAGGCCCGACCGCGCGCTGCTGGAAAGGGTGCTCAGTGGACTACGCAGACTCTGACACGTCTCCCGACGGCCCGGCGGAGGGAGACGGGGCGCCGGGCGGTGCCGCGGCCCGCTGGCAGACGGACCTCACCCGGGCCCCCTCCGCCACGAAGATCGTCATCGCGGGCGGTTTCGGCGTCGGCAAGACCACCTTCGTCGGATCGGTCTCGGAGATCACCCCGCTGCGCACCGAGGCCGTCATGACGACGGCCGGCGAGGGCGTCGACGACCCGGCCGGGGTCCCGGGCAAGGCGACGACCACGGTCGCCATGGACTTCGGGCGGATCACCCTCGACGCCGACCTGGTGCTCTACCTCTTCGGCACGCCGGGCCAGAAACGGTTCTGGTTCATGTGGGACGACCTGGTGCGCGGGGCCATCGGGGCCGTGGTCATGGTCGACACCCGCCGGCTGGCCGACTGCTTCCCCGCCCTCGACTACTTCGAGAGCGGCGGCCTGCCCTACGTCGTCGCCGTCAACCACTTCGAGGGCACGCCCCGGCACGAGGCGGAGGTCGTGCGCGAGGCGCTGGCGCTGGCACCGGACGTACCGGTGCTCGTCATGGACGCCCGGCGGCGGATCGACGTGGTCGAGACCCTGCTGACCCTCGTCGGCCGGGCCCTGGACGCCTCACCGGGCGCCCCGGGGTCCCGGCCGCACGGGGTGTCCCCGGCCCGGCCGGCGCCCACGGCGTCAACCCGGTGTAGTCACCCGATCGGAGGCGAACACAGACCGTGCGACGGATCCTCATAGTCGGAGCCGGCCAGTCCGGGCTCCAGCTGGCCCTCGGCCTGCAGTCCAAGGGCTACGACGTCACCGTGATGTCCAACCGCACGCCCGAGGAGATCCGCGCCGGGCGCGTGATGTCGACGCAGATCATGTTCCGCACGGCCCTGCGCTACGAGCGCGAGCTGGGCCTCAACTTCTGGGAGGCCCTCGCCCCGCGCGTCGAGGGCCTGGGCCTGTCGGTCGCCGGGACCCTCCCCGGGGTGCCCGGCGTGCAGCGGCTGATCGACTGGGTCGGGCGGCTCGAGGGCCCCGCCCAGTCCGTCGACCAGCGGGTGAAGATGGCCGGCTGGCTGGACACCTTCGCCGAGCGCGGCGGCCGGATCGTCATCCACTGCGCCACCGTCTCCGACCTGGACTTCCTCGCGCCCCGCTACGACCTCGTGCTGATCGCGGCCGGCAAGGGCGAGCTGGTCTCCCTCTTCCCGCGCGACCCCGCCCGCTCCCCGTACGCCGCGCCGCAGCGCTCCCTGGCCCTCGCGTACGTCCATGGGCTGGGCCCCCGCGCCGAGCACCCGGAGTACGACGCGGCCCGCTGCAACCTCGTCCCCGGCGCCGGCGAACTCTGGGTCATCCCCGCCCTCACCACCTCGGGGCGCGCCGACATCCTCTTCTGGGAGGGCGTGCCGGGCGGCCCGCTGGACGTCTTCCACCACGTCGACGGCCCCGGCGAGCACCTGGCCCGGACGCTGGAGCTGCTGGAGCGCTACGCCCCCTGGGAGTACGGCCGCGCCACCGCCGTCGAGCTCACCGACGCCCACGCCACCCTGGCCGGGCGCTACACCCCGACCGTCCGCGACCCCGTCGGGCGACTGCCCTCGGGCGGGCTGGCCCTGGGGGCCGGGGACGCCGTCGTCGTCAACGACCCGCTCACCGGCCAGGGCTCCAACTCGGCCGCCAAGTGCGCCGCCTCGTACCTCGCCTCGATCGTCGAGCGGGGCGACGAGCCGTTCGACGCCGACTGGATGCGGATGGCCTTCGAGCGCTACTGGGCCTCGGCCCGGCACGTCACCCGGTGGACCAACGCCATGCTGGGCTCACCGGCCCGGCACGTCCGCGGCCTGATCGCGGCGGCGGGCGGCGCGCAGCACGTGGCCGACCGGTTCGCCAACGGCTACGACGACCCGGCGGACTTCGAGGACTACTTCTTCGACGCGGCGAGGGCGGAGGCGTTCATGGCGGAGGCGGCGGTCGGCTGAGGGACGCGTCAGACGCCGCGCTCGAGGCGGCGCAACCGGGCGAGCTGCTCCCTGGTCACCGAGGCGAGCAGCCGCTCGACCTCGCCGAGCTGCTGGCGCGCCCGGTCGCGCTGGCGCTTGTGCGCGGCGGCGAGCGTCCGCTGGGCGTCGAGCGCGGCGCGGGCCCGGGAGGCCAGGACGACGGCCTCCCGCTCGCCGGCCCGCAGCCGCCCGACGACGACCGCCCGGTGCCCGGCCGCGCGGGCGACGGCGTGACGGCGCTCCATGGCCAGCCGCGGGTCGTCGCCGAGCAGGAACTGCAGGGCGGGGGAGAGGGCGCGGGCGCCCCGGTACTGCTCACGCGCGATCCGCCCGGCGGCCTCGCGCCCGGCCTCCAGCGCCTGCCGGGTGTCGGACAGCTCCTTGGCGAGCCGGTCCGCCTCGGCCCGCTGCTCCTGGAGCTTCCGCCCGGTGACGGTGTAGCTCTCGGTGGCCTGCTCGGCCCGCTGGTAGAGCATCCGGAGACGGGTCAGCAGGGCACTCACCGGCTGGTCGGCCGCCCCGACGGGAGCCGCGCCCGCCGTCGGCGCGGGCACGGCGAGCACGGAGCTCGCCGCGAGCACGGCGGCGGAGGCGGCGGAGACGACACGGCCGAGGCGCGGGGTGCACGGCATGGGGCCGATCGTGCCATGCGCGGTATGACTAATCCGGGCACAGCGGGCGGGCCGGGCCGGGGAGTCACCCGTGCGGCGGGCGAGGGGCGGGCCGTGACCAGGGCCACCGGATACGGGGCTCGGCCTCCCCCTCCGGTTCGTACACATACTTCCAGCCGGCGGGCAGCCCGAGCCGGCGGGTCGTCCCCGCCTGGACACGCCGGTAGACGAGGACGGTGGGCGCGGCCCCCTCCTCGCCGGCCGGCACGGGGATGCGGTAGACCTTGGGCGGCTGCCCGGTATGCCCCAGCAACACAGGCAGCACCCGCCCGTCCATGGGCCCACCCTCGAAGGGCGTGTTCTCGCTTCTCACCCCTTCAGTCTCGCTCCTCGGCGCCGATGCCGTGGCCCGGCACCGGCACCGGCGCCGGCTGACGCCTACCGGCTCCGGCCCTGGCCGCCTTGCTGGGTCGGCGGCAGGTGGAACGTACGGGGCGCGGCGGCCGGACCCTGCCGGTCGGGCCGCGGCCCCTGAGCGGCGGCCTGCGCGGGGCGTGCCCCCGGTGAGGCCATGCCGGCCGCTCTGGCCAGATTGCTCTGCGGGCCGGGTGTCCTCGGCCGTGCGTCCGGACTCGCCTCGCCGCCGCCGAGCAGTTTGCCGTTCGGTCCCTGGACGGTCGCCAGCCTCTGCGGCTTCTGCCCCTCCTGAGCCAGCCGGGGCTTGGGAGTGGTCTTCATCGCCGCTTCCACCAGGCACTCGCCGGCGTGGTCCCACGAATAGGCCTTGAGCGCCTCGCGCAGTTCCTTGGCGTTCTCGCGGCGCTGGGGGAGGTCGGCCTTCAATTCCTGGAAGGCCTTGGCCCAGGTGCCGGGCCGCTGAAGCGGATCATCGGGCTCGGGGACGATGCACGGGCGGCCGATCCGGGGGTCGATGCGGGCCGCGTCCCCGAGGAACTCCGCCGCACCGCTCTCCTGGTTGACGAGGATGGGCACACCGTGACCCGCCGCCTCGGTGGCCACGAGGCCGAATCCCTCGTGCTTCGACGGCATGATCACCGCATCGGCGGCGATGATGTCCTTCTTCAGGTCCTCGGGCTGGTTGCTGAAGGGTTTGACGGTGACGTTCTGCGCGCCTCCCAGTGTTTTGGCTTTCTGCACTGCTTCGTCGAAGTTCTCGGGGTCCGCACCGCGGATGGTGAGGTGTACGTCGAAGCCCATCTGGTTCAAGTTTTTCACCGCGCGGAGTGCGTCATTGACGCCCTTCAGCGGATCGTCTGTCCGTCCCATGACCAGGAGGTTGAGCCGTCCCTCGTGCGGCGCGCGCTGGACCAACTCCTCGATCTTCACACCTGGTATGAGCTGGTGTGAACTCGGCACATGTTGTCCTGAGGACGCGAGCCGCTCGGCCTCCCTGGTGAGCAGGGGCCCGACACCGACGGCCACGTCGGACCGCTCCATCATCTCGCGCTCGGTCCCGGAGTCCAGAACGGCTTTGAACTGGGCCTTCTCCGGGTCGTCCGGATATTTTACCCAGGGGACCCGCTCGGGGCTGGTGTGCAGGAAGTGCGCGACCCGGGCGTCGGGGTACCACCGGTCCCGTAGCTCGGTAGCGGCCGGTCCCGAGAAGCGAGTGTGACCGATGATCAGGTCGAAGGGGCGCTCCTGGGGATCGGGGAGTCCATGATTCCGCGGATCCTGAGAGACGTTTTGTTTGAGCCAGTCATGCCATTCGACGTCCTCGTCGGGCCGGTCGGGCGTGGAGACCATGCGCGCGCCCTCGTGCGGAATGGTGTCCGGCTTCGCGGTGAACAGCGTCACGTCGTGCTGTTTGGCGAGGGCTTCGGTGAGGTGCTGGTTGAAAACGGGAATCCCGCCCTCCCCCATGCCGCTGAGATTGGAGACGACGAGGATTCTGTATCGGTTGTTCGCCACGACGTCCCCGTCAGAATCCCACGTGTTCGCTCAGCTCACGGCCGATGTCACCGAGAAGGAACTGGCCGAACCCGTATGCGCTGTAGTGAATGAGGCCTGTCCGCCGCCCCGGGTGGATCCGGGCCGCGTACTCGTCCAGCAACTCTGCGAAGACCAGCGCTCGGGTCGCGGACAGCACGACATCCGTTTCGCCGCGATCGGGGTGGAACTGCCGCTGGTATTCCTTGGGTGTCCATGGCGCGGACCCCTTGGCGAACGCCTTCCGCCAATGCGCGGCTTCCTGCAGGAAGGACACGGGGTGCGGGCCCGCATCGTCGGAATTGAGTCCTACGACGCCATGGTGCGTCGGGTCGATCTCCTCGTATTCCTCCCGCCACATCGGCACCGCGTGGCCGGACAACAGCCCCAGAAGGTCGCCGGCCGCCTTGCTGGCGGCGACGGTCACGGAGAGGTCCATCGCCGCTTTCAATTCCTCGAAGGACGGCACCGACTCGGCCGCGAGCCAGGCCGCGCGGCGTAGCGACTCGAACCGCGCGGGAAGGTCGGGCAAGTCGGCGACGCTGCGGGATGCGGGGGAGATCCACGGGGCGGAGCCTGGGTGCGGCAGCGGGGTCGCCAGACCCAGAGGCGCTCGCAGGGCATCTGCGGCCTCGTGTGCCACTGCGCTCAGCTCCGCGGCATCCGTGCCGAGGGTGATTCCCGGTCGCCCGGGTGCCACCCGGTAGAAGAGCTCGTGGAAGATAGTGGTCATGACAAGGTGACGGGCGGGGGTCACCACGACACATGCGCCCGGCTCCATGAAGTAGTCGAAGTAGGGCTCCAGACGCTCCACGACGTAGCCGGGATCGTCCGCCAGCCGCTGCTTCCAGTCCCGTACCGCCTCGTCGAAGCTCAGCGGACGGTCCACCGGCCCCGGGGCGCGACGCGAGATCAGATGCCGCGCGGGGTCGGACGCTTCGCCGGGCAGCGGTGCGCCCAGGGCCGCGTCCGCGTCGAGCAGGACGTCCTCCAGGGCCTGCCACGCCGCACGCCGCTCGGCCGGCCAGCCCGAGCTCTCCGTACGCCAGGCCGCGTATTCCTGCGCCCAGAGCATCCGGGCCGCCGTCGAATAGACGCGCTCGTACGCGTCCGCCACATTCAGCTGTTCGCCCATGTGTCCTCTCCTTGAATCAACTCGCCCGGCCCGAAGCCGCCAGGCTATGGGGTGCCGTCCTCCAGGGGCGGACGGCGACGGTCCGGTCAGCGGCCGGGGCTCCTGCCCGGTCCGGGCTGCGTCGGCGGCAGGTGGAACGGGCGGGCCGCGGGGGCGGGAGCCTGCGTGGGGCGCGGCGCCTGGGGCCGGGCCGTGGGCGGTCGCACTCCTGGGGAGACCAGATTGGCGGCCTTGGCGAGGGCGCTCCGTGGGCCCGGCGGTGCGGCGGGCCCGGCCGTCACGCCGCTGACCAGGAGCTTGCCGTCGGGGCCCTGCACGGTCGCCTTCCGCTGCGCCTGGCCCTGCGCGAGCGGCTTCTGCTGCGCCAGGGGCGTGGCCTTCATGGAGGCATCGACCAGGGCCTTGCCCGCGTGGTCCCAGGAGTACGCCTTGAGCGCCTCGCGGAGCCGCTCGGCGTTCTCGCGGCGCTGGGGGAGGTCGGCCCTCAGTTCGCCGATGGCCTTGGCCCAGGCGCGGTCCCGGTAATCAGGGTTCGCCGGCTCGGGGACGATGCACGGCTGACCGATCTCGGGCGCGATCCTCGACTTGTCGCCGAGGAACTGTGCGGCGCCGCTCTCCTGGTTCACCAGGACGGGCACGCCGTGTCCCGCGGCCTCCGTAACCACGAGGCCGAAACCCTCGTGCCTGGACGGCATGATGACCGCGTCGGCGGTGATGATGTCGTCCTTCAGCTCGTTGCCGTCCGTGGTGAACGGCTTGACGGTGACGTTGCCCTTGCCTCCCCGCCGTTCGGCTGCCTCCACGATTTCGGCGAGCTTCTCGGGATTGGCGCCACGTACGGTGAGGTGGACGTCGATGCCCTTGTCGTTCAGCATCTTCACGGCGCGCAGCGCGTCGTCGACGCCTTTCAGCGGGTCGTCCGTCCGCCCCATGAGCAGGAGGTTGAGGCGGCCCTCGTGCGGCCCGCGCCGCACGAGCTCCTCGATCTTCACGCCGGGGACGAGCTGGTGCGAGTCGGGCACGTGCTGCCCCGTTGAGGAGAGCCGTTCGGCTTCCGCGGTCAGCAGCGGGCCGACGCCGACGACCACGTCCGCCCGGTCCATCACCTCGCGCTCGACCCGGGAATCCCGGGCGGCCTTGGCCTGTGCATGTGCCGGATCGTGGGCGTAACTGACCTCGGCGAGCCGTTCCGGGCTGGTGTGCAGGAAGTGCGCGACCTTTGCGTCCGGGTACCAGCGGTCCCGCAGCTCGGCCGCGGCCGGCCCGGAGAACCGGGAATGGCCGACGATCAGGTCGAAGGGGTGTTCCCGCGGGTCCGGAAGGCCATGGGCGCGAGGATCGAGGGTGGATTGGAACGCCAACCACACGCGGCCCTCCACACCCTCCGGGCTCGCGGGAGTCGAGACCATCCGCGCGCCCTGATGGGGCCGCGTATCCGGGTCGGCGGTGAACAGCGTCACATCGTGTTCTTTGGCGAGGGCCTCGGTGATGTGCTGGTTGAACACCGGAACGCCACCGCCACCCATGCCGCTGATGTCGGAGACGACGAGAATGCGGTACTTCTTGTCCGCCATATTCCGCTCTGTCCTCAGAATCCGGAGTGGGCGCTCAGCTCGCGGCCGATCCCCCAGGTGAGGAACTGGCCGAGCTCGTAGGCGTTGTAGTGGATGAGCCCTGGGTCGCGCCCCGGCGTCAGGCGTGCCGCGTATTCGTCGAGGATCTCGGCGAAGACCAGGGCACGGGTCGCCGAGATCACCACGTTCTCGGTCTCGCCCCGGTCCGGGTAGTACTGCCGCTGGTACTCCTTGGGCGTCCACGGGAGGGAGCCCTTGGCGTTCAGCCCGCGCCAGGTGGCGGCTGCTTCTTCGAAAGGCACCGGGCGTGCCTCTCCGGAATCACCGGACACGAGCCCCACGACCCCGTGCCGTGCCGGGTCGATCTGCGGATACTCCTCGCGCCATGCCGGCGCCGGTCGGCCGGTCAGCATCTGCTGGATGTCGGCAGCCGCCATGGCAGCGCGCAGCTCCACCGTGAAGTCCAGCGTTCCCTTCAGCTCCTCCGGAGAAGGCGTCACCTCCGCCGCGTACCAGGCCGCACGGCGCAGAGCCTCGAAGCGCTCCGGAAGGTCGGGCAGGTCCGACACCCGGCGGGAGACGGGAGAGATCCAGGGAGCGCTTCCCGGGTGGGGTGTGGGCGTGGCCACGCCCAGGGGCGTGCGCAGCGCGTCCGCGGCCTCGTGCGCCACCGCGGCGAGGTCGGCGGCACCGGGCCCGACGACCACCCCCGGCCGGCCAGGGGCCAGCCGGTGGAACAGCTCCGGGAAGACGTCGATCATCACGAAGTACGGTGAGGAGGGAACGATCACACAGGAGCCGGGCTCCATGTAGTAGTCGGGGTACGGCTCCCGGCGCTCGACGAGGAAGCCGGGATCGTCCGCGAGTCGCCGCTTCCAGTCCCGTACCGCTTCGTCGAAGGTCAGCGGACGGTCCACGTCCCCCGGGGCGCGCCGCGAGATCACGTGCCGTGCGGGGTCGGAGGCCTCACCGGGCCGGGGCGCGCCGAGCGCGGCCTCGGCGTCGAGCAGGATCTGTTCCAAGATCCCCCACGCCGCCCTCCGTTCCATGGGCCATTCCGAATCGGCGTCATGCCAGGAACGGGTCCGCTCGGCCCACAGCATCCGCGCTGCGGCCGAGTAGAGACGTTCGTAATCGTTCGCCAATTCCTTCTGTCCGCTCATGCACTCTCTCCTTCGAAGATGTGGCCGCCCGATTCGACGGGCCTGTAGCGCGTGTTCACACCGGATACGGTTCGGCCGTGGGTGTCTCCTTCGACCGGTGCCCACCGGCCCGGCACCCCGCGAACGGCCCGTCGGGGTCGCGCAGCGCCTGCATCACCGGCCCGAGGTAGTCGCGGTGCCACATCGCCGGACCGGTCAGGCCTCCGTCCGGGCCCGTGAGCTCCTGCCAGGCGAGCCACAGCGCGTGCAACTGGGCCACCGCTTCCAGGTGCTCCCACCAGCGCGGGCACCAGGGCGAACGGGACGTGACCTCCCTCCCGTACACCGGGAGCAGTAGTTCAGTCACCCAGAAGGACAGGCCCTCCATGGCCGCCCGCTGGTCCTCGCCCTCCAGGAACAGGATGAAGGGCGACCCCGCCCGCTCCGCTTCTGTGTCGAAGCCGCTCATATGTGGGAGATCCCCTCTGTGGCACGTGCGGTGATCGCCTTGACCTCGGCCTGGGCCGCCGTCTGGATCCGGTCGGCGCCCGGCTCCTTGTACCAGGGGCGCAGCCGGATGAGGGCCGGCTTCACACCCGTGGCGAGCAGGAGCGCGGTGCCCTTGGGCAGGGCGCGTATCCGGTCGGCGGGCATCACGCGTTGCAGCCGGTACGAGGTGGAAGTGGAGCGGTTGCCTTCGCTCTTGGAGTAGCTCATGGTCTTCACGTCGTGCTCGCCGACGAGCCGGGAGACCTTCTCGATGAAGTCCGCGTCGTCGAGGCCCGCGCCGAGCAGCTTGATGGTGGCGGCGCCCCACAGCGCGTCCATCCCGGCCTCGCCCCAGACGCGGCTGCCCTGCCGGTAGCTCTGCAGCAGCGTGACGACGTTGATGCCGCGGGAGCCGAAGTGGGAGTAGAGGTCGGGCAGGTCGGAGATCCGGCAGACGTTCGCGGCCTCGTCGAGGACGGCCGTCATGGGCGGGTCGAGACGTCCGCCCATCCGCTCGGCGGCCGTGACGCCTGCGCGCAGGACGGAGTCCGCCGCCGCGGCGATGACGCCCGCGGCCGATCCGCCGCCGTCCTTCGACAGCAGATAGAGCGTGTCCCGGCTCAGCGCGTGCAGTTCGGGCCGGAACTGCGCGACCTGGGGGTCGGGCGTCACCCAGGCGGCGATCTTCGGATCGAGGAGGCAGGCCACGCACTGGCGGGCGGTCTCGTAGATGCCGTCGCGCGTCTCGACCGCGCCCCGGATGGTGCCCTGGAGCTGTTCGGCCAGGGCGACCATGCCCGCGTCGCGCAGCAGATCGACGGGCGTACGGTCCGCGGGGTCGGCCAGCCAGGCCAGGACGTCCGTGACCTGCCGCTTCCCTTGATTGGCCGCGTGGAGGAGCGCGGTGAGCGTGTTCTGCGCGGCGGAGATCCAGAAGTCGCGCTTGGACGCGTCGTCGTTCACCGCCCCCACGAAGTGGCCGGCCAGCCGCCGGGCGCCCTCGATGGTGGACGCGTCGGCGAGCATGTCCCACCACATCTCGCGCCGGGTGTGGGCGATGCCCTGCGGATCGAACGTCCACACCGTGCCGACCGCGGCCCGCTCGGCCCTGGTGACGCTGAAGACGTCGGCCTTGTTCGACGTGAGGAGCACGGATCCCCGCGCCCGCAGCACACGGGGCACGGCGATGCCGGTGGACTTTCCGGCCCGGGGAGCCATCAGGTCGAGCTCCACGTCCTCGAAGGAGGACCGCAGCTCGGGGCCGTTCGGTTCGAGGTTCCCCAGGAGGTTTCCGGTGTCGTCGGGGTCCAGGCGCTTCGTGCCGGCGAGGGCGGGCCGCAGCTGTCGGGCGCGTTCCGCCGCCCCCTTGGGCAGCATGCCGGCAAGCTCGCGTCGGCCCGCCAGTCCGGAGGGCTTCTTGCCGCGGCGACCGAGCACGCGCACCGCGAAGGCACCGATCCCGGCGAAGAGCAGGATCGTCAGAGCCCAGAAGAGCCAAGCGGGCGGAGCGGGCGCGTAGGCCGACCCCGGACCTCGGACGATGGCCATGACGGCGGTGGTCGCCGGGTCGTCGTACACCCATTCCGGCCAGCCGCGCCCGGCCAGGAACGCCGCCAGGGGCGCCGTGAGCAGGGTGCACGCCAGCGCCGCGGCCCCGGTGAGCACGAGCACGGGCACCAGGAGCGAGTCGCCGCCCGCAGGGGAGGACGATGGCTTACCGCTGGAATTCATGGTCAGATCACCATCCGCTCGTCGGTTTCGAACAGGCGCTTCTCGGTGTGGGAGAGCATCAGCTGGACGGCGTGGGATCCGCCGCCGCGTCCGACCTTCCACAGGGCACGGCCGCGCTGTCCGGCACCCCAGGAGCTGATCAGGTCGCACTCGGCGTCCGTGAGACCGATCGCCTCACGGGTCAGGTTCAGCGGCTTGGTGTCCTGGGCGAGCTGGATGCGGGTCTCGCATGAGGCGATGAGGTCCTTGGCGATCGCCACGGCCTCCGAGCCGGCCGCGCCGACTGCCTCGAAATCGGAGAGGCGGTGGGTGGCCAGCAGCTGGATCGTGCCGGTGGCGCGGGAGAGGCGCAGGTCGGCGTCGACCTTGCGGACCATCGCCGCGCCGCCGCTGCGCATCTGGCGCCACAGCTCGTCGCGGACCACGATCCAGGGCCGGCCACCGGGGCGGTCGATGGCGGACTGGGCCCAGGAGGAGACGCAGGTGAGCACCATGGCCACCGTCTCGTCGCCGTAGTGCTGCAGGGCGGAGATGTCCACGGACTGGATCGGGGCGTCCCAGTCCAGGCCAATGCTGGTCTTCTCGTCGAACAGGCCGCCGAGGTGGCCGGTGATCATGCCGCCGAGCGCCGAGCGCAGGGAGGCCATCTGCTCGCGTGCGGTCTGCACGTCGTCGCCGCGCACGCGCAGCTCCCGTGCCATCGCCTCGGTGGGGTCCTTGAGCCGCTCGTAGACCAGCGGAAGGGTGGGTACCGACAGTACGCTCTGGCCGTACAACTCACCGGTCACCTCGCGCAGTGCGATGTCCAGGCACTCCTCTTCCTGCGGGCGCAGGAACCGCTTGAGCTGCAGCTCCAGCAGGGCCTGCAGCAGCGTCAGGCGCCGGCGGTGGATTTCCTTGAGCCGGGCCTGGAGGTCGGCGCCGCCGGCCTCGTCGAGGTCGTAGCCGAGCGGTCCCGCGTCCAGAGGATTGAGGCGGCCGGGCAGGCCGGGGCCGAGCCGGACCGGCTCGACCCCCAGGTGCCGGCACAGGGCCTGGTACTCGCCCTTGACGTCACCCGCGATCAGGGTGCGGTGTCCCAGGGCCATGAGCCGGAAGCACAGGGCTTTGATGTGTGCCGACTTCCCCGAGCCGGGGATGCCGGTGACCATGACGTTCGGGTTGGTCGCGAGGCCTTCCCTCACCCACGCCGCGGGGTGCGCGGAGAAGGCCTGCATGGTCAGGGTGTTCCAGCCGATGTACACGCCGATCGGAGGCAGGCTCGCGGCGTGCAGGAACGGGTAGATGCCGCTGGCCCGGTCGGTGTCCGCACGGAACACCTCCGCCTTGGCGACCGAGGCCGCCCGGCCGGCGAACGGCTGGGCCCATCCCTTCTTCGGGGCGACCCGCATCGCGGTCTGCGGGTCCTCCAGCAGACGCGAGCGGCGCAGTTCCCGCGCGCTG
This sequence comes from Streptomyces sp. NPDC044063, assembly GCF_056434285.1. Lineage (NCBI taxonomy): Bacteria > Bacillati > Actinomycetota > Actinomycetes > Kitasatosporales > Streptomycetaceae > Streptomyces > Streptomyces sp. NPDC044063. The sequence goes on from NZ_JBWKFM010000011.1 coordinate 137,196, forward strand.
AGCTGCGCCGGTACCGCCTCAGGCTCGGAGGCGGTGCTGAGCAGCTCAGCCAGTGGGGCGGCCTTGAGGCTGGTGTCGCCGTCGGTGGTACGGCGGGTGAACAGGCCCATCAGATCCCCAGTCTCCTCTCCGGAAGGCCCTGGCCGAGAGGCAGAGCGGCGATGGCGAACGCGGAGTCCTGCGCGCCCCACACGCGCCTCAGTTCCAGCCCGGCATCCGAGGCATCGGCCTGCAGCTCGGCGCACGCCGTCTCCAGCTGCTCCAGGTCCGTGACGGTCACGGCGAGCATCGCTGTCAGTCGCACCACGCCGTGGCCCGAGGCCCGGGCCATGTCCTGGGCCCGCGCCGTGGCGGCTTCCAGCCGCTCGTCCTCCGACTCCGCCCGGCCCGTCTTGGCCCGGAACCTGCGCGCTGTGTCGCGCTTGGTCTTCTCCCGCGCCAGCTCCTGGCGGGCCTTGGCGGGTCCGACCGGCTCGTAGACCAGGCTCATCGAACGCCGCGCATTGGCCCGCGGCCGCAGCAGCGGCTGCAAGAACGTCGCGTAGACCTCGCTCCGGGGAAACCCGCGGACCTGGTAACTGACCGTCCACGCCCCATCGTGCCGGTACAGGCCCCAGCCGCTCTCGGCCGCCGCCGGCCCCGCCAGCGCCGGGTCCACCCCGCGCGGCGCACCCGTCCACCCCGGGTTCTCCGCCGCCGTGTTCCTGGCGGACAGTGCCTGCTGGGCCTCGGGGTCATAGGCGGTACGGATGGTCTGAGCCACAGCTCGAGGGGTCAGCCATTCCAGGACCTGCAGACCCGCGCTCGACAGTGAGCTGTGCATGGCCTGCACTTCGCGCACCAGCACCGCGGCCGCACCGATCTGCCCGCCGCCGGCGCCCTTGATGGCCAGGCGGGCACGCGACGATGCCAGCGTCACCGCCAGGTACGTCTCACGCACCGTCGCCGTCGGACCGGCACCGACCATCAGCTCATCGAGCGCCTGGACCGCCTCGGCCGGGGCGTCGGGGGAGATATGACGCTCGGTCCAGCTCCGCAGCGCCGCGCCGTCATCGGGCAGCGAGCGCTGGTGGACGCTGATGCGTGTGATCGCGCCGCCCTCCTTGCACATCGATCGCAGGTAAGCCGCCCACGCCTTGACCCGCGCGTTCTGCTTGTCGGTGTCCACCAGTGCCAGACCTGGAAAGGACACCTTGCAGATCGCGGTGTAGGTACCGTCGACCGGGTTGTGCATGATGCCCAAGGTCCCGCCCAGCCCGTCAGGCGCTTCCAGCAGGTGCAGACGGGCCAGCACGCCGGGCAGGTCCATCGGCTGCTGCCCGTCCTTGGTACGCGGGGCGAAAACCCCGGAGAAGAAGATGTTCCGTTTGGTCGCCACAGCGATCTGGTGCCTAACTGCGAGAGCGATCCATTCGTCCGCACTCAGCCCCAGCACCCGCCCGTAGGCGAGCAGGAGCAGCAGCACGGCGAGCGGGAGACAGACAAAGGCGGCGCCCCAGCTGTGCAGGTAGATGGGGATCAGCGCCACGACCGAAGCGGCCGCCACCAGCGAGAAACCCAGCCCGGACAGGTTGCCGATGAAGCCGGAGCGCTCCGACTGCCATCCGCTGTAAAGATTCGGGGCCGACACGGATCAGCTTCCTTCCGAGGTCTGGGCGTGCTGTGCGGGCGGGACGCTCTCTGCGGCCTGGGCGGGCGCTGCGGCCGGAGTCGCGGCCGGGGCCGGCGGCGGGTCACTCTCCCGCGACGGCGACGGCGCGGGAGAAGGTCCGGGCACGGACTCCGACGCCCGCGATCGCGGCGGCACGATTCCCTGCGGCCCGCCCTGCGCGGCCTGATCGAGACCCGCGTGCGCCGCGGTGTTCGCACCGGCGGACACCAGCATGTCCTTACCGGCCACCGCGACGTGCAGCCCCATGCTGCCGCTGGCGCGAAGCTGGGAACCGAAACTCCCCGAGCCACGCATCCTGGAGCCCATCGAAGCCTTCGACCAGAAGCTGCCACCAGAGCTGCTGCCGGCGGCTGCCGCGTTGTCCTCCTCGACAGCCTTGGTGAAGCCGCTTCCACCGCTCGCTGTCCCCGGCCCGGCGGGAGAGGCCTGGCCACCGCCGAACATCGACGAGACGTTCGGTCCCATCGAGCCGAGCACTCCGGAAGCCACTGAGTTTCCCGAGCCGTTGGATGTGAAAGTCATGAACTTCGCCAGCACCGGCCAGGCGAACGCCGCAAGGATGAAGGTCAGCAGCCCAACAAAAACGTTCTGCATCCCCTTGCTGTCCTTGATCATGCCGAACCCGATGCTGAAGCAGATGACGATCACCGGCTTCATGAGAATCAGCGTGACCAGCGCGTTGCGGGCCTTCGGCCACCACTCACGGGTCTCATCGGCGATCTGACCGGCCAGCACCAGCGGCATGACAACGAGCAGGACCATGATTCCGGCCTGCCTCAGCAGCATCTCCACCCACAGCGCACCAACGGCCACGATGCACAGAACGCCGACCACGATGATCACGCCTACCGCGTTCGCCACGACACCGCTGCTGCCACCGATCAGAGCCCCACCTCCGGAGCCGGCCACCAGAGCCGAGAACAGCGTGCCGAGCCGCTCCTGCATTGCCGCCGTCGCGCTTCCGTCGCTGCCCTTACCGTTTCCGAGGCTGTAGTTGATGAGCGCGGTGCTGAAGGTATCGGACCACTTGAGCGCGACCTGTGTGGCAGCCACGTAGACAGAGAGGATCACAGCCCACTTCGCGAGCCCGGTGATCGCTGTGACGAGCGGACCTCCCTGCTGGGAGACGGCCAGCCTCCCGAACTGGACCAGCATCAGGAACGCGGCGACCAAGGCGGAGACACCAGTCATGACGCCCATGATCGGCCCGATCCCAGACTTGCTCAGATCGATGGTAGAGAAATCATTGAAGGCGGAGGCGAATTCCTTCAGGAGCCAGACGACGGACGCGCCGATCGCGGCAGCTGCTGCCTTGAGTGCGTCCGCAGCCATCTTGGAGATTTGTTCGGCTATCCAATCGCCCGGCGACTTAATCAGAGCCGGCGCGTACCCCTCGCCCTCGCGTAGGCAATCCTGAAAAGCACCTCCTTTCTTCTCTACGCATTCAGTGAGATATTTATTGAGCTTCTCGTAGTCATCCTTGCCTTTGGCGGTCTCCTGCCAGCTCTTCAGCAGGGCAAGTTCATGCTTGCGTTTGTCCTCCTTGGAACTACCCGGGTCGCTCCCCGCCTCCAAAAGTCTCGGGTCCTCGTTGTCTTTGAGTTGACGGCAATCTTCCGCCGGTTTTTTGGGGTCTGGAACTGCTCTATCGCAGTACTCTCCAGTAGTCTTGCTGACGCCGGCAGTGGCCCCATCTATGCTGTCCGGGATGGGCTCGGGTGGCTTAGGGTTGGCCAGTGCCATAGACGTGGAGACCGCCATGACGATCAGAAGGCTGCTTAGGAGCGCTCCGATCCGCGCAGCGAACCTAGTCACGCGACGCAACTTTCCGCCATCCAGCAGCGAAGGCATATGTACTGTCAGGAGAATACGAAACGGCTTTCGGCATCAAGCGGGTGTACTTTGATTCGCTGGTGACCTTCCAGTCGTCGCCTTCCCACTTGACAATCAGCACGTCCAGCTGATCCCTGAGTGGATCGTCGTCAATTGCTTTGTCGGGGGTCGCTGCATATCGATCATAGTTCAGCCAGACCACTACAGCGTCGCCCGAATCATCCAGAGCGCGATCCCGTACCGCCTTCACGTGAGTGCTGATTGCTAGTCCAGCGGGCACTTCCCCCGAAGGAGGCAGGCCGGCCTTCTCTCGAAGCTTGCGAACCTCAGAAACCCCCCGCTGGACAGTTTCCGGAGAGTCTTTAGAGGTAATGGCACTCCATTGTTTCTGTGCAAATGAGTCGTTCAGGACGTCCAGGCCCTCCCAGTAAGCCACGGCGGCAGAAACAGCTCCCATGCTGGTGTGTTCGAATCCCACGCCGATGCCGTCCTTGTTTGCCCGGTACTTGGACAGCCGGTAGGGGTGGGCAGTCTGGGGCGTCAAGCGCTTCTGCGGCTGGCTTGGACCAGCACCGTCCTTCCCTGAGCCCTTCATTGTGGATGGTGAAGGTGACCGATTTGAGGTGTCGCCCCCTGTAGTGGAAGCCAGCAGGAGTCCTCCTGCCACGAGGACGGCCACTGCGCCGGCGCTAATGGCTGCGAGGCGCAGGCGGGCTTTGCGAGCCTTACCGTCGAAGTCCATCGCCGGGTCACCCGCTCTGGGTCATGTTGTAGAAGGCGAGGACAAGGCCGCTGGTCACCCCGATGCCGACGCCGGATATGAGGGACCAGACGATCGCCTGCTTGCCGCGGGCGGCGAGGCCACCGCGCTCCGTGTTGTGGCCGATGGCCACGCAGGCCCAGCCGCACAGCCCGCCGAGCACGGCCATCGACAGGCCGATGCCTGCCGTCCAGCCGAGGATCTTGCCCGTGGGGGTCTGGAGGGTGCCGGGGACCTCCGGCTTGTAGTGGGGCACGACTTCGTCGGCGAGGACGGTGGTCATCGCGTTCATCAGCTGGCTCATGGGGCCACCTCTTCAGGCTGTGTGTTGTGGATCTTGAGAATGCGCGGAGGCCGGTCTCGCGGCTGGGGGGAGTGGCTCTCCCCATGTCGTGTGGGCCGCGGTGAGGACCGCGCGGACGAGTTCGGTGCCGGCCGCGAGCGAGTGGGGCTTCAGGCGGCCGGGCTGGGACATGCCGGAGCTGCGTACCTGCGGGTCGTAGGGCACGTGGACCACGGCTGCCACACGTGTCTGCAGCATCGTGGCGGCCGCGCGGACCTGGGCCGGAAGGCGGCCTTCCCCTGTGGCGACGAGGGCGACCACTGTGCGCTGCAACGGCAGGCCCTCGGCGATTGCGGCCTGTACCGCGGACTGCAGCGCGTGCACGCCTGGGCCGGTGGCGGCTGCGCACAGGACCGGCACGGCGAAGGGAAGGGAGCACCAGACGGTGGTCACTCCGGCGTGTCCCTGGGATCTGGCGGCGACAAGGTCATGTGCGATGGGGTGGCCGGTGTCGGCGACGACGGCCTGCCATCTGCCGGCGGCTGAGAGCTGGTACCAGGCAGCAGGGTCGGCCGGGAGTGGCAGCAGTGGGCCTGCCCAGTCCTGGTGGTCGGTGAGGACCTGCCACACCGCCCCTTCGGGCCCGTGACAGCGCGAGGCGGCGGCCATGACCTGGCGGTGCGTCAGGGGCTGGTCCGGTGGGATGGCCGCCAGGCCGGCGCCCGGCTCGGCGGGCCAAGCGGGCCACGGCGAGGTGAGGCGCGGGTTGGTGTCCAGGACGACGGTCGATCCCGTGGCCGCCAGCGAGGTGGCCAGCAGGGCTGCTGTGGTGGACCGACCGCTGCCGCCCACCGCGCCCATAACCGGCACGAACAAGCGCGCTTGTGCGGGCAGCGTCAGGGGCGATTGCGATTTCCTGGCCAACGTTCCCCCGAATTGCAACTACATACGCAGCTAATTCCCCTGAGCTGCTCCACGTGTGATCAGTCTAAGGTCGGTTCTGTGCCGGGGATGACCAGATGAGATTGTCGACTTAGCGTCAGATGCCCACTCTGGGTGCAGAGTTGCACCTCCACCGTCCATTTAGCGCCATTTGCCCTGTTCGGTCTGCTTGGGGTGCATGCCGTGCTCCAGGGGGTGGGCTTTCGAGATGCAAACGGGATGCGACAATCTGACACCGATGGGCTCGGAGGCTGATAGCCCCGGCCCGATGCCGCGGTTTGGGGAGAGCGCGGCCCTGAGGGTTTCGTCGAGGGCCGGCAGCCGAGGGGGGACTGAATGGACGTCAAACGGGGGGCGCTGCTCGCGCTCGGCGCATTGGCCCTGGGGCCGGTGGCACTCGGGCTGGGCGTCATCCTGCTCGTCGCGTCTCTCGATGGCAAAAAGGGATTCAACTTCGGCGGAGCCGGAGGCATCAAGACAGGAAAAGGGGGAGTTCCCCCTCAGTACGCCGGTCTCATACAGGCCGCCGCCAACTCCTGTAAGGAAGGCCTGCCCGCTTCGGTCCTGGCCGCACAGCTGTGGGCCGAGTCGGGATTCGATCCCACCGCCCAGTCCAGAGACGATCAAGGGAACCCGCTCGCCAGGGGCATAGCCCAGTTCATCGACAGCACCTGGGAATCCGAAGGGGTCGATGGCAACGGCGACGGAAAACGGGATGTCTGGGATCCGGAAGATGCCATACCGTCCCAGGGCAAGATGATGTGCGATCTACTCAAGGACGCCAAAGCACACCCCGACTACAACGGCTCACCCATCGAACTCGCCCTCGCCGGCTACAACGCCGGCTGGGGCCGCGTCGAGAAAGCCCGGGGCATCCCCAATATCCGGGAGACCACCGGCTACGTCACCGAGATCATGGCCAAGTCCAAAGAATGGACAGAAGCAGGAGGCGGTGGCGGCTCTTTCACCGATGGCGAGCAGACCTGGTCGTTGAACAACCCCCGGAGTGTCGACGAGGCCATCACGTGGGCCAAGGGCCACGCTGGCGACAGGTCGTCCGGTGAGTGGTACAACCGGTGCCTGGCCTTCACCGCCATCGTCTACGGCTGGAACGTCTCCGGCGTGAACTACGCCATCGACCACTACAGCGTCGTACCCAAGGCCATGCAGCACACCGATCGCAACCCCCCGCCCGGCGCCCTCATGTACTGGGACACCGGCAGCCGGGCCGGGCACATAGCCGTCTACCTCGGTAACGGCCAGATCGTCTCCAACGACATCCTCCGCCAGGGCTACATCGACGTCGTGGACGCCGACATGATCGAGAAGAAGTGGGGCGCCAAGTACGTCGGCTGGACCCCGCCTGTCTTCCCGCACGCCGGATGAAACGTTTCTTCAGGTGATGTCGGCAGCGTCTCGGATCAAGGACACATGATGCACTCCATGCACTTCGCACCCGATGACGACCGGGTGATGGCCCCCTGGGGCGTCGTCACGCCGGACTTCTGGGTCGATCCGGCGCGCGAGCATGCCGGGGACCCGGCCCCCGACCCGGCCTCAGGCGAACCCGAGGTGGTGGAGTCGGCCGACCGGTCGGGAGAGGATTCCGCCCCTCCGCCACCCCCCGAGGCGTTCCGTGCCCGCATCGAGGCCGTCGTCGCCGCCTTCGCCGATCCCGCCGACGTGGCACGCCTGGCCGAGGCCGGCGTCGAGGCCGAGAGGCTCGACGAGGAGATCACGGCCCAGTACGGCCCCGCGCACACCCACACCGTCAACGTCCGGGAGCTGCGCGGCTGGCTCGCTCACCTGGCCGGGGATTCCGGTGTCGCGGTGCGCTGGTACCTGCACACCACCGGTCTCCAGATGGCGGCCTGGGGCCCCGGCCACGAGCTCACCCAGGGATCGGCGCAGCGGGCCGCCCACCTGTGGATGAGCGTCACGGACCCGGCCGAGGCCCTCGCGATCGGCGAGGAGCTGATGGCCATGCTGGTCACCGTCACCGGCCACGACAGCAGGGCGGCCCGGAAGGTCCGGGCCGGCATGCGGGAACTGCGGGGCGGAGCGGAGTAGCGTCGCGGGTCAGAGCAGGTGCGGCGCTTCCTCCAGGAGGGGGGCCGTGCGGCGGGCCAGGGTGGTGACCGGGCCGTCGGGGGGTTCCAGGGCCAGGGCCTTGCGGGCCACGGAGGCCGTCTGGGGGTCGCTCGCCGCGGTGGCCGTCAGCAGGGCCATGAAGTGGTCGACCAGCCAGTCCCGCAGCTCGGGCAGGGGTGGCTGCTTCTCCTCGTCCAGCCAGATCAGCGAGGCCGCCTCGACCGCCGTTATCCAGGTGCGGACCATCATGCGCAGGCGTACGCCGGGTTCCGGGACCGACAGGTGGGTGAGGATCTGGGCCGCGGCGGACCGGCGGACCTCGTCGACGATGGCGCCCGTGCGCGAGGTCTCGGCGACGCTGCCGCCCTGCAGCAGGGCGGCGAAGCCGGCGTCGTGCTGGTCGACGAAGGCGAGGTAGCGGTCGAGGACGGCGGTCAGGCGGCCGGTCAGGGGACCGGTCTGGGGTTCGGCGAAGCACAGTTCGAGGTCGTCGGCCGCGCTGCGCAGGGCGGCCTCGTACAGCTGGGGCTTGCCGCCGGGGAAGTAGCGGTAGACCAGCGGCCGCGACACCTCGGCGGCGGTCGCGACGTCGTCGACCGAGACGTCCTCGGGCGCCCGGTGGGCGAAGAGCTCCAGCGCGGCACCGATCAGCTGGGCGCGGCGTTCGGGGACGCTGAGCCTGCGGTAGGAGGCGGTTCCGCTGCTGGTCATGCCTGGCAGCGTAACGGGCCGGGGCGCGCCGGACCGCCGGGTCAGGCCAGCAGGCCCGAGCTCTGCCACAGCCGTCGGCCGACGCCCCTCAGCAGGCCGATGTCGTCGAGGAAGTCCGTCAGCTGGCGGGCGCCGCCCCGCATCACCTCGCGCCGGTGGCCGCTGGCGCGCACCTGGGACACGGCCTCGCGGCGGTCGAGGCCCACGTCGGTGTAGACGGCGGGGTTGACGAAGGCGAGGGAGAAGACGCGGGCGGCCTCGCCCACGCTGATCCGGGTGAGCTCGGCCTCCCAGCGCGGGGCCGTCGCCATCTGGCGGCGCAGCTCCTCGCGCGCGTAGCGCACATGGCGGGCCTCCTCCACGACGTGGATGCGGGTGACGCCGCGGACGAGGGGCTGGACGCGCTCGTCGGGGAAGGTCAGCCGCTGCATGTGGTCGAGGATCTCCTCGCCGAGCAGGGTGCAGGCGAAGGAGCCGGGCGTGGTGGAGACGGTCTTGAGGACCCGGGCGAGATTGTGGTGGAGGGGGCTGACGGGGTAGGTGGGGCCGCCCACCGTATGGATCAGCCGGGCGAACATCTTCGAGTGCCGGCACTCGTCGGCGATCTCGGTGAGGGCGTAGCGGACGTGGGCGCTGGTGACCGGCTTGTCGTAGATGTGACGGACCAGCAGCTGCATCAGGATGATCTCGAACCAGATGCCGAGCGAGGCGAGCGAGGAGAGCTCGTGCCGGGCGAGCTCCATGCGCCGCTCCTCCGGCATCCGGCGCCATAACGGCGTGTCGTAGAGGGATATGAGCTCCGGCGGCAGGAGCCACTTCCCGGGTTCGAACGGGGCGTCCCAGTCGAGTTCGGTGTCGGGGTCGTAGGAGTGCCGGGCGGAGGATGTGAGCAGGCGCTCGGCGACGCGTTCCCGGTCCGTGAGGGGACCGAGTGGGTCCTGGGACGTGAGGGAGTGCCGATCAGGGGCCGTGGTCATGGCCGATTCCACCTCAGATTGGGGTTACCCGGGGTACGTTCTTATGAGACTGCGTGTCAGCAAGGCGGGTCAACCCCCGACGCCATGACGCACGAGACAGGAGGCGCGACGATGACGACGCGCGAGCCCTACATCCACGACCCCGGTGCCGCCCTCTGGGAGGTCCCCGCCTCGGGCGCCGCCCGCTTCGCCTGGGACTACGACGACGGACGCGAGCGGCTCCTCGCCCTCTACCAGAAGGGCAAGGACAAGCAGTGGGACGCGGACCGGCGCATCGACTGGGACCTGGACGTGGATCCGTACGACCCGCTGGGCGTCCCGGACGAGAACCTCATGGTGTACGGCACGCCGTACTGGGACCGGATGAACGAGCGCGACCGGCGCGCCATGCGCCGCCATTTCGCCTCCTGGCAGTTCAGCCAGTTCCTCCACGGTGAGCAGGGTGCCCTGGTGTGCGCGAGCCGCATCGTGGAGTCCGTGCCGGATCTGGACGCCAAGTTCTACGCCGCCACCCAGGCCATGGACGAGGCCCGGCATGTGGAGATCTACAGCAGATTCCTGCACGAGAAGATCGGAATGCTCTATCCGGTCAATTCCAGCCTTCAGGCGCTGCTCGGCGACACCTTGCGCGATTCCCGCTGGGACATGCCGTACCTGGGAATGCAGGTGCTGATCGAGGGGCTCGCGCTCGCTGCCTTCGGAATGCTGCGCGACAACACGAGGAAACCGCTGCCCCATCAGATCCTGGCCTATGTGATGCAGGACGAGGCGCGGCACGTCGCTTTCGGCCGGATGGCCCTGCGCGACTACTACCGGCAGCTCTCCGAGGCCGAGCGCCGGGAGCGCGAGGAGTTCGTGATCGAGGGCTGCTACCTGATGCGGGACCGGCTGCGCGGGGACGAGGTCCTGGCCGACTTCGGCGTGCCGGCCGCCGAGGCGGCCGTGCTGAGCGAGCGGTCCGAATTCCTGAGGATCTTCCGGAAGTTGCTCTTCAGTCGCATTGTGCCGTGTGTGAAGGACATCGGTCTGTGGGGCGAGAGGCTCCAGCGTGCCTATGTGGATATGGGGGTACTGGAGATGGGCGACGCCAGCCTGGACCGGCTGATGGCCGAGGACGAGGAGATCGCCGAGGAACTCGACGCCCGCCGATTCGCCGAGGAGGAGGCCGCCCGTACCGCCGAGGTCGCCGAGACGATCGCGGAAGCGTAACGGTCGTGACAACTCCGGGATTCTTCTGAGGACTCCGTGACTGTTCTGTCCAAAAGCCGTGAGAGATGCGGTGTTCCGGAACGGAATGCGGTAAACGGCCGTCTACGCGGGCAGGAACCTTTCACGTGCGCTTCGGGGGATTGGGGGGACACGTCCATGGCTCGCTTGACCGCTCACCGGCGGCACATCGCGATCGCGGCGGGAGGGGTGGTGGCGCTGGCGGGGGTGATATCGGGGACGGTGGCCGTCGCGACGGAGGACTCCGGCAGGTCCGGGCCCCCGACCAGCGCGACGGGGTCCACCCCGTCCCCGCCGCCGGCCGGCACCGGGAGCCCGGCCGGTACGCCGACCGGCTCCCAGGGCGCCCCGGAACCCACCGGCCCGGTGTCGCCCGAGATGACCCACGACACCGAGCGCGGCGGGAAGACCGTCGCCCTCACCATCGACGACGGCCCCGACCCCAAGTGGACCCCCAGGACGCTCGCCGTCCTGAGGGAGAACGGCGTCAAGGCCACCTTCTGCATGATCGGCCCGTCCGCCAAGGCCTTCCCCGACCTCGTCCGGAAGGTCGTCGCCGAGGGCCACCGGCTCTGCGACCACTCCGTGGATCACAACACCGCGATGGACAAACGTTCCGAGGACTACCAGCGGCAGCAGGTCCTCGACGCCCGGAAGATGATCGAGTCCGTGGCGGGCGGCGCGAAGGTCCGCTACTACCGCGCCCCCGGTGGCGCCTTCACCCCCTACAGCCGGGGCGTCGCCGCGGCGAACGGCATGCGCCCCCTCGGCTGGAACGTCGACACCCACGACTGGCAGCGCCCCGGCGTGGACCGCATCGTCGAGACGGTCAAACGCGAGATCTCCAGCGGCCCGGTCATCCTCTTCCACGACGGCGGCGGCGAACGCAGCCAGAGCGTCGAGGCCCTGTCCCGCTGCATCACCTGGCTCAAGGGGGAGGGGTACGGCTTCGACTTCCCCAAGATCTGAGGCGGGAAGGTCTGGAACGGCAAGATCTGACCGGATACGCAAAAGACCCCGCTCGTAGCATCTCTGCTGACGGCGGGGTCTTCCGGCACTTCAAGTGAAGTGCCCCCGGCAGGATTCGAACCTGCGCACACGGCTCCGGAGGCCGTTGCTCTATCCCCTGAGCTACGGGGGCGTGTCGGCCGGTGGCTCTCGCTCGCGGCGACGGGTAGAACACTACCAGCTCCCGTGGGGTGTCCGGCAACAGTGATCGAAAAGAGGACGGGGAGGCGGGCGGGTCGCCCGGGCGGGGTGGAAGTGGGGAAAAGCCGGACGGCGGGGCGGAGGCGCGCCTACTCTCGGGGTGTGCCTGGCTTGTCCGGCCGGGTCCTTGTTGTGGACGACAACAGGGTCATCCGGCAGCTGATCAGGGTCAACCTCGAGCTCGAAGGCTTCGAGGTCGTGACCGCGGCCGATGGTGCCGAGTGCCTGGAGATCGTGCACCGGGTACGACCCGACGTGGTGACCCTGGACGTGGTGATGCCCCGGCTCGACGGGCTGCGCACGGCGGCTCGGCTGCGGGCCGACGTACGGACGCGGGACATCCCGCTCGCGATCATCAGCGCCTGCACCCCCTTCGAGGTGGAGGGCGGGCGGTCGGCCGGTGTGGACGCGTTCCTGGCGAAGCCGTTCGAGCCGCAGGAGATGGTGCGGCTGGTACGGAGGCTGGCGGGACGGCCCGCGGGGGAGGGGGCGCCGGGCGACCCCGAGCCCGTCGTCCGTCCCGCAGGGTGAAACCGGTTCGCGGTGCGGGGCACCCTCTCCCCTAGGCTTGCCCTGTGACCCCCGCCGATCTCACCCGCACCGTGCTGGACACCGTGCGCCGCGCCGTCGAGGCGGACGAGCTGCCCGCCGTCGTGCCGGAGCGGGTCAGCGTGCGGGTCCCCCCGCGGCCGGGGTGCGGCGACTACGCCACCAACGTCGCCCTGCGCGTCGCCCAGGACACCGGCCGGCCCGCCCGCGAGGTCGCCGAGGTGCTCCGGCGGCGGCTCGCCGCCCGGCCCGGTATCGCCCGGGTCGACATCGCCGGGCCCGGATTCCTGAACATCACCCTCGCCGAGCTCCCCGGCCCCGGCATCGTCCGCGAGCTGCTGGCCGGAGGGCTCCACGGCGAGCCCCTGCCGCTCGCCCCCGGCGCCGCGCTCGTCGCCCGGCTCGGTTCCGACGCCGCCCGCTGGAGCATGGTCACGCCGCCCGGTCTGGACCGGGAGCTGCTGCTCGTCCAGCGCGAGAGCAATCCGCTCTTCCGCGTCCGCTACGCCCACGCGCGCACCCGCGCCCTCACCCGTAACGCCCGGGACCTCGGCTTCGCGGCCGCCCCCGGCGACTTCGGCGACGACACCGCCGCCGCACCTCTCCTCGCCGCCCTCGGCGACCACACCCGGGTCGGCGCGACGCGCGCCCCCGAGCGCCTCGCCCGGCATCTGGAGCGGGTCGCGGACGCCTTCCTGCGATGGCAGGCCGCGTGCCCGGTGCTGCCGCGCGGTGACGAGAAACCCTCGGTCGTCCACCGTGCCCGCCTGGCCCTCGCCGAGGCCACGGGCGCGGTGCTCGCCGACGGCCTCCACCAGCTCGGCATCACCGCACCCGCACATCTGTAAGGGGATCGCCACCATGAGCCGTTCCGCCCACCCCGCCGGGCCCCGCTACGCCGACGTCCTTCCCGAGGGCCATTACACGCCGCCGCCCGCCGACCTCAACGTCCTCGACCCGCGCGTCTGGGCCCGTACCGTCGACCGGAACGCCGACGGCGTCGTCACCGTCGGCGGGATCGGCGTCGACCGGCTGGCCGAGGAGTTCGGCACGCCCGCGTACTTCCTGGACGAGACCGACTTCCGCGCGCGCTGCCGCGCCTGGCGCGAGGCCTTCGGCGCGGACGCCGACGTCTTCTACGCCGGCAAGGCCTTCCTCTCCCGGGCGATCGTGCGCTGGCTGCACGAGGAGGGCCTCAACCTCGACGTCTGCTCCGGCGGCGAGCTCGCCACCGCCCTCGGGGCCGGGATGCCCGCCGAGCGCATCGCCCTCCACGGCAACAACAAGTCCACCGAGGAGATCACCCGCGCGGTCGAGGCCGGCGTGGGCCGGATCGTCGTCGACTCCTTCCAGGAGATCGTGCGCGTCGCGCACATCGCCGAGCGGCTCGGCCGGCGGCAGCGCGTACAGATCCGGGTGACCGTCGGCGTCGAGGCGCACACCCACGAGTTCATCGCCACCGCCCACGAGGACCAGAAGTTCGGGCTCCCGCTCGCCGGCGGGCAGGCCGCAGAGGCCGTGCGGCGGGCGCTCAAGCTCGACGGCCTGGAGCTCGTCGGCATCCACTCCCACATCGGCTCGCAGATCTTCGACACCTCCGGGTTCGAGGTGGCCGCCCACCGCGTGGTCGGGCTGCTCGCGCAGATCCGCGACGAGCACGGCGTCGAGCTGCCCGAGATCGACCTGGGCGGCGGCCTGGGCATCGCGTACACCTCCGACGACGACCCGCGCGAGCCGCACGAGATCGCCGCCGCCCTGCGCGCGATCGTCACCCGTGAGTGCGCGGCCGCCGGGCTGGCCGTGCCGCGCATCTCCGTGGAGCCGGGCCGTGCGATCGTCGGCCCGACGGCCTTCACGCTCTACGAGGTGGGCACGGTCAAGGAACTGCCGGGTCTGCGGACGTACGTCAGCGTCGACGGCGGGATGTCCGACAACATCCGTACCGCGCTGTACGACGCGGAGTACTCCGTCGCGCTCGCCTCCCGCACCTCCACCGCCGAGCCCATGCTCACCCGGGTGGTGGGCAAGCACTGCGAGTCCGGCGACATCGTCGTGCGCGACGCCTTCCTGCCCGCCGACGTGGCCCCCGGGGACCTCCTCGCCGTGCCGGCCACCGGCGCGTACTGCCGCTCGATGGCGAGCAACTACAACCACGCGCTGCGGCCCCCGGTCGTCGCCGTCCGCGACGGCGAGGCGCGAGTGATCGTCCGACGGGAGACGGAGGAGGACCTCCTCCGTCTCGACGTCGGCTGACGGAACACGTCGGCCCACGGAAACGGCCGGCGTGAAACGGCCGGCGTGAAACGTCGTCGTGAAAACAACCGAAAACAGAGAAACGGGTCTCGGATACTGGACCGGGGGAGGAATCCCCCGTCCGGTGAGTGAGACTGTTACCCACCGAAGATGTATGAGAAACGAGGTCGGATGATGCGTACGCGTCCGCTGAAGGTGGCGCTGCTGGGCTGTGGAGTGGTCGGCTCCGAGGTGACGCGCATCATGACGACGCACGCGGACGACCTCGCGCAGCGCGTCGGAGCGCCGGTCGAGCTCGCCGGCATCGCCGTGCGCCGTCCCGACCGGGTGCGCGCCGGGGTGCCCGCCGATCTGATCACCACCGACGCCACCGCCCTCGTCAAGCGCGGCGACATCGACGTGGTCATCGAGGTCATCGGCGGTATCGAGCCCGCGCGCACCCTCATCACCACCGCCCTCGAGCACGGCGCGAGCGTCGTCTCCGCCAACAAGGCGCTGCTCGCCCAGGACGGCGCGGAGCTCCACGCCGCCGCCGAGCAGCACGGCACCGACCTCTACTACGAGGCCGCCGTCGCCGGCGCGATCCCGCTGATCCGCCCGCTGCGCGAGTCCCTCGCCGGCGACAAGGTCAACCGGGTGCTGGGCATCGTCAACGGCACCACCAACTTCATCCTCGACCGGATGGACTCCAGCGGGGCCGGCTACTCCGAGGCCCTCGACGAGGCCACCGCGCTGGGCTACGCCGAGGCCGACCCGACCGCCGACGTCGAGGGCTTCGACGCCGCCGCCAAGGCCGCGATCCTGGCCGGTATCGCCTTCCACACCCGGGTGCGCCTCGACGATGTCTATCGCGAGGGCATGACGGAGGTCACCGCCGCGGACTTCGCCTCCGCGAAGGAGATGGGCTGCACCATCAAGCTGCTGGCCATCTGCGAGCGCGCGGCCGACGGGCAGTCGGTCACCGCCCGTGTCCACCCGGCGATGATCCCGCTGAGCCACCCGCTCGCCTCCGTCCGCGAGGCCTACAACGCGGTGTTCGTCGAGGCCGAGGCGGCCGGGCAGCTGATGTTCTACGGCCCGGGCGCGGGCGGCGCGCCGACCGCCTCCGCCGTCCTCGGCGACCTCGTCGCCGTCTGCCGCAACAAGCTCGCCCAGTCCACCGGACCCGGTGAGTCCGCCTACACCCGGCTGCCGGTGAGCCCGATGGGCGACGTGGTCACCCGCTACCACATCAGCCTGGACGTGGCCGACAAACCGGGCGTGCTGGCCCAGGTGGCCACGGTCTTCGCCGAGCACGGCGTGTCCATCGACACGGTCCGCCAGCAGGGCAAGGGCGGCGAGGCCTCCCTCGTCGTCGTCACCCACCGGGCCGCCGACGCCGCGCTCTCCGCGACGGTCGGGGCGCTGCGCGGGATGGAGACGGTCCGCGGGGTCGCGAGCATCATGCGGGTCGAGGGCGAGTAAGGCGAGTAAGGGGATCAGGAAGAACATGTCTGCCAGCAACAGCCGCCCCGGCACCCACCAGTGGCGCGGCATCATCGAGGAATACCGCGACCGTCTGCCGGTCAGCGCCGGCACGCCGGTCGTCACCCTGCGCGAGGGCGGCACCCCGCTCGTCCCCGCCCAGGTGCTCTCCGAGCGCACGGGCTGCGAGGTCCACCTCAAGGTGGAGGGCGCCAACCCGACCGGTTCGTTCAAGGACCGCGGTATGACCATGGCCATCACCCGGGCGAAGGAAGAGGGAGCGCGCGCCGTCATCTGCGCCTCCACGGGCAACACCTCCGCCTCCGCCGCGGCCTACGCGGTGCGCGCCGGCATGGTCTGCGCCGTCCTCGTGCCGCAGGGCAAGATCGCGCTCGGCAAGATGGGCCAGGCGCTCGTCCACGGCGCGCGCATCCTCCAGGTCGACGGCAACTTCGACGACTGCCTGACGCTCGCCCGCGGCCTGTCCGACAACTACCCGGTGGCGCTGGTCAATTCGGTCAACCCGGTGCGCATCGAGGGCCAGAAGACGGCCGCGTTCGAGATCGTCGACGCCCTCGGCGACGCGCCCGACATCCATGTGCTGCCGGTCGGCAACGCGGGCAACATCACGGCCTACTGGCGGGGCTACCGCGAGTACGCCGCGGACGGCATCGCCGGCCGCACCCCCCGGATGTGGGGCTTCCAGGCCTCCGGTTCGGCGCCGATCGTGCGCGGCGAGCCGGTCAAGGACCCGCACACCATCGCCACCGCCATCCGCATCGGCAACCCGGCCTCCTGGGCCAACGCGGAGGCCGCGCGCGACGAGTCCGGCGGTCTCATCGACGAGGTGACCGACCGGCAGATCCTGGCCGCCTACCGGCTGTTGGCCGCGCAGGAGGGTGTCTTCGTGGAGCCCGCCTCGGCGGCGTCGGTGGCCGGTCTGCTCAAGGCCGCCGAGCTGGGGCTCGTCGACCCCGGCCAGCGCATCGTGTGCACGGTGACCGGAAACGGCCTCAAGGACCCGGACTGGGCGGTGGCGGGCGCTCCGCAGCCGCGGACGGTGCCGGTGGACGCCGGCGTCGCGGCCCGCGAGCTCGGGCTGCTCTGACCCGTCGTGACCGGGTGCCCGCTACCGGGCACCCGGTCGCAAAACCGACAGATGCACAGGTAGCAGTGCGACACGCATCGTGCGCCTCCTGTGCGCCCTATGTCGCCACTGAACCTTCCTTCGATAGGCTGTGCACACTCCGCCCCGTCGCTGACCGTGCCGTCCCCACGCGGTATCGCCGTCGCGGCCCTTGCGGATGTCGCACGCCATCAACCACGGCCACACCAAGGAGAGTCATCGAGCGATGGCCGGTCCCGCGTTCCGCGCCGCCGCCGTCCGAGTGCGCACCCCCGCCACCAGCGCAAACCTCGGTCCCGGCTTCGACGCCCTCGGCCTGTCCCTGGGGCTCTACGACGATGTCGTGGTCCGGGTGGCGGAATCCGGGCTGCACGTCGACATCGCCGGTGAGGGAGCCGACACCCTCCCGCGCGACGAGAGTCATCTCCTCGTACGGTCCCTGCGCACCACCTTCGACCTGCTCGGCGGCCAGCCGCGCGGTCTGGAGGTCGTCTGCGCCAACCGCATTCCGCACGGGCGGGGCCTCGGTTCCTCGTCCGCGGCCATCTGCGCGGGCATCGTCGCCGCCCGCGCGGTGACCATAGGCGGGGCCGAGAAGCTCGACGACGCGGCCATGCTGGAGCTGGCCACCGAGATCGAGGGCCACCCCGACAACGTCGCCGCCTGTCTGCTCGGCGGGTTCACCCTCGCCTGGATGGAGTCCGGGGTCGCCCGGGCCATTCGGATGGACCCTGCGGATTCCATCGTTCCGGTGGTCTTCGTGCCGTCGAGGCCCGTACTGACCGAAACCGCGCGCGGTCTGCTGCCGCGCAGCGTCCCCCATGTGGACGCGGCCGCCAACGCGGGGCGCGCGGCACTGCTCGTCGAGGCCCTGACCAGGCGTCCCGGGCTGCTGCTGCCGGCCACCGAGGACCGGCTCCACCAGGAATACCGCGCTCCGGCGATGCCGGAGAGCGTGGCCCTGGTCAACCGACTGCGGGCGGACGGGGTGCCCGCGGTCATCTCCGGCGCGGGGCCCACGGTGCTCGCGCTGGTCGAGGACGGTGCGGCCGACAAGGTCGCACGGCTGGCGGGCGAGGGATGGGCGGCCAATCGGCTGACCCTCGACGCCGGGGGGACGAGCGTGCTGCCGCTCGCCTGACCTGTGGAGTCCGGAAGATCCGGGCCCATGAGAAACGCGGTTGCCGGTCTTGGAGAGGGGGAATGTTTGTGGGATCCGGTAGTGTTAACCTCAAGTCTGCACTCGAAGCCACATCGGCTGGGTGCTGTGTGTCCCGATCAGGGACCGCTTTTCTTCCGGGAGCCTCCCCAACTGCCTGAGCAGCCTGCCTGAGCAGTTGCGAGCACGCTCCGGAATCGGCGTGGGCGACATGAGTGAAGCGTTATGTCGTGCCCTTCCCTCATTCATCACGCCGGCACCACCGCACTGATTCTTCCGCCGCAATCCCGGCGGACCACCGCCCCGGCCCGGTCCGAAGATCAGGACCGCAGCCGGACAGCACAACCGGTCGCCGAGCCAGACAGGCCGACGCCCGCTCCAGGGAAGGACCCCTTCGTGAGCGACACCACCGATCTGATGGGCGTGAACGCTGCCTCCGCGCCCGCCACGGACGCTCCCGCCGCCCCCAAGCGGCGCCGTTCGGGCACGGGCCTCGACGCCATGGTCCTGGCCGAGCTCCAGCAGCTCGCTTCCGGCCTCGGCATCAAGGGCACCGCGCGGATGCGCAAGGGCCAGCTGATCGAGGTCATCAAGGAGAAGCAGGCCGGCGGCGGCGCCGCGCCCGCCAAGGCCGAGGCCCCGGCCGCCGAGACCAAGCCGAAGCGCCGTACCACCTCTCGCGCCCGTACGGGCGAGGCCGCCGCGGAGAAGCCGGCCGAGAAGGCCGCGGCCGCGCCGCAGCAGATCGAGATCCCGGGCCAGCCGAGCAGCGACGAGGCCCCGGCCGGCGAGCGCCGCCGCCGGCGTGCCACCGCCGCCGCGGGCAGCCCCGAGCCGGCCGCCGCCGCCGAGGCCCGTGCCGAGACGCGGACCGACGTCCGTACCGAGGAGCGCGCCGAGGCCAAGGCCGAGGCCGCCGTCGACACCGCCGAGGGCAAGGCCGCCAAGGGCGAGCGCCAGGACCGCGCCGAGCGCGGCCAGAAGGGCGAGCGCCGTGAGCGCGCCGAGCGCGGCCAGCGCGACCGCGACCGCCGTGGCGGCCGCGACGGCGAGGCCGGGCAGAAGGGCGACCGCCAGCAGCGCGGCGACCGTGCCCCGCAGGGCGCCCCGCAGGGCGGCCCGCAGGACGAGGACGACTTCGAGGGCGGCCGTCGCGGCCGTCGTGGCCGCTACCGCGACCGTCGTGGCCGTCGTGGCCGCGAGGACTTCGCGGGCGAGCCGCAGGTCTCCGAGGACGACGTCCTGATCCCGGTCGCGGGCATCCTCGACATCCTCGACAACTACGCCTTCATCCGGACCTCCGGCTACCTGCCGGGCCCGAACGACGTCTACGTCTCCCTCGCCCAGGTCCGCAAGAACGGCCTGCGCAAGGGTGACCACGTCACCGGTGCGGTCCGGCAGCCGAAGGACGGCGAGCGGCGCGAGAAGTTCAACGCGCTCGTCCGTCTGGACTCGGTCAACGGCATGCCGCCGGAGAACGGCCGCGGCCGTCCGGAGTTCGGCAAGCTCACCCCGCTCTACCCGCAGGACCGCCTGCGGCTGGAGACGGACCCGGGCGTGCTGACGACCCGCATCATCGACCTGGTCGCCCCCATCGGCAAGGGCCAGCGCGGTCTGATCGTGGCCCCGCCGAAGACCGGTAAGACCATGATCATGCAGGCGATCGCCAACGCGATCACCACCAACAACCCCGAGTGCCACCTGATGGTCGTCCTGGTCGACGAGCGTCCGGAAGAGGTCACCGACATGCAGCGGTCGGTCAAGGGCGAGGTCATCTCCTCGACCTTCGACCGCCCGGCCGAGGACCACACCACCGTCGCGGAGCTGGCCATCGAGCGCGCCAAGCGCCTGGTGGAGCTGGGCCACGACGTGGTCGTCCTGCTGGACTCGATCACCCGTCTGGGCCGCGCCTACAACCTGGCGGCGCCGGCCTCGGGCCGCATCCTGTCCGGTGGTGTCGACTCCACGGCGCTCTACCCGCCGAAGAAGTTCTTCGGTGCCGCCCGCAACATCGAGGACGGCGGCTCGCTGACCATCCTGGCCACCGCGCTGGTCGAGACCGGCTCGCGCATGGACGAGGTGATCTTCGAGGAGTTCAAGGGCACCGGCAACATGGAGCTCAAGCTCGACCGGAAGCTCGCCGACAAGCGCATCTTCCCGGCCGTGGACGTCGACCCGTCCGGCACCCGCAAGGAGGAGATCCTCCTCAGCGGCGAGGAGCTGAACATCGTCTGGAAGCTGCGCCGGGTGCTCCACGCGCTCGACTCGCAGCAGGCCATCGAGCTGCTTCTGGACAAGATGAAGCAGACGAAATCCAACGCCGAGTTCCTGATGCAGATCGCCAAGACGACGCCGTCCACGCCGAACGGCAACGACTGATCGCGTCCCGCGGCACTCGAGGAGCCTCCCCGTCACACCTGTGACGGGGAGGCTCCCGTCGTTTTCGGCCCTCGCGTCCGGTGTGTCCCGGGGGTCTCGCGCACCCCTCGCGCACATCGTGATCTTTCTGTGATCTTTTGAGACATCCGCCACAGCGGCACCGTGTGCGAATGGCCGGATCCCATGCCCCCGCAATGACCGAAATCCCAGGTGAAAGGGGTAGAAGCGGCGGTACGGGCGGTCCGTGCGACCGATTTTTCCTCAGACCGTCCTCAGAACCCGCTGTGCAACCCTGTCGCAGACTTCCCCGTCAAGCAGCAGGGGGCACGTCAGAGAGAAGGACTGAGGAGCGCATGGCCGACGACATCAGCAGCCCGCGGGGTGGGAACCACCGCCGTCGTGGCGGCAAGGGCCGCCGGCGCAAGCCGCCCGTGCGCCGCAAACGCCGAATAGCCGCCTGGACCGCGGCCGCCGTGGTCCTGGCCGGAGGCGCCGGACTCGGCGTCGTCTACTTCAAGCTCAACGGCAACCTGCACAGCGTCGACATCAACGCGGCCCTGGGCAAGAACCGCCCCGACAACGTCGACAACGGCTCCCAGGACATCCTCGTCCTCGGCTCCGACTCCCGCGCCGGCGCCAATGGCGAGTACGGCCGGGACGAGGGCAGCTCCCGTTCCGACACGGCGATGATCGTCCATGTCTACGCGGGTCACAAGAAGGCCAGCGTCGTCTCGATCCCGCGCGACACCATGGTCGCCCGCCCCGCGTGCGTCATGCCGGACGGGAAGACCAGCCCCGCGGTGAAGCGGGCCCAGTTCAACGAGGCCTACTCCGTCGGCGGCGCGGTCTGCGCGGTCAAGACCGTCGAGGCCATGACCGACATCCGGATGGATCACTATCTGGAGGTCGACTTCGCCGGCTTCCGGAAGCTCATCGACAAGCTGGGCGGCGTGGAGGTCACCACCACCCGGGCCATCCACGACAAATCCAGCCACCTCGACCTCGCGGCCGGCACCCACACCCTGAGCGGCGAGCAGTCCCTCGGCCTGGTCCGTACCCGCAAGGGCGTGGGCGACGGCAGCGACCTCGGCCGGATCAAGCTCCAGCAGGCCTTCATCAAGGCCCTGCTCGACCAGGTGAAGTCCGGCGGCCTCTTCACCAGCCCCACCAAGCTCTACGGCATCGCGGACACCGCCACCAAGGCGCTGACCACCGACCGCGACCTGAACTCGGTGAACAAGCTCTACAGCTTCTCCACCGGCCTCAAGGGCATCGGCTCGGACGACATGCACATGGTCACGCTGCCCGTCGGCGCCGACCCCCGCGACGCCGACCGCGTGGTGCCCATCACCGAGCAGGCCGACCAGGTCTGGAAGGCCCTGCGCGCCGACGAGGAGATCCCCGCCTCCGCGCTCAAGGACGCCGCCGGCACCCGGACCGAGGCCGACGACGTGGTGAAGTAGACACGGGAATATCCCGCCCCGGCCCCCCGTTTTGGGGGATACGGCCAGTACTGGCAGACTGGTACGTCGGCCCCGGTTCACGTAAGGCAATCCCGCCCTGCGACCCGGTGCCCTCCCGAACCTAGGAGAACCCCTTGAAGCGCGACATCCACCCGGAGTACGTCGAGACGCAGGTCAGCTGCACCTGTGGCGCGTCGTTCACCACCCGTAGCACCGTCGCCGGCGGCAACATCCGCGCCGACGTGTGCTCCGAGTGCCACCCGTTCTACACGGGCAAGCAGAAGATCCTCGACACCGGTGGCCGCGTGGCGCGGTTCGAGGCCCGCTTCGGCAAGGCCGCTGCCAAGAAGTAGCGACCCGCAGGCGCCGGTCCTCGGTGGCCCAGTCACGGCTGGGCCACCGGACCGGCGCTTTGTCGTCCGGCAGGCCGCCGGCCCGCCCCGCCCCTCACGTCCAGCAGCTAGGGAATCTTGATGTTCGAGGCAGTCGAGGAACTGATCGGTGAGCACGCCGACCTCGAGAAGCGGCTCGCCGACCCCGCCGTGCACGCCGACCAGGCCAACGCACGCAAGCTCAACAAGCGCTACGCCGAGCTGACCCCGATCGTCGGCACGTACCGCTCCTGGAAGCAGACCGGCGACGACATCGAGACGGCCCGCGAGCTCGCCGCCGACGACCCGGACTTCGCCGCCGAGGTGAAGGACCTGGACAAGCAGCGCGAGGAGCTCACCGAGAAGCTGCGCCTGCTGCTCGTCCCGCGCGACCCCAGCGACGACAAGGACGTCATCCTGGAGATCAAAGCGGGCGCGGGCGGCGACGAGTCGGCCCTCTTCGCCGGCGACCTGCTGCGCATGTACCTGCGCTACGCCGAGCGCGTCGGCTGGAAGACCGAGATCATCGACTCCACCGAGTCCGAGCTGGGCGGCTACAAGGACGTCCAGGTCGCGGTGAAGACCAAGGGCGGCAACGGCGCGACCGAGCCCGGCCAGGGCGTCTGGGCCCGGCTGAAGTACGAGGGCGGCGTCCACCGCGTCCAGCGCGTGCCCGCCACCGAGTCCCAGGGCCGCATCCACACCTCCGCGGCCGGCGTGCTCGTCACGCCCGAGGCGGAGGAGGTCGACGTCGAGATCAACATGAACGACCTGCGGATCGACGTCTACCGCTCCTCGGGCCCCGGCGGCCAGTCCGTCAACACCACCGACTCGGCCGTGCGCATCACCCACCTGCCGACCGGCGTCGTCGCCTCCTGCCAGAACGAGAAGAGCCAGCTCCAGAACAAGGAGCAGGCCCTGCGCATCCTGCGTTCCCGGCTGCTGGCCGCGGCCCAGGAGAAGGCCGAGGCCGAGGCCGCCGACGCGCGCCGCAGCCAGGTGCGCACCGTCGACCGCTCCGAGAAGATCCGCACCTACAACTTCCCGGAGAACCGGATTTCGGACCACCGGGTGGGCTTCAAGGCGTACAACTTGGACCAGGTGCTCGACGGCGAGCTGGATCCCGTGATCCAGGCCTGCGTCGACGCCGACTCGGCCGCCAAGCTCGCCGCCGCGAGCTGAGCCGGGCCCGACGGGTCCGCGAGTGCGATAGACAGGGCGCAAGACCGGGTGCCGACGAGACGAGCCCGCCCGGCGGGCGCGGAGCGCCGCAGCGCCGACGCGAGAGGAAGAACGTGAACCTGCTGCTAGCGGAGGTGGCACAAGCCACTCAGCGGCTGGCCGACGCCGGCGTACCGTCCCCGCGCTTCGACGCGGAGGAGCTCGCCGCCTTCGTCCACGGTGTCAAGCGCGGCGAGCTGCACAACGTCAAGGACGCCGACTTCGACGCCCGCTACTGGGAGGCCGTCGCGCGCCGCGAGGCGCGCGAGCCGCTCCAGCACATCACCGGCCGTGCCTTCTTCCGCTACCTCGAGCTCCAGGTGGGCCCGGGTGTCTTCGTGCCCCGGCCGGAGACCGAGTCGGTCGTCGGCTGGGCCATAGACGCCGTACGGGCCATGGACGTCGTCGAGCCCCTCATCGTCGACCTGTGCACGGGTTCCGGCGCCATCGCGCTGGCCCTCGCCCAGGAGGTGCCGCGCTCGCGCGTCCACGCCGTCGAGCTCGACGACACCGCGCTCGGCTGGGCCCGCAAGAACATCGAGGGCTCCCGCGTCCAGCTGCACCACGGCAACGCGCTCACCGCCCTCCCGGAGCTCGACGGCCAGGTCGACCTGGTCATCTCCAACCCGCCGTACATCCCGCTCACCGAGTGGGAGCACGTCGCCCCCGAGGCCCGCGACCACGACCCGGAGCTCGCGCTGTTCTCCGGCGAGGACGGCCTCGACACCATCCGCGGCCTGGAGCGCACCGCGCACCGCCTGCTGCGCCCCGGCGGCGTCGTCGTCATCGAGCACGCCGACACCCAGGGCGGCCAGGTGCCGTGGATCTTCACCGAGGAGCGGGGCTGGGCCGACGCGGCCGACCACCCGGACCTCAACAACCGGCCGCGCTTCGCGACCGCCCGCAAGGCGCTGCCATGACGGCCCCGGCGAACGGGACCGCCGCACGACACCACACACCGACCCAGGAGGCGCGTTACATGGCACGGCGATACGACTGCAGCGACGCGACCGACCGCAAGACCGGTCTGCGCGAAGCCGCCGCCGCGGTGCGCCGCGGCGAGCTGGTCGTGCTGCCCACCGACACCGTCTACGGCATCGGTGCGGACGCCTTCAGCCGCGAGGCCGTCGGCGACCTCCTGCAGGCCAAGGGCCGCGGCCGGGGCATGCCCTCGCCCGTCCTCGTCGGCTCCCCGAACACCCTCCACGGCCTGGTCACGGACTTCTCCGAGCAGGCCTGGGAGCTCGTCGACGCCTTCTGGCCCGGCGCCCTCACCCTCGTCGCCAAGCACCAGCCGTCGCTGACCTGGGACCTGGGCGAGACCCGCGGCACCGTCGCGGTCCGCATGCCCCTCCACCCGGTCGCGATCGAGCTGCTCACCGAGTTCGGCCCCATGGCCGTCTCCAGCGCCAACCTCACCGGCCACCCGGCCCCGCAGACCTGCGACGCCGCCCAGGAGATGCTCGGCGACTCGGTCTCCGTCTACCTCGACGGCGGGGCCACCCCGGCCGACGTGCCCTCCTCGATCGTGGACGTCACCGGCAAGGTGCCCGTCCTGCTGCGCGCCGGCGCCATCAGCGCCGAGCAGCTGCGCGAGGTGGTACCCGACCTCGAGGTGGCCAATTGATCGCCCCGCAGGGGCGTGGCATAGCGGGACCGGACACCACCACCGACTCTTTCCGCATCCTCCACGTCAGCACCGGCAACGTCTGCCGCTCGCCGATCACCGAGCGGCTGACCCGGCATGCCCTCGCCCACCGCCTCGGGGACCCCGCGGCGGGCGGCCTGGTGGTGGAGAGCGCCGGCACCTGGGGCCACGAGGGCGCCCCCATGGAGGCCCACGCCGCCACCGTCCTGGCCGACTTCGGCGCCGACGCGCTCGGCTTCACCGGCCGCGAGCTGCTGGACGAGCACGTCATCCGCGCCGACCTGGTCCTGACCGCCACCCGCGACCACCGCGCCCAGGTCATCTCCATGGGCCACTCGGCGGGCCTGCGCACCTTCACGCTGAAGGAGTTCACCCGGCTGGTGCGGGCCATAGACCCCGCGACGCTGCCGGACCCCGAGCGGGCCGGCGGCGTGGTCGAGCGCGCCCGCGCCCTGGTGCAGGCCGCGGCCGCGCTGCGCGGCTGGCTGCTGGCGCCCAACGCGGAGGCCGACGAGGTCCACGACCCCTACGGCGCCCCCATCACCTTCTTCCGCTCCATCGGCGACGAGATCAACCAGGCGCTCGACCCGGTCGTCACCGCGCTCACGGGAGTCCCGGCCCGCTTCTGAGAGCCCCCCGCGGCGGTCCCCTGCGGCCGTGCCGCGCCGGGCCTACAGTGGGTGCTGAGACCATCGCGCCGCACAGCCCGGAGCCAGCGATGCCCGTCACCCACACCCCCGCCAGGAGTGCCGGCCTCCCCGGCGCAGCGCCGAGCGGGGAGCAGCGTCCCGCCCAGGAGCGGGCCCCCGCCTGGGGGCACGGCTTCGAGACGCTGCGGCGCCAGGACCCCGAGGTCGCCGGGCTGCTGCTCGCCGAGGCCGAGCGCCAGGCCACCGGCCTCCAGCTCTCCGCCGCCGAGAACTTCGCCTCGCCCGCCGTCCTCGCCGCCCTCGGTTCGCCGCTCACCAACAAGTACGCCGAGGGCTATCCCGGCGCCCGCCACCACGGCGGCTGCGAGCTGGTCGACCTCGTCGAACGCACCGCCGCCGAGCGCGCCAGGGCCCTCTTCGGCGCCGAGCACGCCAACGTCCAGCCGCACTCCGGCACCGCCGCCGTGCTGGCCGCCTACGCCGCCCTGCTCCAGCCCGGCGACACGGTGCTGGCGCTGTCCCTGCGGCACGGCGGCCACCTCACCCACGGCTCCCCGGCCAACCTCTCCGGCCGCTGGTTCGACTTCGTGGGCTACGGGCTGGACGAGGACACCGGCCTCGTCGACTACGCGGAGCTGCGCGCCCTGGCCAGGGACCGGATGCCGCGCGCCATCGTCTGCGGCTCGATCTCGTACCCCCGGCACCCCGACTACGCCGCCTTCCGCGAGATCGCCGACGAGGTGGGCGCGTATCTGGTGGTGGACGCGGCGCACCCGATCGGTCTGGTGGCCGGGGGAGCGGCGCCCAGCCCCGTCCCGTACGCCGACGTCGTCTGCGCCACCACCCACAAGGTGCTGCGGGGGCCGCGCGGCGGGCTGATCCTGTGCGGGGCCCGGCTGGCGGAGCGGATCGACCGGGCGCTCTTCCCGTTCACCCAGGGCGGGGCGCAGATGCACACCGTCGCGGCGAAGGCCGTCGCCTTCGGGGAGGCCGCCACGCCCGCCTTCACGACGTACGCCCACCAGGTGGTCGCCAACGCCCGGGTGCTCGCCGCCGCGCTGGCCGCCGAGGGCCTGCTGGTGGCCACGGGAGGCACCGACACCCACATCATCACCGCCGACCCGGCCCCGCTCGCCCTGGACGGCTCCACGGCCCGCAGGCGGCTCGCCGCGGCCGGCCTCGTCCTGGACACCTGCGGCCTGGCCCGGCCCGGCGCCCGGGGCCTGCGGATGGGCACGGCGGCCGTCACCACGCAGGGCATGGGCGAGGCCGAGATGGCGCGCGTGGCGGCGCTGACGGGGGCCGCGCTGCGCGGCGAGGGGCGGGAGGGCGAGCTGCGCGGCGAGGCGACGGAGCTGGCCGGCGGGTTCCCCCCGTATCGCTCCCACATGTGATCATTTGCAACCGCGGGGCGGCAGCGCACGTCTTCCCGTGCATTCACGGTTCCGGGGCGGACGCGAATATGGTGTGAGGCTGTGATGTCCGGCGCGAACCCTGGGGCAGCCCGTGCGTGAATACCTGCTGACGTTGTGCGTCACCGCGGCGGTCACCTATCTGCTGACGGGCCCGGTGCGGAAGTTCGCGATCCTGGCGGGTGCCATGCCGGAGATCCGCGCGCGCGACGTGCACCGGGAACCCACGCCCCGGCTCGGCGGCATCGCGATGTTCGGCGGGTTGTGCGCGGGCCTGCTGGTGGCGGCGCACCTGTCCAATCTCAAGCACGTCTTCGAGCTGTCCAACGAGCCGCGGGCGCTGCTCTCGGGCGCCGGCCTGATCTGGCTGCTGGGCGTGCTGGACGACAAGTGGGGCGTCGACGCGCTGGTGAAGCTCGGCGGGCAGATGATCGCCGCCGGCGTGATGGTCCTCCAAGGCCTGACGATCCTCTTCATCCCGGTCCCGGGCGTGGGTACGGTCTCGCTCACCCCGATGCAGGGCACGCTGCTGACCGTGGCGCTGGTGGTGATCACCATCAACGCGGTGAACTTCGTCGACGGCCTCGACGGCCTGGCCGCGGGCATGGTGTGCATCGCGGCGGCCGCGTTCTTCATGTACGCCTACCGGATGTGGTTCGGCCACGGGCTGGAGGCGGCCGCGCCCGCGACCCTGTTCGCCGCGGTCCTGATGGGCATGTGCCTGGGCTTCCTGCCGCACAACATGCACCCGGCGCGGATCTTCATGGGCGACTCCGGCTCGATGCTCATCGGGCTGGTGCTGGCGGCCGGAGCGATCTCCATCACCGGCCAGGTCGACCCGGACGCGCTCAAGCTGTGGGCGGGTTCCGAGCGGGCCGCGGTGCACGCCACGGTGCCGGTCTACATCCCGCTGCTGCTGCCGCTGACGGTGATCGCGGTGCCGGTGGCGGACCTGCTGCTGGCCATCGTGCGGCGCACCTGGAAGGGGCAGTCGCCCTTCGCGGCGGACCGCGGTCACCTCCACCACCGGCTGCTGGAGATCGGGCACTCGCACAGCCGGGCCGTGCTGATCATGTACTTCTGGTCGGCCCTCATCGCCTTCGGCGCGGTGGCCTATTCCGTGAACTCCGCCAGTGTCTGGATCCTGCTGCTCGTCGTCGTGCTGAGCGCGGTCGGACTGGTGCTGCTGCTGATGCCGCGCTTCACGCCGCGGGCCCCGCGGTGGGCGGAGCGGTTCGTTCCGCCGCGCTACCGCCGCCGGGCCGTGCCGGCCGCGACGGGGGAGCAGCCCGCCGGAGCCACCGCGTCCGCCGAGGTCGCGGGGGAGCGGGAGGAGCGCGAGCCGGTGCCGGCGGGCCTCCACGGCGCGACGGCCGTCGGCGACCGTTCGCGCTTCGCGCACACCCGCAAGGTCTCCTGACGCAAGGTCTCCGACCGGTCACGATCGCGGCCTCGGGAGCGCCTCCGCATAGCAGAGAAGAAGTGCTCCGTCAGCCCCATGACCAGGGCATTGACCCCTGCGTGTGACGTGCGGCACACGATGTAGGTAAAGACCTCATCAAATAGTTTGTGATACCGTTCACGAAACCCGAGTGATAGAGCCGAAGGACCGTGGTGCGGCGGTCCTTCGTGGCGAGCCGCGCCTCATTCCCGGGGATACGCTCGTCCACGACGAATCGTTGCTTCCGACTTCGCCGGAGAAACCCTTCATGCAGTCCAACGACGCCCGAACACTTCTGCAGTGCGCCGTCCCGACCGCCGTCGCCGGCATGGTCGCCGTCGTCACCGCCTCGGTGCTCGCCGGTGGCAAGGGGGGAATCGGTGCCGCCGTCGGCACCGCCGTGGGCGGCGGGATCATGGCCATGGGCCTGTTCGTCCTGCAACGGACCGCCAAGTCGTTCCCGCACCTGTTCCAGGCCATGGGCCTGGTGCTCTATGTGACCCAGTTCCTGATCTCCGCGGTCGTTCTCGCGGTCTTCCGGGACACGTCGCTCTTCAATACCCGTGCCTTCGCCTTCGCCCTCCTGGCCGCCGTCCTCGTGTGGACCGCCGCCCAGACGCGGGCGTATCTGAAGGCCAAGATCTTTTATGTGGATCCGGATTCCGCCGACGCGAAGAAGACCGCGCCCGCCGGGTCCACGTCGTGACAGGTAGGCCCGGGATAAGCGCTCGCATGCTCACCTGCTATCGTCCGGTGCCATCTGAGGCACAGTGGGCGCAGGCGGCTGAACTCCCGAGAATCCCGGGACGCGATCGGCGGTCCATGCAGCTGATGCCAGTTACGCCGATCGGTTACGCGCCGATCACCTGCCCCCCCATCCGCAAGACCAGTCCAGTGCCGTTCCGCGGCTGTGCGCCGCGCCGACACAACGAGGTTGCCGTACCTATGCGCCACGCTGAAGGAGCTCGCGGTGAGTGCTGACCAGACGCTGCTCGCCTTCGAGACCG
Organism: Streptomyces sp. NPDC044063; assembly: GCF_056434285.1. Classification (NCBI taxonomy): domain Bacteria; kingdom Bacillati; phylum Actinomycetota; class Actinomycetes; order Kitasatosporales; family Streptomycetaceae; genus Streptomyces; species Streptomyces sp. NPDC044063. The sequence continues at coordinate 167,044 of NZ_JBWKFM010000011.1, forward strand.
ATTGCCACATCTTCGATGGGTGCGGCTTCCCGGCCCCAGGCCTCCACTCGTTCCTCTTCGAGCCGCTCTTCACCGTCGGTGGCATCGAGTTCAACAAGCCGATGCTCCTGGCGGTGCTGACCTCGATCCTCGTGATCGGCTTCTTCTGGGCTGCGTTCGGCAAGGCCAAGGTCGTCCCGGGCAAGCTCCAGATGGTCGGTGAGGCGGGTTACGACTTCGTGCGCCGCGGCATCGTCTACGAGGCGCTGGGCAAGAAGGAGGGCGAGAAGTACGTCCCCTTCATGGTCTCGCTGTTCTTCTTCGTCTGGATCATGAACCTCTGGTCGATCATCCCGGTCGCCCAGTTCCCCGTGACCTCGATCATCGCCTTCCCGGCGGCGCTCGCGCTGATCGTCTACGTCATGTGGATGTACCTGACCTTCAAGCGCCACGGTTTCGTCGGCGGTCTGAAGAACATCACCGGCTACGACAAGTCGCTGGGTGGCGTTCTCCCGCTGGCCGTGACCCTGGAGTTCTTCTCGAACGTGCTGGTCCGGCCGTTCACCCACGCCGTCCGGCTCTTCGCGAACATGTTCGCCGGTCACCTGCTGATCCTGATGTTCACCGTCGCCAGCTGGTACCTGCTGAACGGCGTCGGTATCGCCTACGCCGGTGTCTCGTTCGTGATGACCATCGTCATGACGGGCTTCGAGCTCTTCATCCAGGCCGTCCAGGCGTACGTCTTCGTCCTGCTGGCCACGAACTACATCCAGGGCGCGCTCGCCGAGCACCACTGAGCACCTCGCCTGCCCAGTCCAACAATCGTCCGGTGGCCAACCCCCACCGGTCCGTGAAAGAGAAGGAAGAACGAGCATGTCTGCTGCTCTCCAGACCATCGCCGCTGGTGTCGAGATCAAGGGCAACCTGGGCTCGATCGGCTACGGCCTCGCCGCGATCGGCCCCGGCGTCGGCGTCGGCATCGTCTTCGGTAACGGCACCCAGGCCCTGGCCCGCCAGCCCGAGGCCGCCGGTCTGATCCGTGCCAACCAGATCCTCGGCTTCGCCTTCTGTGAGGCGCTCGCCCTGATCGGTCTGGTCATGCCGTTCGTCTACCCGTCGTCCTGATCCCGGCCTGACGACCACTTGTTTCGACGAAAGGCACTGATGTGAACGCCCTGCTGGCGTCCGAGGGGGAGCTGGAGAGCCCCCTCCTCCCGCCGATCCCAGAGCTTGTCATCGGTCTGATCGCCTTCGCCATCGTCTTCTTCTTCCTCGGCAAGAAGCTCCTCCCGAACATCAACAAGGTTCTGGACGAGCGCCGGGCGGCCATCCAGGGTGGCATGGAGAAGGCCGCCGCGGCCCAGACCGAGGCGCAGCAGGTGCTCGAGGACTACCGGGCACAGCTGGCCGACGCCCGCCACGAGGCCGCGCGTCTGCGCCAGGAGGCGCAGGAGCAGGGCGTCGCGCTGATCGCCGACATGCGGTCCGAGGGTCAGCGGCAGCGCGAGGAGATCATCGCTGCCGGTCACGCCCAGATCGAGGCCGACCGCAAGGCCGCCGCGGCCGCGCTCCGTCAGGACGTCGGCCAGCTGGCCATCGACCTGGCCGGCCGGATCGTCGGCGAGTCCCTCGCGGACTCCGCCCGTCAGAGCCGGACCGTCGACCGCTTCCTCGACGCGCTCGAGAGCACGTCGGTCGACACGACGAAGGCCGAGGCCAACCGATGAGCGGAGCGAGCCGGGAGGCCTTCGCCTCCGCACGTGAGAGCCTCGACGCGCTGACGGCGGGTACGTCCGTCGACGCGGTGAAGCTCGCCGGTGAGCTCGCGGCCGTCACCGCGCTGCTCGACCGCGAGGTGTCGCTGCGTCGGGTCCTGACCGACCCGGCGCAGTCCGGCGAGGGCAAGGCCGAGCTGGCCCGGCGCCTGCTGGGCGGCCAGGTGGGCGACGAGTGCGTCGACCTCGTCGCGGGCATGGTCCGCTCCCGCTGGTCGCGCTCGCGCGACCTGGTGGACGCGATCGAGGAGCTGGCCGACGGTGCCGAGCTCGTCGCCGCCGAGCGCTCCGGCGACCTCGACGACGTCGAGGACGAGCTGTTCCGCTTCGGTCGGATCGTCGCCGCCAACCCGGACCTGCGCGCCGCGCTGACCGACAAGGTCGCCGACCGGACCGCCAAGGCGGCCCTGGTGCGCGAGCTGCTGGGCGGCCGGGCCAAGCCGGCCACCGAGCGCCTCGTCGTCCGGCTGGTCTCCGCGCCGCGTGGCCGTAGCCTGGAAGGCGGGCTGAACGCCCTCTCCAAGCTGGCCGCCGACCGCCGGGACCGCATGGTCGCGGAGGTCACCTCGGCGGTGCCGCTGGACGACCGGCAGAAGCAGCGCCTCGGTGACGCGCTGGCGAAGATGTACGGGCGACGCGTCCACCTGAACCTGGACGTCGACCCCGAGGTCCTCGGCGGCATCCAGGTGCGGATCGGCGACGAGGTCATCAACGGGACCATCGCGGACCGGCTCGCGGACGCGAGTCGCCGTATGGCCGGCTGACCAGCCACCAACTCAAGAGCAAACTGACGGCCCGGGTTGGGTCGACGGTGTCCTCTGGGGGCCCAGAGCAGCGTGAACTGCGATGGGAGAACCTCCCCAGACCCCCAGAATTACTTCGGGCCCAACAAGGAGAGCAGGGAACCCAAATGGCGGAGCTCACGATCCGGCCGGAGGAGATCCGGGACGCACTGGAGAACTTTGTCCAGGCGTACAAGCCGGACGCGGCCTCGCGCGAGGAGGTCGGTACGGTCAGCCTTGCCGGCGACGGCATCGCGAAGGTCGAGGGTCTTCCCTCGGCCATGGCGAACGAGCTGCTGCGGTTCGAGGACGGCACCCTTGGTCTCGCCCTCAACCTCGAGGAGCGCGAGATCGGTGCGGTCGTCCTCGGCGAGTTCAGCGGCATCGAGGAGGGTCAGCCGGTGCAGCGCACCGGTGAGGTGCTCTCCGTCGCGGTGGGCGAGGGTTACCTCGGCCGCGTCGTCGACCCGCTGGGCAACCCGATCGACGGTCTCGGCGAGATCGCGACCGAGGGCCGCCGCGCCCTCGAGCTGCAGGCCCCCGGCGTCATGGTCCGTAAGTCGGTCCACGAGCCGATGGAGACCGGCTACAAGGCCGTCGACGCGATGACCCCGGTCGGCCGCGGTCAGCGTCAGCTGATCATCGGTGACCGTCAGACCGGCAAGACCGCGCTGGCCATCGACACGATCATCAACCAGCGCGACAACTGGCGCTCGGGCGACCCGAAGAAGCAGGTCCGCTGCATCTACGTCGCCATCGGCCAGAAGGGCTCCACCATCGCGTCCGTGCGCGGCGCGCTGGAGGAGGCCGGCGCCCTGGAGTACACGACGATCGTGGCCGCCCCGGCGTCCGACCCGGCCGGCTTCAAGTACCTCGCCCCGTACACCGGTTCGGCCATCGGCCAGCACTGGATGTACCAGGGCAAGCACGTCCTGATCGTCTTCGACGACCTGTCGAAGCAGGCCGACGCCTACCGCGCCGTCTCCCTGCTGCTGCGCCGCCCGCCGGGCCGCGAGGCCTACCCGGGTGACGTCTTCTACCTGCACTCGCGTCTGCTGGAGCGCTGCGCCAAGCTCTCCGACGAGATGGGTGCCGGTTCGATGACCGGTCTGCCGATCGTCGAGACCAAGGCCAACGACGTCTCGGCGTTCATCCCGACCAACGTCATCTCCATCACCGACGGCCAGTGCTTCCTGGAGTCGGACCTGTTCAACGCCGGTCAGCGCCCCGCGCTGAACGTCGGTATCTCGGTCTCCCGTGTCGGTGGCTCCGCCCAGCACAAGGCCATGAAGCAGGTCTCCGGCCGCCTCCGCGTGGACCTCGCCCAGTTCCGTGAGCTCGAGGCGTTCGCCGCCTTCGGTTCCGACCTGGACGCCGCCTCCAAGGCCGCCCTGGAGCGCGGTAAGCGCATGGTCGAGCTGCTGAAGCAGTCGCAGTACGCCCCGTACTCCACCGAGGACCAGGTCGTCTCCATCTGGGCCGGCACCACCGGCAAGATGGACGACGTCCCGGTCGAGGACATCCGCCGCTTCGAGCGCGAGCTGCTCGACTTCCTCCACCGCGAGCACAAGGGTCTGATGACCGGCATCCGCGAGGGCGGCAAGATGTCCGACGACACGCTGCAGGCCGCCGGCGACGCCATCGCGTCCTTCAAGCAGCAGTTCGAGACCTCGGACGGCAAGCTGCTGGGCGAGGGCTGAGCATGGGTGCCCAGCTCCGGGTCTACAAGCGACGGATCAAGTCCGTCACTGCGACCAAGAAGATCACCAAGGCGATGGAGATGATCGCCGCCTCGCGCATCGTCAAGGCACAGCGCCAGGTGGCCGCGTCCACTCCGTACGCCAGTGAGCTCACCCGGGCAGTGACCGCGGTTGCCACCGGCTCCAACACCAAGCACGCCCTGACCACCGAGGTCGAGAACCCGGTCCGGGCCGCGGTCCTGCTCGTCACGAGCGACCGCGGTCTGGCCGGCGGCTACTCCTCCAACGCGATCAAGGCTGCCGGCCAGCTCACCGCCCGCCTCAAGGCGGAGGGCAAGGACGTCGTCACGTACATCGTCGGCCGCAAGGGCGTCGCGTACTACGGCTTCCGCGAGCTGCCGGTCGTCGAGTCGTGGACGGGCTTCACCGACAGCCCGACCTACGCCGACGCCAAGCGTGTCGCCGGTCCGCTCATCGAGGCGGTCCAGCGGGAGACGGCCGAGGGCGGCGTGGACGAGCTGCACATCGTCTTCACGGAATTCGTGTCGATGATGACGCAGACGCCGGTCGACAAGCGGCTGCTGCCGCTGAGCCTCGAGGCCACGGCGGAGGAGTCGGAGACGGTCAAGGACAAGATCCTGCCGCTGTTCGACTTCGAGCCCTCGGACGAGGCCGTGCTCGACGCACTGCTCCCGCGGTACGTCGAGTCCCGGATCTACAACGCCCTCCTGCAGGCCGCCGCCTCCGAGCACGCGGCCCGCCGTCGGGCGATGAAGTCGGCGACCGACAACGCCGAAGAGCTCATCAAGTCGCTCACGCGGCTTGCCAACGCGGCCCGCCAGGCCGACATCACCCAGGAAATCAGCGAGATCGTCGGTGGCGCCAGTGCTCTGGCCGACGCGACCGCGGGGAGTGACAAGTAATGACGACCACTGTTGAGACGGCCGCCGCCACGGGCCGCGTCGCGCGGGTCATCGGCCCCGTCGTCGACGTGGAGTTCCCCGTCGACGCGATGCCGGAGATCTACAACGCCCTCACCGTCGAGGTCTCCGACCCGGCCGAGGCCGGCAAGAAGAAGATCCTGACGCTCGAGGTCGCGCAGCACCTCGGCGAGGGCCTGGTGCGCTCCATCGCGATGGAGCCCACCGACGGTCTGGTCCGCCAGGCCCCGGTGACCGACACCGGCGACGGCATCACCGTGCCCGTCGGCGACGTCACCAAGGGCCGGGTGTTCAACACCCTCGGCAAGATCCTGAACGACCCCGAGGCCGAGTCCGAGGTCACCGAGCGCTGGTCCATCCACCGCAAGGCCCCGGCGTTCGACCAGCTCGAGTCGAAGACCGAGATGTTCGAGACCGGCCTGAAGGTCGTCGACCTGCTGACCCCGTACGTCAAGGGCGGCAAGATCGGTCTGTTCGGTGGTGCCGGTGTCGGCAAGACCGTTCTGATCCAGGAAATGATCATGCGTGTGGCGAAGCTGCACGAGGGTGTTTCCGTGTTCGCCGGTGTCGGTGAGCGCACGCGTGAGGGCAACGACCTCATCCACGAGATGGCGGACTCCGGCGTTCTGGACAAGACCGCGCTGGTCTTCGGCCAGATGGACGAGCCCCCGGGCACCCGTCTGCGCGTCGCCCTGGCCGGTCTGACCATGGCGGAGTACTTCCGCGATGTGCAGAAGCAGGACGTGCTGTTCTTCATCGACAACATCTTCCGCTTCACCCAGGCCGGTTCCGAGGTCTCGACCCTGCTCGGCCGCATGCCGTCCGCGGTGGGTTACCAGCCGAACCTCGCCGACGAGATGGGCCTCCTCCAGGAGCGCATCACCTCGACCCGTGGTCACTCGATCACCTCGATGCAGGCGATCTACGTCCCCGCGGACGACCTGACCGACCCGGCCCCGGCGACGACCTTCGCCCACCTGGACGCCACGACCGTTCTGTCGCGTCCGATCTCGGAGAAGGGCATCTACCCGGCGGTCGACCCGCTGGACTCGACGTCCCGCATCCTGGACCCGCGTTACATCGCGCAGGACCACTACAACGCCGCCATGCGCGTCAAGGGCATCCTGCAGAAGTACAAGGACCTCCAGGACATCATCGCGATCCTCGGTATCGACGAGCTGGGCGAAGAGGACAAGCTGGTCGTCCACCGCGCCCGTCGCGTCGAGCGCTTCCTGTCGCAGAACACCCACGCGGCGAAGCAGTTCACCGGTGTCGACGGTTCGGACGTTCCGCTGGAGGAGTCCATCGCCGCGTTCAACGCGATCTGCGACGGTGAGTTCGACCACTTCCCGGAGCAGGCCTTCTTCATGTGCGGTGGTCTCGAGGACCTCAAGAAGAACGCCAAGGAGCTGGGCGTCTCCTGAGCCCTGTGCTCCGACGGCCGGGGGCGGGCTGCCCCGCCCCCGGTCCGTACGTCCCCTATTCTTTGACCCAACACCCGCCGCACCCGGCGGGTGGAGACCCGAGGAGCCACGTTGGCTGCTGAGCTGCACGTCGAGCTGGTCGCGGCGGACCGAAGCGTCTGGTCCGGCGAGGCCACTCTGGTCATCGCGCGTACCACATCGGGTGACATCGGCGTCATGCCCGGCCACCAGCCGCTGCTCGGTGTGCTGGAGTCCGGCCCGGTGACCATCAAGACCGCCGACGGCAATGTCGTCGCCGCGGTGCACGGTGGGTTCATCTCGTTCGCGGACGACAAGCTCTCGCTGCTCGCCGAGATCGCGGAGCTTGCCGACGAGATCGATGTCGAGCGTGCCGAGCGGGCGCTGGAGCGCGCGAAGGCGGACGCCGACGCGGCCGCCGAGCGTCGCGCGGATGTCCGGCTGAAGGCGGTCACGGGCCGCTAAGCCCGCGTACCGCTTCGAGTACGACCCTCAGCCGCGGACCGGCCTGGAATACCTCCAGGGCGGTCCGCGGCTGAGGCGATAGACGCAGGTGCAGCTCTAGATGATGCGAGGAGGTCGGTGGAGATGGTCCTCGCTCTGCTCGTGAGCGGCATCGTCGTGCTGCTGGTGCTGATGGGGCTCTTCGTCTTCGGTCTGCGCAGACGGCTCATCCAGCGCTCGGGCGGCACCTTCGACTGCAGCCTGCGCTGGAACATTCCCGAGAACGACCCCGAACCCGCCGGAAAGGGCTGGGTGTACGGGGTCGCTCGCTACAACGGTGACCGGATCGAGTGGTTCCGGGTCTTCTCGTACGCGCCCCGCCCGCGCCGGGTCCTCCAGCGCGACTCCATCGAGGTGCTGGAGCGGCGGACGCCGCAGGGCGAGGAGGAGCTGGCCCTGCTGTCGGACGCCATCGTGCTCGCCTGTCTCCACCAGGGCACGCGGCTGGAGCTGGCGATGAGCGAGGACGCGCTCACCGGCTTCCTGGCCTGGCTGGAGGCCGCGCCCCCCGGGCAGAGGGTCAACGTCGCCTAGGTCCGCTCCACGAGCTCTTCCTTGGCGGCGTCCTTCTTCGGCTCCTTGGGCCAGATCGTGTAGCTCAGCGCGATGACCAGGTTGATGCCGATCACCCACAGCATCTTGCTCTGCCAGTTCCGCAGTGAGCTGGTGTCGCCCGCGTCGCCGACGTACCAGACGGCACCCTGGAGCAGCCCCGCGGCGATCACGGCGGCCAGGATCCACTTGCCGGCCGTCCTCCACTCGTGCACCGTGCGTGCCTTGCCGTACTTCGGCGGCTTGACCGGCGGCGGACCGCCGGCGAAGCGGTGGGCGAAGCGCTGGTCGGCCCACCGGATCGTGCTGTGGCCGAGCGCGACCGAGAACCCGATGTAGACCGCGGCCAGCCCGTGCTTCCAGTCGGCGGCCGCGCCGTTCTTCAGGTCGACCGCGGTGGCGATCAGCAGCACCAGCTCCAGCATCGGCTCCAGCAGCAGGACGGCGATCCCCGCCCGGGGCATCCGGGCCAGGTAACGCAGGCACAGCCCGCCGGCCAGCAGGAGCCAGAAGCCCGCTTCACACGCGACGATCAGCGTGACGATCACAGATCTCTCCCTTCCCTCCCCACCATCGTCACGTCGGTGACCTGGCATTCCGTCGTCTCGCACGACGATCCCCGACTGCATCCTTCGATGTAGCCGGAGTGTGTGGAAAGCACCGGCGGCCGACGTCCGCGCCCCCTCCGACGTGCTGTGATGGACCCATGCCCGTCCGTCTCCCCGTGCTCGGTCCGCCCGATCGGGACGCCACCCTCATCGCGCTCACCGGGCTGCTCGGCGGTCTCCTGCTCTACGCGCTCGGGCTGAGCAGCGTGTCGGAAGCGGGGCTGTCCAAGCGGCTCGCGCTGGTGTCGCTGTTCGTCCTGGCCGGTGCCGAGCTGCTGCGGCGCCGCGCGCCCCTGGCCGCCCTGGCCGTCGGGACGTGCGCGCTCGCGCTGGACGTCTGCGCGGGCAGCCTGGTCGCCAACGTCGCGATGTTCACCGACCTCGTCTACGCGTCGGTGCTGTACGGGCCGCCGGCCGCGTACCGGCTCCTTCCGCGGGCCACCGAGGTGCTCACCGTGCTGGGCACGCTGGCCGCGGTCGTCCTCATGCGGGAGCCGCAGGCGCTGCTGATCGGCATGGGCGTGGCCGTCGTCACGATCGTCCCCGCCTGGACGGGCGTGGGGGTGCGCGTCCACCGGGACCGTGCCGAGGCGGCCAGGCTCACCGCCGAGCGGACCGCGCTGCTGGCCGAGATGGACCGCCGGGAGGCGGTCGGTGCCGAGCGCGCCCGGATGGCCCGCGAGCTGCATGACATGGTGGCCGGTCACCTGTCGGCCATCGCGATCCACTCCTCGGCCGCGCTGTCGATCGACGAGCCGGGGGCCTCCCGCGAGGCGCTGGGCGTCATCCGGGAGAACAGCGTCCAGGGGCTCGCCGAGATGCGCCGGCTCATCGGGCTGCTCCGGGACGCGGCCGGCCGGGACGAACCCGCCCCCACCCCACGGCTCGACGGCCTCGACACGCTGCTGGCCCAGGCGCGCGGCGCGGTGCGCGACGACCGCTTCTCCTTCGCCCTGCGCGACGAGCGGGGCTCCGCGGCGCTGCCCGTACCGGTGGAGCTGGCGGCGTACCGCATCGTGCAGGAGTCGCTGACCAACGTCGTCAAGCACGCGGCGCCGGGCGCGGTGACCGTGGAGCTGTCCAGGGGGCCGGGCCGGCTCGCGGTGCGGGTGGCGAGCCCGCTCGGCGACCGCGAGGGGCCGCGCGCGCCGGGCGCCGGGGCGGGCCTGACGGGGATGCGCGAACGTGTGGACCTGCTGGGCGGGCGGCTGGAGGTCGGCCCGCCGGCGGGTGACGGCAAGGTCTGGGAAGTACGGGCGGAACTGCCCGTGGACGAGGAGGAGTCGCGATGATCCGGGTCGTGGTCGCGGACGACCAGGCCGCCGTGCGGTCGGGGCTGGTGCTGATCCTGCGCTCGGCGGCGGGCGTCGAGGTCGTCGGTGAGGCGGGTGACGGCGAGGAGGCCGTCCGGCTGGCCCGGGAGCTGCGTCCGGACCTGGTGCTGATGGATGTGCAGATGCCGCGGCTGGACGGGGTGTCGGCCACCCGGACGATCACGGCCGAGGGGCTGGCCGACGTCCTGGTGCTGACCACGTTCGACCTGGACGAGTACGTCTTCGGGGCGCTGCGGGCGGGCGCGGCGGGGTTCCTGCTGAAGGACAGCGAGGCGGCGGACCTGGTGACGGCGGTGCGGACGGTGGCCCGGGGCGAGGGGCTGATCTCGCCCGTCGTCACCCGGCGGCTCATCGCGGAGTTCGCCCGCCCGGGGCCGGCTCGGGTGCCGGGCGGGCCCGACCCCGCCGTGCTCGACGTGCTGACGCGCCGGGAGCGGGAGGTGCTGGTGTGCGTGGGGGAGGGGCTGTCGAACGCCGAGGTCGCGCGGCGGCTGGGGATGGCGGAGGCGACGGTGAAGACCCATGTGAGCCGGCTGCTGGGGAAGCTGGAGCTGCGCAGCAGGGTGCAGGCGGCGGTGCTGGCCCGGGAGTTGGGTCTGGTCCAGACCTCTTGACCATTGGTACGGACCTTCTTACGCTCCCTTCACAAGCGCACCCCCCACCTGTCCGGATCTCACTCGGGGAGACCCCCTTGAGCCCCATGCGCACAGGAACCTCGGGACGTAGCAGACGCCTCTTCCCCGGAGCGGTGGTGGCGGCCTGTGCCGCGCTGCTGCTCCCCGCGGCCGCCCTGGCCGGGCCCGCCGCCCCCGCGGCGGCGGCCTCCTCCGCCACGGCGGCCCCCTCCGCCACCGCGACGTTCGTGAAGACCTCCGACTGGGGGACCGGCTTCCAGGGCGAGTGGACGGTGCGGAACACCGGCACCGCGCCCGTGAACGGCTGGACCGTCGAGTGGGACTTCCCCTCCTCGACCACGGTCGGCTCCTACTGGGACGCGCTCGTCAGCGGCGCGGGCACACACTGGACGGCGAAGAACCGCGAGTACAACGGCACCATCCCACCCGGCGGGAGCGTCACCTTCGGGTTCGTCGCGGCCGGCGACGGCGGCCCCGCCGGCTGCCGGCTCGACGGCGGCCCCTGCGACGGCTCGTCGGCCGACACCCCGCCCACAGCGCCCGGCACCCCGCAGGCGACCGCCGTCACCGACACCTCCGTCGCCCTGAAGTGGACCGCCGCCACCGACGACAAGGGCGTGAAGAACTACGACGTCTACCGCGGCACGACGAAGGCGGCCACGGTCGCCAAGCTCGCGTACACCGACAGCGGGCTGACGCCGGGGACGGACTACACCTACACCGTCGTCGCCCGGGACACCGCCGACCGGACGGGCCCGGCCAGCGCCCCGCTGACCGTGCGCACCACCGGCGGGGGAGGAGAGCCCCAGCCCGGCACGGACCCGGTGAAGGCCGGCTACTTCGTGCAGTGGGGCATCTACGGGCGCGGCTACACGGTGAAGTCCCTCGACACCACCGGCGCCGCCCGCAGGCTCACCCACATCAACTACTCGTTCTCCAACATCGACCCCGTCAACCTCACCTGTCTGAACGGTGTCACCAAGGCCACCAGCCCCAACCCCCAGGACCCCGCCCAGGGCGACGGGGCCGGCGACTCCTGGGCCGACTACGAGAAGGGCTTCGCCGCCGGGGAGTCCGTCGACGGCGTGGGCGACACCTGGGACCAGCCGCTGGCCGGCAACTTCAACCAGCTGAGGAAGCTCAAGGCCAAGTACCCCAAGCTGAAGGTCAACATGTCCATCGGCGGGTGGACCTACAGCAAGTACTTCTCGGACGTCGCGAAGACCGACGCCTCGCGGCAGAAGTTCGTGAAGTCCTGCGTCGACATGTACCTCAAGGGCGACCTGCCGGTGACCAACGGGCGCGGCGGCAAGGGCGTCGCGGCCGGCATCTTCGACGGCTTCGACATCGACTGGGAGTGGCCGGGCTCCGAGGGCCACGCCGGCAACCACGTCTCCAAGGACGACAAGGCGAACAACACCTTGCTCTTCGCGGAGTTCCGCAGGCAGCTGGACGCGCTGAGCGCCACGACGGGCCGGAAGTACCTCCTCACCGCCTTCACCCCGGCGGACCCCGCCAAGATCGAGGCGGGCTGGGACATCACCACGAAGGACGGCACGCCCAGCGTCCTGGACTCCATGGACTTCGCCAACGTCCAGGGCTACGACTTCCACGGCTCCGGCAGCGACAACAGCTGGGAGCCCCACCGCACCGGCCACCAGGGCAACCTCTACCCGGACGCCAAGGACCCGTACGACACGAAGTTCAGCGTCGAGCGGACCGTGCGGACGTACCTGGACGCCGGCGCCGACCCGCGCAAGGTCGTCCTCGGCCTGGCCTTCTACGGGCGTGGCTGGCAGCAGGTGGCCGACGGCGGCGCCCACGGCACCTGGCAGAGCGCGGGCGGCGCGGCACCGGGCCAGTTCCCGGAGGAGTCGGGCACGCGCGGCTACGACAACCTCCTCGCCTCCGTCCCGAACCTGACCGTTCACCACGACGAGCAGGCGGTCGCGACGTACGGCTACACCGGCGCGGGCGGCCAGTGGTGGACCTTCGACGACGCCTGGTCGATCGGGAAGAAGACGGCCTGGCTCAGGTCGAAGGGGCTGGGCGGCGTGATGATCTGGGAGATGTCGGGCGACAGCGGCACGCTGATGTCGGCGGTCGACAGCGGGCTGAAGTAGCGCCCGCGCCAAGCGCCGGACGGGCTGGGATCAGCCCGTCCGGCGCTTGGCTCAGCGGTTCTCGCCCGGCACCCACAGGACGTCGCCGACCTCCTTGTTCGCCGCCCGCGCCAGGATGAACAGCAGGTCCGAGAGCCGGTTCAGGTACGTCGCCGTCAGGTGGTTCATGATGTCGCCGTGCATCTCCAGCGCGGCCCACGTGGAGCGCTCCGCGCGGCGGACCACCGTGCAGGCCTGGTGGAGCAGGGCCGCGCCCGGCGTGCCGCCGGGGAGGATGAAGCTGCGCAGCTTCTCCAGGTCCTCCAGGAAGCGGTCGCAGTCGGCCTCCAGCCGGTCGATGTAGGACTGCTGGACCCGCAGCGGCGGGTACGTGGGCTCCTCGACCACCGGGGTGGCCAGATCGGCGCCCACGTCGAAGAGGTCGTTCTGGACCCGGACGAGGACCGTGACGACCTCCTCCGGCAGCTGCCCGAGCGCGACGGCCACCCCGATGGCGGCGTTGGCCTCGTTCGCGTCGGCGTACGCCGCGATGCGGGTGTCGGTCTTGACGGTGCGGGTCATGTCACCGAGGGCGGTGGTGCCGTCGTCGCCGGTGCGGGTGTAGATGCGCGTCAGATGGACCATGGGACGAGCCTAGTCACGCACCCTGGCCGTGAGCCCCCCGCGCCGCACCGGATGTTGTGATCCGTGTGACGGAAGTGACCCAACTGCACCGTGGGACATACCGCGTGGCCGCCCCGGTGTGACGTCCGTCATCCGGGACGTGACGCGCATCTCTTACCGCCCACCAGCGCGTCAACGGGCGCTAATCTCCGGGCGGAGAGCGGTGAAACGAACAGGTACGTGCACAGGGAGTAAGGGGACAGTGGTGGCCAAGAAGCTTGCCGTCATCGGCGCCGGACTGATGGGCTCCGGGATCGCGCAGGTCTCCGCCCAGGCCGGGTGGGACGTCGTGCTCCGGGACGTCACCGACGCCGCGCTGCGGCGGGGCAAGGACGGCATCGAGGCCTCGTACGCCAAGTTCGTCTCCAAGGGGAAGATGGAGGCCGCCGACGCCGAGCGGGCGCTGGCCCGGATCACCACGACCACGGACATGGACGCGGCCGCCGACGCCGACTTCGTCGTGGAGGCGGTGTTCGAGGACATCGACACCAAGCGGGACATCTTCCGCACCCTGGACGGGCTGGTGAAGGACGAGACCGTCCTGGCGTCCAACACCTCCGCCATCCCGATCACCAAGATCGCGGCGGCGACCGAGCGCCCCGAGCGCGTCGTCGGCGCCCACTTCTTCTCGCCGGTGCCCATGATGCAGCTGTGCGAGCTGGTGCGCGGCTACAAGACCAGCGACGAAACGCTCGCCAAGGCCCGTGAGTTCGCCGAGGGCGTCGGCAAGACCTGCATCGTCGTCAACCGCGACGTCGCCGGCTTCGTGACCACCCGCCTGATCTCCGCGCTGGTCGTCGAGGCGGTCAAGCTCTACGAGTCGGGTGTGGCCAGCGCCGAGGACATCGACATCGCCTGCAAGCTGGGCTTCGGTCACGCCATGGGCCCGCTGGCCACCGCCGACCTGACGGGCGTCGACATCCTCATGCACGCCACGGGCAATATCTACACCGAGTGCCAGGACGAGAAGTTCGCCCCGCCGGAGATCATGCGCCGCATGGTCGACGCCGGCGACCTCGGCCGGAAGAGCGGACAGGGCTTTTACCAGCACTGAGGGTCCGGCCCATACCAAGTTCACCCGGCGGGGTGAACTTGGTATGGGTTCGCCTGAAGGCGGCAACTTTGTGGTGTGAGAGGCAGTCAGTTCTTTAGAGCCACATCCACATCAGGCACCACTCCCGGGAGCGCATATGCACATCAGGGGCGATCACGCCGAACTGGTCGTCGGGGGCCGCCTCGACGTCCGCAGCGCGGCGGACGCCCGTACGGTCCTGCACTCCGCACTGGACGGCGGCCGGGGCGACCTCGTCCTGGACCTGACCGAGCTGGACTCCTGGGACGCCACCGGACTGGGCGTCATCATGGGGGCCCACCGCCGCGCCGGGCGCACCGGCAGGCGGCTCGTCCTGCGCGGGGTGCCCGACCGGATGCAGCGCCTCCTGGTCGCCACGCGCCTCCACCGCATCCTCGCCATCGAGGAGGACTGCCCCCGGCGCCCGCTGCCGCGCGTCTGAGACCCCGTCCGTGACCCGGGGCGCCGGGCGGGTTCGATGAGCCCCCTGGGACTCGAGTACCCCGATCCTCATGAGACTGTGACGTCCCATGGCGCCGTGGCACCCCCACCGTCATAGATACTGTGGCAAGGTCTGTTCGGTTTCCCGCCGCCTACGACAGCCCATGGCGGGCACCGGACCGGAATCGACGGCCGGGTCGCCCCGGGCGGCGATCGAAGGAGTGCGGACAGGCCGGAGGGCACGACGGCACGCCACGCATCTTGGGGGCTCTGAACCATGGACCCGACGAACCGGGGATCCGAGGAATTCCACGACGACGAGCGGACCCCGGTGGAATCGGGCGCCCCGCAGCGCCCGCCGCGCGAATCCGCGCCCGCGCCGGACGTCTCCGCCGCCCAGGGTCCGGTCCGCGTCGTCCAGCTCGTCAGCGGTGACTACCTGCTGACCCTCAACCCCGTCGACGGCAGCGAGATAGAGCCCTGCCCGCCCGGCGCCCTGCCCGCCAGACCGGAGCGGCACGGCCCCGAGCGGCGCGCCGAGCTGCGCGCCGCCGACCACGCCACCGGCCGCTACGCCCTGGTGCTCTGCCTGATCGGCTACCTGGTCGGCCTGGCCC